>JAAEUI010000429.1 GCA_024227475.1 Paracoccaceae bacterium | reverse complement strand
GCCGGTATGAACCCAATGGACCTGAAACGCGGAATCGACAGCGCAGTTGCGCATGTGGTTGAAACCATCAAATCCAGCTCCCGCGAAGTCAAAGACTCTGACGAAGTGGCGCAGGTCGGCACAATCTCTGCCAATGGCGAAGCTGCTATCGGTCAGCAAATCGCAGACGCGATGCAACGTGTTGGCAACGCTGGTGTGATCACTGTCGAAGAAAACAAAGGTCTGGAAACAGAAACCGAAGTTGTTGAAGGCATGCAGTTTGACCGTGGTTACCTGTCACCATACTTCGTGACCAACCCGGAAAAAATGACAACCGAGCTGGAAGACTGCCTGATTCTGCTGCACGAGAAAAAACTCTCGTCGCTGCAAGCCATGGTTCCACTGCTGGAAACTGTTATCCAGTCGTCCAAACCTCTGATGATCATTGCTGAAGACGTTGAAGGCGAAGCGCTGGCAACTCTGGTTGTGAACAAACTGCGTGGCGGCCTGAAAATCGCTGCGGTCAAAGCACCTGGCTTTGGCGACCGCCGCAAAGCCATGCTGCAGGACATCGCCATTCTGACTGGTGGTCAGGTGATTTCCGAAGACCTCGGCATGAAACTGGAAAACGTTGGCCTGGAAATGCTGGGTACTGCGAAGAAAGTTTCGATCACCAAAGACGAAACTACCATCGTTGACGGTGCCGGTGAAAAAGCTGAAATCGACGCACGTGTTGCTCAGATCCAGGCTCAGGTCGAAGAAACAACTTCCGATTACGACCGCGAAAAACTGCAGGAACGTCTGGCCAAACTGGCTGGCGGTGTTGCCGTGATCCGCGTTGGTGGTAACACCGAAGTGGAAGTCAAAGAGCGCAAAGACCGCGTTGACGATGCCCTGAATGCAACCCGCGCTGCGGTGCAGGAAGGCGTTGTCGTTGGCGGTGGAGTTGCTCTGGTACAGGCTGCAAAAGGTCTGACAGCGGTTTCCGGTGAAAACGCCGATCAGGATGCCGGAATTGGCATCGTTCGTCGCGCACTGGAATCTCCGCTGCGTCAGATCGCGGAAAACGCAGGTGTTGACGGCGCAGTTGTTGCTGGCAAAGTCCGCGAAAGCGACGACGCAACCTTTGGCTTCAATGCGCAGACCGAAGAGTATGGTGACCTGTTCTCCTTCGGCGTGATCGACCCGGCCAAAGTTGTGCGGACTGCTCTGGAAGATGCAGCCTCGATCGCAGGACTGCTGATCACTACCGAAGCCATGGTAGCCGACAAGCCAGCCCCGGCTGGCGGCGGCGCAGGCGGCGGCATGCCCGACATGGGCGGCATGGGCGGCATGGGCGGCATGATGTAATCACTTCGCGTAAGCGAAGTGATACCTGACAGCGTGATGGCCAACGGCCATCGCGCGAGAAGGTAAGAACTGGCTTTGGTCCCGTAAGGGGCCAAAACGCTTCCCCGCGGCAGGGTATTGCGCAAGCAATGCCTGAGAGCGGACCGCAACTGTTCAACAGAAAGGTCCCCGGAATTTTCCGAGGGGCCTTTTTTCTGCTCCAACCCCTGCACAGTGTTATCCTGAGTAAAACCGGGGAGGGGACTATGATTCGCCTGACAATGGCGGCGTTGCTTGCGCTGCTGGGATCAACATTGCTACCACAATCCGCCAAAGCAGACGTGCTCGAATGGCGGATGCGCAGCGAGCGCCAGTACGTCGTTTACGTCAGCTTCTTTGCGGTAAACAGCAACCGCGCCTGGCCGGGTGGCGATCAGGCTTACGTGCTGAAAGACTCGGACAATCATCTGTTCCGGCTGGAATGCAGAACCGGCGAAAAAATCTGCATGGGTGCCAGCACAAAACACGAAGGCAGCATTTGGGGCGTCGGGCCTTATGGCGACGGTGGCTGCGAGGATTGCTGCAGGAGTTGCGGAAACCGCTATACCGGTGTTGACGTTCTACAGTAGTTTAGCCACGGCGCCACTGGAAGGTGCAAGAATTGGATCATCAATATGCGCTGCCTCCTCCAACGTGTCACCTCCGCTAACGTCTCTGTTGACGGCACCACAGTTGGCCAGACCGGCCCCGGCCTGATGATCCTTGCCTGCGCCATGCAGGGCGATACCGATGCCAATGCCGAAGCGCTGGCCCGTAAGGTCGTGAACATTCGCATTTTCCGCGACGAAAATGGCAAGACCAACCGCTCAATTCTCGACACAGGCGGCAGCGCCCTGATCGTCAGCCAGTTCACTCTGGCCGCCGACACCACTCGCGGCAACCGCCCCGGTTTTTCCGCAGCTGCAGCCCCAGATGAAGGCCTGCGCCTGTTCAACCTGCTCTGTAAGAAAATCACCGAACACGGTGTCGCTGTTGAAACCGGCCAGTTCGGAGCCGAGATGCAAGTCACCCTTACCAACGATGGCCCTTTCACCGTGTGGCTCGAAAAATGACCCTCCTGATCACATTTCAATTCCTCATCTGGCAGTGCCAAAAATTTGTGCTAACATTGAGTCATGTATGTCCGTCTTGCCACCGCGCGCGACAGGCGCAAAATCTCTGATCTGATCGCTTCGGCCTTTGGACAGCACGGCGAGGCCTTGCTGGTCGACAACCTGCGCGAACAGGAAGATGTGGTTTATGAATGGGTGGCCACAGTGCTGGACGAGGTGGTCGGTCATCTGGCCCTGTCCCGATTGGTGGAACCGGTCAATTGCCTCGCGCTTGCTCCGGTGTCCGTGCATCCGTTCCGCCAGCGGCAAGGCATTGGCTCGGCCCTGATCCACGCAGCACTGGAACTGGCGGAAGAGGATGAATGGACCGCAGTATTTGTCCTCGGCGACCCGAAATATTATGGCAAATTCGGCTTTGACGTCAGCCAGGCCGGAGGGTTTGACAGTCCTTACCCGCATGAATTCACTGCGGCTGCAGTGCTGGATGCCGGTGCCTTTGCCTCTTTGAAACGCGAACTTGTTTATCCTGCTGCTTTTGCCGGCGTATAACGAAAACCTGACTTGCATTCCTTAGCCGAACTCCATTCATGGGGCTATGCGCCTGTTCTTACTTGTCTGTCTGACCATGTTCGCCTTTGCCGCCAACTCGGTTCTGAACCGTCTGGCATTGGCGGATGGCGCAATCGGCCCGGCCAGTTTTGCCCTGATCAGGCTCAGCGCCGGGGCAGGGATGCTGGGAGTGTTGCTGGCGGTAAGGGGCGCATGGCCGCAGAAATGGAAACCGGACACCGTCGCTGTGGCAGGATTGGCTGCCTATATGCTTGGTTTCTCCTTTGCTTATCTGACACTTGATGCCGGTCTTGGTGCGTTGATCCTGTTTGGCGGGGTACAGGTAACGATGTTTGCCGGGGCCGTGATTTGGGGGCAGAGGCCAAGGCGCCAGCAATGGACCGGCGCGGCAATTGCCTTTTCGGGGCTGGTCTACCTGCTGCTGCCGGGCTCCGGTGCGCCTGATCCATTCGGGCTGCTTCTTATGCTGATCGCTGCCATCGGCTGGGGCGTTTACTCACTGATCGGGAAGAAAGCTACAGATCCGTTGGCTGCGACTGGCCTGAATTTTTTCTATGCTTTGCCGGTTGCGGCCGCTGTCTGGCTGTTCATTCCGAGCGAACCTGTCGCAACACAGGGTATTTTTCTGGCCTGTCTTTCCGGTGCTGTAACTTCGGCCATGGGTTATGCGCTTTGGTATCTCCTGCTGCCCCGGCTCAACATTGCCACGGCGGCTGTAGCCCAGTTGAGTGTGCCGCTGATTGCAATGGCAGGTGGAATGGCATTCCTCGCGGAACCCTACAGTCTGCGCTTCACCCTGGCAGCGGTACTGGTTTTGGGCGGAGTTGCGATCAGCGTTTTGTCCGGAACGCAACGTCAGATTGATCTTTGACTTGACTTGCCGCCCTCTATCCCCAGATTTTGGGGTATGAGCCTGATCCGCCCTCTGGTTGCAACTGCGGCCACTGCCATGTCCCTTAATGCTGCCGCACCCGCGGAAGCAAAGGAATGCGTGGTGCTTCTGCACGGGCTGGCGCGCTCCTCCCACAGCTTTTTAGTGATGGAGTGGCGTCTGCGCCGCAAGGGGTATGATGTTGTGAATGTCGGCTATCCTTCCAAGGAAGCCACCATCGAAACCCTTGCAAGCGCAACGATTCCGGATGCGATTTCGCAATGCGTAAACGCCGACAAGATCCATTTCGTCACCCATTCCATGGGCGGGATCCTGATGCGGTACTTCATGGAAAACACGCCCAAACCGCCCGGAAATCTTGGCCATGTAGTCATGCTGGGCCCGCCAAACAGCGGTTCTCCGGTGGTTGATCAGCTTGCAGAGTTGCCCGGTTTTGAATTATGGAACGGCATTGCCGGAATGCAGTTGGGCACCGGTCGGGACAGTCTGCCCAACAAGATGGGCCCGGTGAAATTCTCGCTGGGTGTTGTTGCTGGCAACCAAAGCATAAGCCCGATTCTGTCCAACCTGATTGATGGTCCGGATGATGGAAAAGTTGCTGTCGAAAGCACCAAGGTCGGTGGTATGAGCGATTTTATCGTGCTCCCTGTCACCCACACATTCATGATGAACAACCCTGCTGTTTTTGATCAGGTTGTGCATTATCTGAGGTCCGGCCGGTTCAGTCACAACTGAGTGAATTTACTTTTTGGGCAAAAAATGCCACCTTGAGCGCGGAGGAGTGCGCCATGAAACTCAAAATCGCCGCTATCTTTTTAACCGCAGCCTTGCTCCCGGCTTCCGCTTTTGCGTTTGGATGCCACGGGTCTGATCATCGCTCGCAACAGACATCATCCTGTGCAGAGGGTTTCTTCTGGGATGCCAGCAAATCCGTCTGCGTGCCGCTGACAATCAGCTAAGCAGATCCGGTAATTTTATTCACGTGGCCCATTTTGCGGCCAGGTTTGGCGTCTGCCTTGCCGTAAAGATGCAGGCCGACGCTGGCATCCTTTGACAACTCAGCCACATCATTCACTTCATCCCCGATCAGGTTCGTCATTACCACATTTGAATGCCGCTGACCGTCGCCCAGCGGCCAACCCGCCACGGCGCGGACGTGCTGTTCAAACTGATCAATCACGCAGCCGTTCTGAGTCCAATGCCCCGAGTTGTGCACCCGAGGCGCGATTTCATTGACCAGCAACCCCTGCGGCGTAACGAACAGCTCAACGCCCATCACCCCGACATAATCAAGTGCATTCAGTATTTTACCAGTCAGGATTGCCGCATCTGTTTGCTGGCTGAGTGTAAGCTTGGCCGGAACGGTGGTGGTGTGCAGTATACCGTCGCGGTGGACATTTTCGCCAGGGTCAAAGCAGACCACCTCACCGGACAGCGACCGGGCGCCGATCACCGAAACCTCGTGCGAGAAATCGACGAAACCTTCCAGCACGCTGGGTGTCATCCCCAGCTCTTCCCAGGCCTTTTGTGCATCCGCTTCGGTTTTCAGGCGCGTCTGGCCTTTACCGTCATAGCCAAAGCGGCGCGTTTTCAGTATCGCCGGTGCCCCGACCAGCGCAACAGCCTTGGCCAGATCATCCGCAATTTCCACGTTTGCATAAGGAGCGCAGGCCAGCCCAAGCCCGGTCAGGAAATCCTTTTCGGTGATACGGTCCTGTGACGTTGCCAGAGCGGCCCGGTTGGGCATGACGGGTCGGATCGCCTCCAGCGTGTCGAGCGCTTCCGCAGGAATGTTCTCAAATTCAAAGGTAATGACATCGACTGTATTGGCAAATGCTTCAAGTGCGACCGTGTCCTCATAGGGTGAGGTTGTGACCTGATCGGCAACCTGACCGGCAGGCGGGGCGTTGCCCGGCTCATAAATGTGGGATTTCAGCCCCAGGCGCGACGATGCGACCGAAAGCATCCGCCCCAGTTGACCACCGCCCAGTATCCCGATTGTTGCGCCGGGCCTTAGCGGTTCAGTCATCGCTTGGCTCATCTGGAATCGAATCAGAAAGGGCTTGTCGCCACTGTTCCAGTCGCCCGGCCAGTTCCGGATCAGTATTCGCCAGTATGGCCGCCGCCATCAGCCCGGCATTGGCCGCCCCGGCGGTGCCAATCGCCATGGTCCCAACCGGAAAGCCCTTGGGCATCTGTACGATTGAATAAAGACTGTCGACCCCCGACAGCGCCTTGGTCTGGATCGGAACTCCCAGCACTGGCACCCGGGTCTTGCTGGCCAGCATACCGGGCAAATGCGCCGCGCCTCCGGCCCCGGCGATGATCACCTGCAGACCGCGATCAACTGCTGTTTTGCCGTAGGCCCACAGACGGTCCGGGGTGCGATGTGCCGACACGATCTTGACCTCGTGTGCCACGCCCAGTTCATCAAGAATGTTGGCGGCTTCCTTCATCGTGGCCCAGTCTGACTGGCTGCCCATGACAATGCCGATTTTGATTTCGCCCATGACGACTGTTCCTTACAGGGCTGCGGGAAGCGGGCACTATAGCGAATGTTGGGGTTCAGGCAATAACCGGTTTCAGGCGATGATGTCCGGCGTCAACTCATCTTCGATTCGCGAGATTTCATCCTTCAGGGCCAGCTTCTGCCGTTTCAGGCGCTGCATCGTCAGAGGATCGGGGCCGGGTGTTTCATGCAGGGCACGGATCGCGTCGTCCAGATCGCGATGCTCGCGCCGCTTCATTTCCAGTTCTACACGCAGGACTTCGGTCCTGCTCATCTGCTCTGACTTGCTCATGGGCCTTGTGCGTAGTTGTCTTTGCCGGAAGTCTACACTGAAAATTGCCTGTCTGAAAGGGTTACAATAAGCGCTCGTGTCGGTGTTTGAATTAATGTCAGAATCAAAAAACAGCGGGTGAAACTGTGAAATTGCTAAACCCCCCTTTAAAAAGAACCTTTCTTCCGGCTAGACTTGCCCGACATAACATCAGCTTTTGCTGTCAGCCCCTGCACCTGGGAAGCCTGAAACAGTACACGCACCCAATGAGCTGATCGTCGAAATTCGAAAGGTTTGCTCATGACCGTCTCCCAACCAAATTCCTCCCGTGCCGCCCTGATTTGTGGCCCCTATCTTTCCGGCAAAACCTCCTTGCTGGAGGCTTTGTTGGCAGAGGCAGAAGTGCTCCAGCGACATACATCTGCAAATAGTGCATTCACATTGGGAGATGGGTCACCCGAAGCAAAATCCCACAGCATGTCGACCGAAATGAACGTAGCCACAGCAGATTATCTGGGTGAACGCTGGACATTTATCGACTGTCCCGGCTCGGTCGATCTGATGCAGGATACACGTTCTGCAATGGGCGTCGCTGATATCGCTGTGGTGGTGGTCGAACCAACACCGGAAAAAGCAATCGCCTTGGCTTCTTATTTGAAATTGCTGAACGAATACTCGGTTCCGGTGATCATTTTCATCAATAAATTTGATAAGAAGGACATCTCAGCAAAGGCCCTGATGGAGGCGTTTCAGGGTGCTTCCAGCAAGCCACTCGTCTTAAGGGAAATTCCGATCCGGGAAGGCGATACCGTTACCGGGCACGTCGATCTTGTCTCAGAGCGGGCTTTCCATTGGGAGGAAAACAAACCATCCAGCCAGATTTCCCTGCCTGACACAGTTCAGGAGCGCGAGGTCGAGGCCCGCACCGAACTGTTCGAAAGCCTGGCGGATTTTGACGATGACCTGCTGGAAAAACTGCTGGAAGATGAAGAACCCTCCAGCACGGAAATCTATGACAACCTAAGCAAGGACCTGTCCACAAATCTGGTGATTCCGGTGTTTTTTGGTTCGGCGACAAACGGCAATGGAATCAGGCGGCTGATGAAAGCGCTGCGCCACGAGGGCCCGGATGTTTCCATGACCGTCGATCGGCTGGGGCTGGCTGGAGGAGAGGCTCAGGCAAAAGTATTCAAGACCCTGCACGTCGGTCACGCCGGAAAGTTGTCGCTGGCGCGGGTCATGCAGGGCTCCTTTGGAAGTGGCGATACGCTGAACGGCGAGCGCCCGTCCGGTATAAACCGGGTGTTTGGCCAGAAGCTTGATTCTGTCACCAAGGCCGAAGCCGGAGATGTCGTCGGTTTCACCAAACTTGATTCGCTCAGCACCGGGGATCTGGCTACAGCGCAGGGCAAGACAGAGGATGACGGCCTTTCAGCCCCGCCAACCCCGCTTTACGGTCTGGCGATCAAGGCTGAAAACCGCTCAGACGACGTGAAGCTTTCGGACAATCTGAAAAAAGTGCTGGAGGAAGATCCGTCGCTGAGCTGCGATTTTGATGAGTTGACCGGCGAGATGGTTTTGCGCGGGCAGGGCGATATGCACCTGAAGCTCTGCCTTGAGCGGTTGAAAAACCGAGCCGGACTCGCGGTAAGTTCGTCCATTCCCAAGGTGGCCTATCGTGAAACTGTTCGCAAAAAGGCGGAAAAACGGGTGCGTCACAGAAAGCAAAGCGGCGGTCATGGTGAATTCGGTGAAGTGCAGCTGAAAATCGCGCCCGTGCCGCGTGGCACTGGCTTTCAGTTCAACGATGCGATTCACGGCGGCGTTGTTCCGCGGCAGTATATTCCGGCGGTCAAACACGGGGTTGAGGATGCTTTGGTCAAGGGGCCGATGGGCTATCCGGTGGTCGATGTCGAAGTCACGCTTGATGACGGCAAACACCATGCAGTGGATTCCTCCGAACTGGCCTTCCGCAAAGCCGGTGGGCAGGCGATGCGCGAGGCGCTGGTGGCTGCCAGGCCGGTCATTCTGGAACCACTCAACCAGGTGACCATCACCGTCCCGAGCGAGTTCATCGCCCGAATTCAGAAAATCATCCTTGGTCGCCGCGGCCAGATTTATGGCTTTGAGGCCAAAGATGGCTGGATCGGATGGGACGAGGTTTCCTGCCAGATTCCGGCGGCGGAAATGCAGGATCTGGTGGTCGAAATCCGCTCCGCCACGATGGGAGTGGGGACGTTTACTTCAGAATTTGACCACCTGCAGGAGATTTCTGAGAAGGAGCATTCAAGGCTGACCGCGGGTCTGGAGGAGGAGACGGTTTAGCAGCACGGCCCATACTGATACTGTGTTGGAACGACCTGAGAAATGCAGCGCTTCGCCTATCCAAGCCTTTGATGTTGCAGCGTTATGAGGTTCGTAGGTGATTCCAACAAATAGCATAACACTCTAACGTATTTTCTACTTAGTCTGAGGTAAGTTGCATAAACTTCTCGGGTGCAAGCCCCAGAGCGGTTCGCGTATTCAGTGACCGCCATGAGAGTGGCCCTGAAGGGCTAGAACACAGGAGTAAACGCCAAACAAAACGATTGCCATCCCAGCCGCCTGGCGCAGCAGGGGATGGCGCACCCACTTGCTCACAACCCCGGAAAAGACACCGAACGACAAAAGTGCGGGCAGGGTGCCAAGACCAAAGGCCGCCATAATCAATGACCCGCCCAGTGCTGAGGCCGAGGCCATGGCCAGTGCAAGTGCAGAGTAGACCAATCCACATGGCAACCAACCCCAGATCAGACCCAGCCCAAACGCCTGCACCGGAGAGTTGACGGGAAGGAAATTTCGCCCAACCGGCTCGACCCTTCGCCAAATCCGCAGACCTGCATGCTCCAATACCGTGATCGCCTGCCACCAGCCAGCGAGGTAAAGGCCAAGCGCAATCATTACCACTCCGGCAACCATCCGCCCAGCGGGCACGGTATTGCCAAAACTTGCGGTGGCAGCGAGCGAGCCGAGAAGTCCTGCAAGAAGCCCGGCGATGATATAACTTGCGATCCGGCCCGCATTGTAGGCCAGATGAAACGGAAATCGCCCGCCAAAGTGACCCGCCCTTCGCCCTATTCCGGCATCAAGCGTGCCGACAATACCGCCACACATTCCAAGGCAATGGGTGAGCCCCAGCAGGCCGATTGTAAAGGCGGTGAGAATACTGAATTCCATGGATATCCCGGGCCTGCCCACCTATTCGCGGGCAAGTTTCATTCTGGTGCGCAGGTTCTGATTTGAGGACGAAAGTGGTGCCGCAGTCCAGTTTTGAGCGCCCTTGGGTAGGGCCCTGGATGAATTCCAGACCACCAGCAGGCTGCTGGATGACATAGCCAGAGCGGCAAACAGCGGATTAAGGAACCCCAGCAGTGCAAGCGGTATTGCAGTGGCATTGTACAGAAGCGCCCAGCCCAGGTTTTGTCTGATCCGTACCTGGGTTGCTGCAACCAGTGAAAGTGCGTCAAAGATTTTAGGCAACTTCTCGCCGGGGATGATGATATCCGCAGCTTCGGCAGCCAGCGCTGTTGGTGCTCCGAATGCGATGCTAAGATCGGCCTCAGCCAATGCGGGTGCATCGTTGGAACCATCACCGATCATCGCAACCGCACCGTCTTTTGAACAGTGGCGCACGATTGCGGCCTTGGCCTCGGGTGGGACGCCCAGGTGAACCTCATCAAATGCGGCCTCGTAGCCGCTGGGATGTTCGGCGCCAGACAACAGGACAGTCTTTGCGTTGTCGCCAATAAGGGCAACCACGTCCCGCCAATCCTCGCGCTCCGTATCGCTGGTCAGAAATGCGCCGTGAGCCATGCTGTCCCAACCGACATAAGATTTGACCCCGCCATTTGTCGCGGCGTCTGGAAATTTTGCGCAGAGAGATTCTGGAATCTCCCAACCAAGTATCGAAAACAGAGTGCGGCTGCCAACGGCCACGCGCAGTCCATTTACACTGGCAACAATGCCACGGCCCGGGTGGTGTTCGCCATCGGAGGCCTCCAGGCTCTGGTCGAGCCGAGAGATGGCTTTGGCGATCGGATGGGAGGAAAGCCGCTCGACTGCTGCAGCCCGGGCGATGGCTTCGGGTGGCGCCACCGAGGTGGTTACGGTCATGTCCCCCGTCGAAAGCGTTCCGGTTTTGTCAAAGATGACTGTGTCAAATTCGCGCGGGCGTTCGAAAATATCTGAGCTGGTTAAGATTATCCCACGTTTCAGAGCCGCAGAAAGCCCGGCAGCAGTTGCCAGCGGCATCGCCAGCCCGAATGTGCAGGGGCACGAAACGATCAATGTGGCCAACCCGACGAGCATTGCCTCGCGAAGGCCGCTGCCGGATGTGAAAAACCACATCGAAACACTTGCTGCCAGAATGAGCACGGCCGGGACAAACCCTCGTGCGATCCGGTCTACCAGTCCGCGTGCGCCCGCTGAGGAACTTTGCACGTTCCACAATATGCGCGTCAAAGCTTCCATCTGGCTTTCGGTCTCAGCATCAGCGATCTGTGTGATTTCCCCTTCAACGACGATTGTACCGCCCTGGGCCTGGTCCCCCAGCCCAAGGCGTACTGGATAAGGTTCGCCGGTCAGCAGCGAGATATCCACCGCCGCATTGCCATTTTGAATTGTGCCGTCAACCGGGATAGCCTCGCCCGCGCGGATGATCACAGCTTCGCCGGGAAGAAGCTCCTCAATAGGTACGGTGGTTTCGTGACCATCGCGCACAACCCGAGCCATTGGCGCCCAGGCATCCATGAGCTTTTCCAGTTCTTCGGATGCGGTGGCCCTTGCAGCGGCTTCGAAATACCGGCCTGCGGTGACAACAGTAAGAACGGCGGCGGCAACGTCGAAATAGAGCTCGTCTACGTTACCTTTGAAAAACTGAACGGTGGAATATCCGTAGGCCGCCAGAACAGCGATAGACAGCAGATTATCCATGTTGAGAACACCGGTGCGCAATCCGACCCAGGCACCCCTGAACACCGGCAGCCCGACATAAGCGACCATGATGCTTGTAAGAACGAATATTGCCAAGGGGGCGGCACCGAACGCAAGCCAGCGAACAGGCTCAAGCTCGGAATAATCCACAATTCCCAGATGCGTGGGATAGTAGAAGGCGAGGTAAAGCATCATAACCACTGCCGCAAGAGATGTAGCCGTCACCACCCGGAACAAAGCGCGGTCGGTATCGTGCACAGCCCGCGGTTCTGAACGCAGACTGACTTGGTACCCCGCTACGCTAAGCAAACCCGGCAGGTCGTCTGCCGTCAGTTTTTCGGGGTCATAAACCACCCGCGCAGTGGAGGTCGCATAGCTGGACGCGACCTCCTCTATTCCATCGATTCGTTCACCCAGGTGGTCGATCAGCACCTCACAGGAGGAACAGTGCATACCTTCGATCCGCAAAAATGCCTCGGCTCCTTGGCTGTTGGAATGCTGTTTCGTTCCCCTGCGCGATCGGTGGCGGTTTTCAATAATATCTTTGCCAAACCGTTGAAAAACCTCGCGACAGCCGACGCAACAAAAGTTGTAACCGCTGGCTTCGATCGGCGGTGTCGGGGTTGGCAATCCACATAGGCTGCAGGTCATGAGTTCAGTAATCACCAAAACAACTTGCGTTCACGGATATGTTACACCTATTATCAAAAAATGAGAACAACTTTCGTATCGTGAGAATATGTCAGTCAATCGCGCACTACAGATCATCCACTCGGTCGCAAAAGCTGGCGGGCCAGTTACCCCCACCGAGATCGCCGAACAGATCGGCGTGCCACGAGTCTCGGTGTATCGGCTGATCACAACGCTTGAGAATGAAAATGTACTGCAGAGGTCCCAGGATAAGACCTTTGTCGAATTGTCGCCTGCTTTCTTGCGCTCAATGATTATTGGCGCCAGCACGGGGCAGGTCATTGCCGGTTTCAAGGAATCCATGACTTGCGCTGCGAATAACTGGAGCGCGACGGCCTTCCTCGGACAGCTTGATGGTGCTTCGGTTAGGGTGGTCCATGCGGTCACGCCCTGCGATACAAAAATGGGATATGTGCATCCGGGAAACAATGTTCGCCCTGCCCATGCCTGTTCTGCCTCTCGGGCAATTCTCGCGTTTTTGCCGAAGGACAAAGCAGAAGCGATTATCGGCTCCGACTACGAAGCCTTCACCGACAAAACCATCGTCGACAAGGATGCGCTGGACCACGAACTGGCCCTGACCCGCAAACGCGGTTACTCGATTTGCGACGAGGAAATCGATCCCGGGGTAATCAGTGTTGCGGCACCTATCATCGTGGGCACCGCCGGGGTGGTGTATTCGCTGGGAATCGTTTCTTTCGCCACCCGCATCCGTGAAGACGGCATCGATAAGATTGGCGAATACCTGCATGCCAAAGCCAAGGGCGCAATTCTGAACGCAAGCCAAAACCTTTTTAAGTTAAGCGCTTAAGTGCGAGAACAGCCAGCGTTCTGAGTTGAAAACAGAGGGTTCGAAGACAAAGGAAAGAAACTAAGTTTATTGCGCCGGAGGTAAAAGAGCCGAAGTGGCCGTCCACGACGCGACAACCAAAGCCAACAAGTGGAGGGATAATCATGCTTGAATTTATCTATCAATCGGGATGGGGTGCATTTACCGTGCTGCTTCTGTTTCAGATCCCGTTTCTTCTGGTCTTTCTGACAATCGTATTTCGAAAAGCCTATGTGAATTCTGAACCAAGCGGCATCACTGACGCCGATGTCGGCAAATGGCGTGGTCGCTGGCTGACGCTGGTTGTTGCGCTTTTTTTGATCATTAACCTCGCGTCGATCAAGTTCATTCCGGCGGTTTACACCGCACGAGCCGCCGCAGGGGACGTGGCAGCAATTGACGTGACGGTCGAAGCTCAATCGTGGAGCTACGACATGTCTGCCTACGAGTTCGAGGTTGGCAAGCCGGTGCGGTTCAACGCCAAAAGCCTGGATACGGTGCATGGATTCGCAGTCTATCACCCGGATGGCGACGTGCTGTTTACCATGATGCTGGTACCCGGCGTGAGCGAAAGCTCTCTGATCTATACGTTCACTGAACCCGGTACCTACAAGGTCCGTTGCCTCGAATATTGCGGCATGGCGCATCATGACATGAGTGACGAGATTACCGTCACCGAAGCCAGCAGCTGAGCGGACAGGGAGAAACAGATATGTCTATTGCAAATTCTATCGTATCAAGTGTTCCGGTGTTCGGACGCATGTTCAAGGTTGAAAGCGAACCAGAGCTGAATGATATCAACTTCTGGCCCGCAGCCATGATCATGGCTTCGTTCCTCTGGCTTTCGGTTGCGGTGCTTCTGGGTATCGCGCTGCCGCTGACCCAGATGCTCGGGCTCGACGCGAGCCTGTTCTACACCGCGATCACGGCCCATGGCGCGGCCATGGCCTTTCCTTATGTCTTCCAGTTGATGATGGGGGTGGGCCTGCACCGGGCCGGGGGATGCGTTGGCAAACCGGTGACTGGCTGGCTACCGGCCGCGGCCTTCTGGCTGATGAATATCGGCGGAATCCTCTTCACCATAGCCATCCTGATGGGGCTCAAGATCAGCTACGCGGTGATGTATCCGCTGCCCGTCGTTGGGGTTGCAACCGGTCAGTGGAGCATGGCGTCTGTGATTATCGGGTTTACCGGCATAGCTGGCATCCTGATCACGGTGATCCTTCTGTACCCGGTCCAGGTGATCAAGATGCTGTTTTTCGACAAAGAACGCGAGGAACTGGTCCTGAACCGCCGCAAACTGAGCGATCCGGGCATGCTGGGCATGGCAATGGCAGCCTTTGTGCTGCTGATCATGGGCTCGCCGCTATTGATCGTGGCCAGCGCGGTTCTGCTGTTCCTTTACGGCATCGTGCCTTTTGCCTGGATTGCCTGGGCTGCTGACCCGATGGTGTTTCAGTTCGTGTTCTACATCTTTGCGCATAACCTGATGGAGGCGATGGCGATCATGGTTGTCAGCGCTGTCTATGCCACATTGCCACTCTACCTCGCCGACGGCACGCGCAAGCTTTACAGCGACAAGATGGCCAATCTGGCGCTGTGGATCCTGCTGCTGACCTCGGTCACCTCGTTCTTCCACCACTTCTTCACGATGTTCCCGGCATTGCCCTCGGCGCTCAGCTATCACGGCAATATCATGAGCTATGGCACTGGTATTGGCGCGGCTATCACCATTTTTACGGTCACCATGACGATCGTGAAGCACGGGCTTCGGCCCGAGGCTGGTGTGATGGCGGTGCTGATGGGCTTCACGCTTTATATCCTTGATGGCGTCAGTGCGATCATCACGTCGAACATCGCCTGGTCGTTCCAGCTGCACGGCACGATGTGGCAGGCGGGTCATACCATGGCGGTGCTGATTGCCATGTCGATGATGTGGATGGGTGTTCTTCTGCACCATTACCCGGTCATCACCGGGCGGGTGCTGGATGCGGCGAGCGGCAAATGGTTCGTGATCCTGTTCACCGTGGGGGCGATGGGTGTCAACTGGTCGTTCCTGGCCGCCGGAGCCGCCGGCATGCCACGCCGGTTCGCATCCTGGGATCAGGAAGGCTGGATGGTCTACGGCTATTTAATCCTGCTGTTCGGCCTGTGCCTTGCCTTGTCGCTGCTGATTTTCCTGATCAACGTATCCAAGGCGCGCAGGATCGACACCGGCATGGCCGCTTCGCCGGCAGAGTAACCCGCGTCAGGGTTTTACCGTTAACAGTTGTGAAGGCGCGTCGGCGCGCCTTCACTGGTATAGCGCAATCCGCGTTTGAACTGGGAGAGGCTCATGTCGCTAAACGATGCGGTTCAATCCGCGGGAACATTAGGGGCCCAGAACAATTGGAGAAGCTATCTGGCGTTGTGCAAGCCCAAGGTAGTATTGCTGATCGCCTTTACTGCCGCCGTGGGCATGCTGCTGGCGTCTCCGGGGCTGCCCGATATCGGACTTTTTGCGATGGCTCTTCTGGGAATCAGCCTAGCGGCCGCGTCGGGCGCGGCAATCAACCACTGGGTTGATCGCCGGATTGACGAGAAAATGGCCCGCACCCACAAGCGCCCGCTGCCTCAGGGCGAAATCTCTCCCGCACATGCATTGGCCTTTGCACTCTTGCTTGGCGGTGCCGGGTTGGGGCTTCTCGCTATCGAGATCAACCTGCTGACCACGGGTCTGACGGCGTTGTCGCTTATTGGATACGCGGTGATCTATACTGTTTTTCTGAAACACATGACGCCCTACAATATCGTCTGGGGAGGTGCGGCAGGTGCAGCGCCTCCGCTTCTGGGTTGGATCGCCGTGACCGGAACCCTTGATCCCGGGGCAATCATTCTGTTCGCGATCATCTTCCTGTGGACCCCGCCGCATTTCTGGGCGCTGGCGATCCGGCGGCGCGAGGATTATGCCCGGGCCGGTGTTCCGATGTTGCCCGTTACCCACGGGGTTGCCTTCACCAAACGGCAGACCTTGGGTTATACGATTGCCCTGGCTTTCACCACGACGCTTCCGTTTGCGATCGGTATGTCAGGGCTTTTCTATCTTGTTGCAGCGCTTGTTCTTGGGGCGGTTTTCCTGCACCACGCTGTGGGACTGTTGCGCACCGATGATGACGCGCGCGCTATGGCGATGTTCAAATTCTCAGTGCAGTATTTGATGTTTCTCTTCGCCGCGCTGCTCGCCGATCACTTTCTGAACCAGGGTTACCAAAGCGTTGTACGCTTTGCCGGAATCGCCAATGGGGCGTGAAAAGCTGTAACACCAGATACTTAGACCGATGTTTCAGGTTCAATCCGGATCAGACAAAACGTGGAATGCCGTAGGGTATGCCCAAATCATCAACTGCGCCCAAACATCCCCACTTGAGTTCCCCCCGGGCAGCCCCCATATTAGCCTCAGGCCGCCGAAATCGGGGCCTGAACCAAAGTCGCTTGACCAAAAGGGCTTCGATACATGACCAAAATATCCTTTGCCTCTCACCCCTTTTTGCTGGGGTTTGAACAGTTGGACCGGCTGGTGGAACGTACCGCCAAATCCGGCAACGAAGGCTACCCACCCTACAACATCGAACAAAGCAGCGAGAATGCCTATCGCATTACACTTGCAGTCGCCGGTTTCCGCGAAGAGGACCTCGCCATCACGCTGGAAAATGCCCAGTTGGTGATCCGGGGTCGTCAGGTGGATGACAGCGAGGGTCGCATGTTCCTGCACCGTGGCATCGCCGCGCGGCAGTTCCAGCGCTCCTTTGTGCTGGCAGAAGGGGTGGAAGTAGCCGGAGCCTCGATGGAAAACGGCCTGCTGCACGTCGATCTGCAGCGCTGTGCGCCCGAAACAGTCGTTCAAACCATAGAAATCGGTAAATAAGGCGTTTTGAAATTACCTTGTGGTTCAAGTCAAACTCAAGACGTTCTAGTGAGGATGAGTCATGCACGTACAGTTTAATTTCCCTAACGAAGACAAGGATCGCCTGGTTTATGTCCGGGCGGTAGATCCATCGGATCTGCCCAAAGAGGTGCGGGACCAGATTGATTTTGAAGGCCCGGTTTATGCCATCCATTCCGGCGATGGTGAACGCATCGCCTTTGCCCGCGACCGTACGCTTGCCTTTGCGCTGGCGCGCACCAACGAGATGTCGCCGGTCAGCGTGCATTGATGCCAGTTTATGAATACGACTGGGTAGACGCTTTTTCCACCGTCCCCTTTGGCGGCAATGGCTGCGTTGTTGTCCACGATGCGGCAGAAATATCCGTTGAAAACCGGATGGCGCTGGTTCGCGAAACCTCACTTGCGGAATGCGCCTATTTGGTTGGCTCGGAAGTTGCCGATTTCGGTGCGCGCTATTATCTCGCCGACAAGGAAATCCCGATGGCCGGGCACCCGACCATTGCCACGGTCGCCTCGTTGCTGGAGCGCGGATTGGTCGAGTTACAGAACGGGAAGGCGTCTTTCACGCTGGAGGTCGGAGCCGGTGTCATGCCTATTGAGGTGACTCAAACCGACGAAGGGTCGCGTATCACCATGACTCAGGCAGCTCCGACGTTTGGCCCAACTTTTGACCGCGACGCGATAGCGGGGATTTACGGCCTGACGGCTGACGATATCATTGGCACCCCACAGGCGGTATCAACCGGAACCCCGTTTTGCATCACGGTTTTAAAAGACAAGGCTGCGCTAAAAAGCGCGGTTATGGACCTTGAAATACTGGAGACCTTTCGCACCGCCAGCGGCGTTACCCGCGCTGAATTGATGGAGCCGTTTCTGGTAACGCTTGGAGGAGAAACCGATGAGGGCGACACTTTCTCCCGCCTGCTGCTGGCCCCGCCGAGCCTGCCGGAAGACCCGTTCACCGGCTCCGCAACGGGCTGCATGGCCGCTTATCTCTGGCATCACGGGTTGATCGAATCCCCGATCTTCACTGCT
>JAAEUI010000428.1 GCA_024227475.1 Paracoccaceae bacterium | reverse complement strand
CTGTTGCTGATAGGGACGAAACCCGAATTTTTCACCCAGCCGGGTGGTGTGCCGGACCGCAAACCGGACCGGTGCCCCCTGGGTATAGCCGGCCAGGTCTTCGGCCGGAAAACCGATCTTGATCAAGACCTGCTTGATCTTGCCGCGGTCTAGCGGATGAATGCGAAATTCCGTGCCCGACAGTCTGTCCGACAGCAGACCGGCGGCCGTCTTGCTGTGGGCGATCTCTTCAGCCAGCGGGGTTGTATCGGCGCAAAGGATAAGCCCCCTTGAATCGACAAGTATGCGCAACCGGCCGAAGCGCGAGGCAAAATCGTTGATTTCCACCAGCACATGTTCGGGGACCTGGTATTTTGAAAACCGGCGAAGCCCCTCGCTGATTTCAGCGGCTGAAATACCGGCGGCGCGGGCGTTCCAGATGGAAAGGGGCGTAATTCGGTAGGTATGAATGTGTTCCGGGGACTTTACCAGTTCTGCGAAACGCACCAGTTCATTGCGGGCGGCCTCGTAGCGCGGGCTGTCGACTTCCACCAGAACGGTATGATCGCTCTGCACGATTAACGGGTTTGCGGGCTCGTAGATTGTCATATCTGGTCTCTGAATTGCGGTACGATATACCCCATATCGGCCAGGGTCTTGATAAAGTCTCTCTCTTTACCGGGCAGCACGACGATGTAATCGCCGGCAGCCGCAAGGCAAAGCTTGGACGCTTTTCGTTCCGAAGATATCAGTTGAACCAGGGCCGGGTCCTTGCAAGCAATCAAGTGCGCGCGGCCGCTGTAAGATAGCCGGGTTGAG
>JAAEUI010000427.1 GCA_024227475.1 Paracoccaceae bacterium | reverse complement strand
CGGCGTTCCCGGCGCCTCGTTGCTGATTAACCAGTCGCTGCCAATCAACCAGCCACCGGGTTTGATAGTTCGAACCAGCTCTTCATAAAATGTTTTTTTGTCTTCGATGTGGCACAGCATTTCCTTGCACACTACGAAATCGAAGGTATCGTCATCGACGGGAAAGGGACCTGGCATAACTTGCTGAAGTTGAATCGTGTTTTCCAGCCCCGCGGCGAGAACGCGCTTCTTCGCCCGCGCCAGAACGCTTGCCTCCAGATCCATACCATGGACGGACCCGGCATGATGGTTACGTGTCAGGGCGACCAGAACTCCGCCTAGACCGCAGCCGACTTCCAATACTTTCTTTCCGCAAATATCCAGTCCCTCGACAATACTGGCAACGCACTGCTCACCACCGGGAGACATAAACCCATCGCCACAGACCATTTCGACGCTCGCTATTACAGCGTCATTGTATTGACTTTGATGTGATCCACTGGGCATGGTTATCCCTCCTGCGGTGACGAATACGGGTTAGATCCTGGTTGTAGGTATAAGTAAGATACAGATGCCCCTTCCTTCAGATCAAGTGATAGTTTTCGTGAGGTCGAAAAGCGGAAAGCCTGACGGCCCATCGGCACAACACCTCGCAGTAAATTCCGCAAGCCGTGCGCAACAAAATTCGGCAGTCCCGTGATAAATTTCAAAGCATCATCGTGCTATATGCAGATTATGGTTTGAAATTCGCCACAGCGGCTATGGCGGGTACAGGATCTTCCTGGCTTCACTCAGGGAACCGGCGGATTGATCATAAAGCGGTGGCTCGGCGCGGCAGGACCCACCCCGGGCGTAGTACTTCCCGAACCAGTCCGAGCAAAAGTCAAAAAACAACTTCATCGCGCGCGTCGGACGCATTTGCGCATGCCGGGCAATTCCCAACTCGGCGCGCGCTATATCGTCGGCCAGCGGCAGCGTGACTATCTTTTGCCCGTCATAGGTATAATCCAGGTGCGGATGGGTCACCAGCAGGGAATAACCCCGTCCCTGGCCGACCATGCCGCGCACCATTTCAAGCGAAGGCGAACTGAAAGAAACCTCGGGCTCCAGCCCGAGCGACCGGAAGATGCCGAGAAAATACTCCCGGCTTGGCGGGATATCCAGCAACACCAGGTTGTCATCCATCATATCGCGCAGGAAAATCTTCTTTTTGTGAGCCAACGGATGGCCTTCCGGTAAAAGAACATAGTGGTCAAATCCCGCCATTTTTTTTATGATGATTTCCTCCGGCAACACCAGGTCGAACATCAACGCCAGTTCGTAACGACCGGAAATCAGGCCCGAAGTCAATTTATCCTGGTTCCCTTCATGCAGGCGAATCGAAATGCCCTCGTAAATTTTCTGAAAATCAGCCAACAGGGCCGGCATGAAAATCGGGGCAACGTTCATGAAACGCGCCACTTCAGCCTGTCCGGTAACGAGCTCGCCTGAATCGAGGACGCTTTGCTCTAAGTCCTTGGCATATCGCAACAAACTCCGCGCATGGACCAGACGGCGCTCACCGGCCCGGGTCAGTGAAACCCCCTTGGCGTGGTGACGAACAAACAACTGAGTTGAAAACTGACCTTCCAGGTTGGTAAGCGCCTTTGAAACCGACGGCTGAGACACGTTCAGCTTGCGCGCCGCATTGGCAACGGAATGGCATTCCGCGGTGGTGACAAAAT
>JAAEUI010000426.1 GCA_024227475.1 Paracoccaceae bacterium | reverse complement strand
TTTTCCTTCATGATGGTTGCAAACACCTCGACAGGGTCCTCTGGTTCACGCCCACCCCAGCCTTGTACGTCCTCGGCCAGACAGTGATCTGTCATTTCGGGGACTTCGGCCAGACGCATCATGATGGTCATAGGAGCGTCTTCCAGCGGGAAGAACAGAACCTGAAATTCCTGATAGGATTTCGCGCGGCTACCGGACAAATATTGGATATTTGTAGGGTGAAAGACCAGAAGGAGATCAATGCCTTCCTCTTCCATTTTTGCACGCACGCGATGCTGGCGGTCTGTGAACTCTTCAGCCGCAAAATCGTTCTTAGACATATCCGAATTCTCCCGTTTCTCGATATCTGAAGCAGAGCGAAATACTCTGCTGGTTTTTGTATTTCGAAGCCCGACACATTTGTTGGCTTATCCCTTCACCCGCTTCCCTGTGGGGTCAAAGAACGCCCCGAGAGAAGCGTCCGCTGCGTAACGTTCTCCGGCGATTTCAATTTCCCAGGTGCTGGTGTCGATCAGGTCCTTTGTGACACCCTCTGAGCAAGCTACATACCCCATGCCAATGGATGTGCCGAGCGTGAAGCTTTTGACGCCCGAGCTGATGTAACCGACAATCTCGCCATCACACAGGATCAGTTCTTCGTGGAAAAGTAACGGTTTGGGGTCCTGCAGCTTGAACATAACCAAACGTTTCTTCAGCGGGCCAGCATCCCTTTGCACCAGCAATGCGTCGCGCCCTTTGAACCCACCTTCCTTGTCCCAGGCAATGGTAAAACCAAGCCCGGCTTCCAGCGGTGTATCAACCGGGGTCAGGTCCAGATCATATTCGCGGTACGCGCGTTCCGAGCGCAAATGTTCCAGCGCATGATACCCCGCGGGTTTCAGGCCAAACTCCTGCCCCGCTTCCCAAAGAACGTCAAACACGCCCTGCGCGAACTCGGTTGGAATATGCAGCTCCCAGCCCAGTTCGCCCACAAAGGTCAGGCGATTGGCAATCACGCGCGCATAGCCGACATCGATTTCCTGTGAGGTTGCGAAAGGAAATGCCTCGTTGGACAGGCCCGCATTGGTGACCTGAGACAGGATTGACCGTGAATTCGGCCCCTGCAATGAGAGGACGGCGTAGGCCGACGTGATATCGGTATGGGTGACATGCAGATCGCGGGTGAGATGGCGTTTGATCCAGTTTTCATCACGGGGCTGAACCGTGGCTGAAGAGATGATGATGAACTCGTTTTCAGATACCCGGTTGACCGTGATATCGGTCTCAATGCCGCCCTTGTCATTCAGCATGTGGGTGTAGACCAGCTTGCCTGGCGTTACGTCGACATTGCCGGTGCAAAGGTGCTGCAGGAACTTGCAGGCGTCCCGGCCCTGTATCAGATGTTTCCCAAACGAGCTTTGGTCCAGCAAGATTGCAGTTTCACGAGCGGCTTTGCATTCAGCGGCAGTGTGCTCGTACCAGTTGGGTTCAAAATACGAATAGATGTTTTCGGTTGATTTTCCCTTGGGCGCAAACCACATCGGGCGTTCCCAGCCCATGCCCTCACCAAAGCTGGCGTTCAGATCGGCCCAACGGTCATGCAAGGTGCTTTTGCGAGCGCCGCGCCCAGTGATCGGTTGGTAGTGCGGCCAGTGCATCTTGTAATGCAGGCCCAGTATTTCGGGAGTGCGGTCCTTTAGATAGGTTTCGTTCACTTGAAACCGGTGAAAGCGTGCAACATTAACAAAACTAAGGTCCATTTGCGGTTCACCAGCAGCGATCCATTCCGCCAAAGCACGGCCTGCACCTGCGCCAAACTCGATACCTTCAGAGTTATAACCGGTCGACACATAACAGTTTTTCAGCCCCGGAACTTCTCCGACCATAAACAGCAGATCAGGAGTGAAGCTCTCCGGGCCATTGAAAAATCTAGCGATCTCAGCCGTTTGTAGAGTGGGCAGGATTTCCATCGCGCTGGTCATGGGCAATTCGAAATGATCCCAATCCTCCCACAACTCAATGAAGGGCGTATTTTTCGGCAAGCCGGCCATCGGCAGCGCTTTACCCCATGGTTCAAACGCGCCGACCAGAAACTTTCCGGCGTCTTCCTTGATGTAAACATGCCCATCGGTGTCGCGCAGAACGGGCAGTTTCGGCGTCGCTTCGTTCATTGCACCGGTGACTACATAGAAATGCTCTGCCGCATAAAGCGGAACGCACGCGCCCAGCTTCGCGGCCAGATCACGGCTCCACAAGCCACAGGCCAGAACAAGTTTTTCACACTCGATGACACCTTCAGCAGTTCTGAGTTGATAGTTTCCGCTGGCGATCCGCCACAGGCTTTTTACCTCGGAGTTTTCGCTTACTTTGACGCCCTGCCTGCGCGCGCCTGCGACCAAAGACATGCAGGTGTCGATCGGGTTGGTCTGCCCGTCTTTGGGAATATAGACCGCACCTTCAAGGATAGAAGGATCAATTGCCGGAAAGATGCCTTGCGCCTCTTTTGGGGTGATCATATGGGCCTCAAGACCAAAACTTTTGGCAACCGATGCAGCCCGCGCAGTTTCGTGCAGGCGGTCCTTGGTGCGGGCGACGCCAAGCGTTCCGTTTTGCTTGAAGCCCGTAGCCTGTCCGGTTTCATCCTCTAGCGTGGCATAAAGTTCCGCGTTGTATTTTGCTATTTCGGTCAGGGCATGCGTCCCGCGGGTCTGCATGATCAGGCCAGCTGCATGCCATGTTGTTCCCGACGTCAACTGATGACGCTCCAGAATGGCGATGTCCTTTTTGCCCAGCTTGGCCAGATGGTAAGCCACGCTTGCACCCGCGATGCCGCCGCCGATGATTACAATCTCGTGGGTGCGAACAGGGGCTTCGGCGCGACGCGTACTGGTTTGGGTAAGGGCCAAAATATTCCTCCGTTTGTATCAGATGGGAGTAGCACCGATGGCGGGTAACAGACAATTGTTGCCGGATGATGCTGAACCGAGTTACCGAAATTGCGGGTAGTTTGTGAAGGGTTGGGACAGCGCGCACTCTGCGCCATCTGAATGACCAAGTTCGATTGTCAATGCGTGGCCGGACTCTGCCCTTCGGGGTGGCGGATTCTGGATCGGGCATCACTGTCAGAGGTTCAGTACTTTCGCGCACCGGACTCTGATGCGATCCGGGGCACCAACGCCCGGACAAGGCTGGTCATTTCGAGTGTGCCCACGGGTTTGCCGTTCTGAACCACGACATAGGAATGCGACGTGTCCCCGCCCGAACGCGCGATCATGCTTTCAAGTGTGTCGTCAAAACCAACTTCGCCGTGGGCCTCGGGCGGCACACCGCTGTCGTCAAGCGGGGTCATGATCGAGCGCACCCGGAGAACCCGCGCGCGGTTGATGTCGCTCACGAAGTCTTCGATGTAAGGATCGTTCGGATTGAGCAGGATATGCTGCGGTTCACCCTGCTGGACGACATATCCGTCTTTCAGGATCACCAGGTGATCGGCGAGCTTCAGTGCCTCATCAAGGTCGTGGGTGATGAAAACGATGGTCTTGTGAAGTTCCTTTTGCAATTCCAGCAAAAGGTCCTGCATATCTGTTCGAATGAGCGGGTCGAGCGCCGAAAACGCCTCGTCCATCAGCATGATGGGGGAGTTCGAGGTCAGCGCCCGCGCGATGCCCACGCGCTGCTGCATGCCGCCGGAAAGCTGATGCGGATAGTGTTTACCGTACCCATGCAGCCCGACCCGGTCGAGCCATTTGTCGGCCTCAACCAGATACTCGCGTTTGGACACGCCGCGCACTCCCAGCGTGGTGCCGGCGTTCTCGGCCACGGTGCGGTGCGGCAGCAGCGCGAATTTCTGGAACACCATCGACATAATCTGGCGGCGCAGGTTGCGCAGTTTCTCTTCGCCATAGGCCAGCACGTCTTCGCCGTCGACGTCCACCTGTCCTGCGGTCGGTTCGATCAGGCGGTTGAGGTGGCGGATGAGCGTTGACTTGCCCGAACCTGACAACCCCATGATGACAGTGATGTCACCTTCGCGAATATCTACATTGATGTCTCTCAGCCCCAGCACGTGCCCATGTTCTTTCAGCAGATCGGGTTTTGACGTGCCATCAAGGACATGTTGCAGCGCGGCTTTGGGGTCGGCGCCAAAAATCTTGTAGAGATTGCGGATCGATATCTTGACATTGTCAGTCACTGCGGCGTCTCCAATCATTGTTTCTGTGCCGCGTTAACGCGATTGAGGGCCGCCTTGGTGACGCGGTCGAGGATGATCGCCAAAAGCACAATGCCCAGACCTGACACCAGACCAACGCCCAGTTCGAGGTTGCGAATACCACGCAGCACCAGAACACCCAGACCAGGTGCCGAGACCAGCGAGGCGATCACCACCATTGCAAGGCTCATCATGATGGTCTGGTTGACCCCGGCCATGATGTTGGGCAGCGCCAGCGGGATTTGCACGCCAAAAAGTTTCTGGCGGTCGGTCATGCCAAAGCTGTCCGCTGCCTCGATGACATCCTTGTCCACCAGCCGGATGCCGAGATCGGTCAGGCGGATCACCGGCACGATGGCGTAAAGGATGATGGCGATGCCGTAAAGCTTGGGCTCGGTGACCGAAAAGAGGAAGATCAGCGGGATCAGATAGACAAAGGGCGGCAGAGTCTGCAGCATGTCCAGAACAGGTATGGTTATCCGCTGCAGCCTGTCGCTGCGCGACATGGCTATGCCTATCGGCACCCCAAAGAGCACACACAGGACAGCGCAGACAAATATGATCGCCAGCGTCTGCATCGCGTGATCGTAGTGATCGACCAGGGCCAGAAACAGCAGGCAAACGGTTACGAACCCGACAAGCCTAACCGATTTCGAGGCCAGGTAGACCACAACCATCAGAAGCGGGAACATGATCCACCATGGTGTCACCTCGAATGCTGCCAGGGTAAAATCCAAGATCCAGCTGAGCGGCTGGGTCAGTGGGTCGAGCACAAAGCGCAGCGCGTCCTTGGCCGCGAGAAAGCCGTCTTCGACTCCCTTGGTCACATCGCGCGACTGGGCCATCGAGCCGCAGGCATCGTTCAACTCGTTGAGCGACGGAAAGGGAAGGTTCCAGATCGTCTGTTCTTCCTTTACACCGGTCTTGGCTAGGAGATCGGCCATCGACACTGGCGCGTCACTGGTTTTGCCGCCATCGCACCAGCCACGCAGGCCGAGCCCGTTGAACAGGAAATCATAGGTCGCCATGGGATGTGCCCTTTCCGGATCGAACAGGACGGAGATATTCCCGGCCCGTTCCTGATTTTTTAAGTGAACAGTGATGCCGCCCAGTGCACTCGTTCGGCCTGGGCGGCTTTGCCGTTTACTTGATCAGCGCTGCCAGCTTTTCGCGTGCAGCGTCGTTGACCCAACCCGACCAGACGTCGGATCTTGTGGTAATAAACTGCACCGCTGCCTCTTCGGTAGAGGCGCCATTGTCGTCCGCCCAGGCCAGAATGGAGTTGAGGATTTCAATGTCAAAGCTGACATTGCGCATCAGTTCGGCGATTTCCGGCTCCCGCTCGGTTAGCGCGGATGTGGCCACCGTCAGAACCGGTGCTGGCGGGAAGTCTGAAACCCCGGGGTTCGGATTATCGGCGGACTGGTTGGCCAGGTGAACCGCTTCATCGATATCACCGATCTTGATCTGGATCAGAGGATACTTGCCCAAGACCGCGGTCGGGGCCCAGTAGTAGCCGAACCAGGGTGCCTGGTCCTCGTAGGCCGCAGCGATAGAAGTGGCGAGTGTTTCGCCAGAGCCGTGGTCGAAGACTTCCATCTTGTCGCGAAGGCCAAGTGCCGTGATGATGTTATCGTTTACGATCCGGCAGCCCCAGCCAACCGGACAGTTGTTGAAACTTCCGCCGACAACGTCCGGGTTGGCCAGAACGTCAGCAACGGTCTTTAGCTCGGGATGTGTCTCGGCGAGGTAAGCGGGAATCCACCAGCCCTCAACGCCACCCGGATTGAACACTTCGGTCAGTCGCTCGACCTTGCCCTCTTCTTCGAGCTTACGATAGGCTTCGCCAGCAGAGTTGAGCCAGAGCTCGGTCACGATGTCCGGCTCCGCATTTTCAGCGAGCGACGCAACCGACGTTACAGTTGCCGAAGGCACCAGTTCCACCGTGCAGCCATAGCCCTGTTCCATCAGAAACTTGGACACATGGGTAATGACCTGGGACGAAGGCCAGTTCATCTCAGTAAGGGAAATTTCGCCACAATCGGCATAGGCCGCCGTTGCGGAAGACATCGCGGCAACCACCGCCATGCTCATTGTCAGTTTCATCGTTTTGTTCATGTTTTTCTCCCTAGGTTGGTCTTTTTGTTCGTCCCTGTGTTATGGTTCTGCGGGTCTCGGGACGATAACACCCGCAGCGAGGCTAGATAACCAAACGGTTTCAGGCAATTCGAAAGAATCGAATTTGATTTCAACAAATTTGAAATCTCGTCAGCAAAGAGCAGGTGCCCACGCTCGCTGTCAGCGATGCCCGAGTGTACGAGCTTGTGAAAACCCGGCCTTGCGACAGTCATTGGAACACCGGTATCGTCATCTGCGATCCTCCGCACTCACGATGGCGCGCGCCGAGAACTCGGCAAGCTCCCCGCGCCATATCTGCCTTCCAAAGCAAAACGGCGCATCGGTATGGTCAAGGATCACCTGCTCCAGTTCAATGCCCGCGTGGCTGGGTGTCAGGCCTAACAGGTGGGTTTCTTTCGCGTTTAACCCGCGCATCCGAATGACGATATCCCCGGTTCGGGCAGATGTTTTGTATTGCGTTTCAAGCAAGCAGGTGGTGGACTGGCGCAGATCGTGCGTCAGAAAGTCCGGGAACCGCTGCGCGACGACATATTCCGTTTCAACGAAAATTGCATGCCCGTTTGATCGGAAGAGCCGCATGTATTCATAAACGGCGTCGCCGGGGCATAGTGCCAAATGCTCGGCCAGCCTGGCATCGGCTTCGGTCTCTTGTGCGTAGATCACCTCGATCTTCAGATCTGTACCTCTGGCTTGCGCATCCGCAACGAAACTGACCATGTTGCTGACATCATAAGTCAGGCGGCGCGGCGAAACGAACCGCCCGCGTCGGTCCTCGTTGTAGACCAGCCCCTCGGCTTCCAGCGCCTCAAGCGCTCTGCGGGCCGTCATCCGGCTGATGCCGTGCTCCTCGGCGATACCACGCTCGGAAGGCAGGGCAGCATGTTCCGGAAAATGACCTGAGGCGATCATGGCACGGATGTGCTCAACGATCTTGCGGAACCGCGGCGGGTCGGCGCCCAGATTGCGCGAAGGCGACATGACGTCGTTGTCGAATAAAGCTCTAGCCATAAAGTTCCCGCTCATGTAGATACAACTTAACTGGTATATACCAGAGTGATCAAGGACAAAGAATCTGCGGGTGCCAGCCGGTCGCGACAACGGGAAATGCAAGGGCACCTGACAGTTTCGGAACAGGGAGCACGCATATGTTCATGTCTGGCGACATTGTTTCATCGAAGGATTGGAGCCCGGCTCTGAATCGGGGTCGTCATCATCGCGCCCGTCTCGGCTTTATCCTGATGTCGACGGATCTGGCGGCGGAGGCGGATTTCTTCGACATGGTGCCCGAAGGTGTTGCGGTCCATATCACCCGGTTGAAGACCGAAGACTATACAACAAATGAAACGCTCGCGCGGCATATTGATTACATGGCCGATGCAGCTTCTCGCATCCAGCCGGACCTGAAGCCAGATGTCGTCAGCTACAGTTGCACCAGCGGGTCCATCGTGATCGGTGAGGATCGCGTCATGGCCGAGATCAAAACCGGCGCGCCCTGGGCACAGCCTATGTGCCTCGTTCAGGGAGTGCTTGACGCGCTGAATGAACTTGGGGCCAAAAAAATAGTGGTCGGCACGCCTTATCTGGATGAAGTCAATACAGCCGAAGCCGAATACCTTCTGAAGAAGGGATTTGAAGTTCTCGACATTCAGGGACTGAATCTGAGCACTGGGACAGAGATGGGGCAAGTTACTCCGGAATTCTGGAAGGAGTTTGCGGTTGCGATCGACCAGCCAGAGGCCGATGCGATCTTTTTGAGCTGCGGCGGCATCCGTTCGTTGGAAGTTGCTGAGGCGATCGAACAAATAACCGGTAAGCCTGTGATCACTTCGAACCAGGCGCAATTCTGGAGCTGTCTGCGCCGGGCAGGGATCACCGACGAGTTGACAGGGTTCGGGCAGATATTCTCCCGTCCGGGGAACGCCTTGTTGCCGTGAAGCGTTGGCCAACAAATCGACTGTGAAATTTCACTCACTGATCCCCTCAGGCATCTTGGAAACGAGACCTGATAGGAACGGGACGCTATTTGGTGCTGGGCGATAGCTTGGTTTGGTCGCTGGCGACTTCGCCCAAAAGCCACGCTTGGAACGCAGCGGCTTTAGAAGACGGGTTTCTCGAAAGTACCAGATAGTAGCCCCCTTCGAGTCTCGTGTCCGGAAAAGGTTCGACGAGCAGCTTGTTAGCGAACTCCTGTTCCAGGAAGCAAGGCACTGACAAGTCGATGCCTTTGCCTGCAATTGCCGCGTTGAGGCGAATGGAACCGTCATCGAGAAAGGCAGTGCGTTCTGGCCTGAAATCAGGCGCATGCATCTGTTTCAGCCAGTCCCGCCAGTAATCCTGATGGGTTTCTCTGAGTACCACTACGTTGTTCAGGCTTTCGGGCAGGCCTTTGACGGTCTGGTCAATGTTCAGCAACGGGCTGCATACCGGAGCCAGGGCGGCTGGAAACAGCTGAATGCAATTCGCATCATGGGGGTGTTCTGCATACCATTCGATCGAAGCATCCGCCGTGTCGCTCGAATCTTCGAACTTCTGCGTCAGATAGCGCATCCTCAGGGCTATACCCGGATGCGTTTCCCAGAACCGGTCAAGCCTGGGAGACAACCATTTTGAGGCAAAAAGCGGGCGGGCGGCGATTGTCAGGGTCTGGGTTTGGTGCCGATCCTGCAATTGATGTACAGCGTCACGGATCCGCAAGAACCCGTCGATCAATCCGGGCAGTAGGGCAGCTCCCCATTCTGTCAGGGCTGCCTTACCGTCAATGTAATCGATCAGGGAATGCCCGAAACCCTCTTCAAGCTTTCGGATCTGATGACTCACTGCTGAGGGGGTTACACAAAGCTCTTTCGCTGCTTTTGTCACGCTTCCAAGTCTGGCCGTGGTTTCAAAGGACCTAAGAGCGTTAATCGAAGGAACTGGCGCGTACTTCTTTGTTTTGTTCATGTTGAGTTTTTCTTGTTAGGTTTTCAGATAATTTCAATTGCCGAATACCGCCGAATTCACCATTCTTCAAGGGTGTGGAAGCAAAGTTCGGTAAGTGAGTCGAGTGGAATTCGGAAGAAAAACTCAAGTGTTTTTGCGTGTTTCAAAAGGTGAGAGCCGATGGTTTGCTCGTTGCAGCTCGGTTTGGAGGCAGGACAAAGGGATGGGCGCACCATGACAAAATACTCCGGCTTCAAGGTTTTTGCCCAAGCGCTTCGCAACAATCGGGGGTGGGGCCGGGCATGGCGCGATCCGGATCCCCAACCGGCTTATGATGTCATCATCATAGGTGGCGGCGGCCATGGCCTTGCTACGGCCTACTATCTTGCAAAAGAGCACGGGATCAAACGGGTGGCTGTGCTTGAGAAAGGTTGGCTTGGTGGCGGGAACCTGGGCCGTAACACGACGATCGTCCGCTCCAACTATATGGAAAATGGCAACACTCAATTCTACGAACACTCGCTGAAGCTGTGGGAAAACCTTTCGCAGGATTTGAACTACAATGTCATGTTCTCGCAGCGCGGTTATTTGGGGCTTTTGCATTCATACGGGCAACTGGACGCGGGCCGTCAGCGCGTGCATGCGATGAAGCTGAACGGGATCGAGGCGAGTTTCCTGACCCGTGAACAGGTGCAGGAAAAGGCGCCCTATCTGGATATGTCCATGAACGCGCGTTACCCCATTCTTGGGGGGGTGTTGCAGCAGCGTGCAGGCACTGCGCGTCATGATGCCGTGGCTTGGGGTTTTGCAAGGGCGGCAGATCGGCAGGGCGTTGATATCATTCAGCAATGTGAAGTTCTGGGCTTCATCTGGAAAGGTTTAAAAATTGTCGGCGTCGAAACGACTCGCGGCGATATCCGGGCACCCAAGGTGACCTCGGCGGTTGCAGGTAACTCGGGCGTTCTGGCAGAGAAGGCAGGTTTTCAACTGCCAATTGAAAGCCACCTGTTGCAGGCCTTCGTGACCGAGCCGATCAAACCCCTGGTGAACTGCGTCATCGCCTCGTTCGGGATGCTCTACTACATCAGTCAATCGGACAAAGGTGGGTTGGTTCTTGGTGGTAGCCTGGACGGTTACAACTCCTATGCTCAACGCGGTAACCTGCCCAAGGTCGAGCACATCCTGAGCATCGGGAAAGCTTTGATGCCCTGCCTGTCGCGTCTGCGTATTCTGCGCCATTGGGGTGGCATCATGGACATGACCATGGATGGCAGTCCGATCATCTGCAAGACACCGGTGGACGGGTTCTACATGAGTGCAGGCTGGTGCTACGGCGGGTTTAAGGCGACACCTGGCGCTGGCTGGTGCCTGGCGCACACGATCGCAAAGGACGAGCCGCATCCGCTGAGTGCGGGCTACACCATCGACCGGTTCCGCCGGGGCGCAACCATCAACGAAAGCGGCACCGGTCCTGTACCGGGCCACCACTAGAGCGTTATGAGGTTTGTTGGAATCACTAACAAACCTCATAACGCTGCAACATCACAGGCTTGGATCGGCGTTATGCCCATAAACCGTTTCAGATTAAGAGCATGGCGCCTTGGGAAGGGCGATAGAAATGCGTATTGAATGCCCTTGCTGCGGACTGCGTGATCATCGCGAATTCGATTATGGCGGTGATGCCCTGAGACAGCGGCCCGCGCATAATGACACCGATATCGACCGGTGGTCCGACTACGTTTTCATGCGTCGGAACCCGAGTGGACTGCATCGCGAATTCTGGCAGCACATCTACGGATGCCGCCAGTGGATTGTGGTGAGCCGCGATACGGTTTCGCATCAAATCCTGTCAGTTTGTCTCGCCTCGGGCGCACATGGCGCCGGACAAGGGTTGGAGCGCGCATAATGGCTGACGCATCTACCCGTCTTGGCGGTTACGGCCGTATCGATCATGGCAAACCGGTATCGTTTACTTTTAATGGCAGAAAGATGACCGGCCGTGCGGGCGACACGCTGGCCTCGGCACTTCTGGCCAATGGTATCCGGCTTGTCGCCCGCAGCTTTAAGTATCACCGGCCGCGCGGCATCTACGCCATGGGCGTGGATGAGCCCAACGCACTGGTGACGCTGAATACGGGCGCTCGAACCGAGCCGAACACGCAGGCCACCACGGTCTACCTTTATGAGGGGCTGTCGGCGCGATCCCAGAACTGCTGGCCGTCGCTTGGCTTTGACGCCATGTCGATCAACGACAAGTTCTCGCGTTTTCTGGCAGCGGGCTTTTACTACAAGACCTTCATGGGGCCGACACGGAAATCGTGGATGTTCTATGAACATTTCATTCGCAAAGCCGCCGGGATGGGCGAGGCGACCACGCTGGACGACCCGGATTTTTACGAGAAGGTTCACGGGTTTTGCGATGTGATGGTGGTCGGTGGAGGGCCAGCGGGACTTTCGGCGGCGGTGAACGCCGCGCGGGCTGGCGCGTGCGTGGTGCTTGTCGAACAATCCCCAGATCTGGGCGGCGGGCTTTTGAACATGCCTGCCGGCGGCAAGGCCGATCGTTGGATTGCCAAACAGGTTGCCTTTCTGAGGGAGGCGCAAAATGTTCGCATCCTGAACCGGTGCTCGGTTTTCGGGTCCTATGATCATGGCTCTTTCGGTCTTGTCGAGCGCCTTCAGGATCATGTTTTCCCGCCACAAAAGGCAGTTCTGCGCCAGCGGATGTGGACGATGCGGGCCCGCCGGACCATTCTGGCCACAGGTGCGCTGGAACGGCCCATTGTCTTTGGCGGCAACGATCTTCCCGGTGTCATGCTGGCCAGTGCCGCCCGCGGTTATCTGAACCATTTCAGCGTGCTTGCGGGCCGCAAGGTCGTGGTCTTCACTAATAACGACAGCGCTTATCTGACGGCGAGTGACATGGCGCAGGCCGGCGCGGCGGTGACACTGGTTGATGCCCGTCCTATATCGCCCTCAGTCGCGTGTGCGCGGGCCGAAAAAAGCGGGGTGACGGTTCGTTCTGGACACGCGGTGGCGCAGGCCAGTGGTAGGAAACGAATCACGTCGGTTAAGATCGCACAATTCGATTGCGAGAACGGGACCGCTCGCGACCCCGGGAAAGTCATGCAATGCGATCTCCTTTGTCTGTCCGGCGGATGGAACCCGACACTGCATTTGCTTTGGCAACACGGCGGCAAACCTGTCTTTGACGACGCTCTGGCCACTTTTGTTCCGGGCGCGACGATTGAGGACGGGTTCTCTGTGGCGGGATCGGCCAACGGCAGGTACTCGACTTTGGATTGCGTTCTTGATGGGCAGGCCAAGGGGCTTGAAGCTGCGCAAGCCTGCGGATTCGACCTGCCGGATGGATCGGATGATTATCCCGCACTTGACCTTACGGACGGATGGGAAACGCAGCTACTGCCGGTCTGGGAGGTTTGCGACAGCGCGGGCAAGTCCCAGAAAAAAGCCTTTGTCGACCTGCAGCATGATGTCAGCGTGTCAGACCTGGCGCTGGCGCATCGGGAAGGCTATGTCTCGGCCGAACACCTCAAGCGCTATACGACGCTTGGCATGGCGTCGGACCAGGGCAAGACGGCCAATGTCATCGCGCTGGCACTGTTGGCCAAACACCGCGGTCAAACGATCCCCGAGGTTGGGTTCACAACCTTTCGCCCACCTTTTACACCGGTTGCCGTTGGCGCGCTGGCGGGACATGAAACCGGCCCGAACATCGAACCCCGCCGCCATACGCCGATGCGACAGTGGCATCTGGATAACGGCGCGAAGTTCATTGAGACCGGCATCTGGGACCGCGCGTGGTATTATCCAAAACCGGGCGAGGATATCGAAGCCGCCTATATTCGTGAGGCGCGCGAGTTGCGCAAATCCGTTGGGGTCGTCGATGTCTCAACGCTTGGCAAAATTGATGTTCAGGGGCCGGACGCGGCGGAATTCCTGAACCGGGTCTATGTCAATGGCTGGAGCAAACTGCCGGTCGGCAAGGCGCGCTACGGCGTCATGCTGCGCGAGGATGGGATGGTGTTTGACGATGGCACCACCACCCGCCTAAGCGAGCATCACTATTTCATGACAGTGACAACCGCCGGGGCCGGTGCGGTGATGAGCTATCTGGAATTTCTACTTCAGACTTGCTGGAGCGATCTGAAGGTCGAGGTTACCTCAGCCACCGATCAATGGGCTGCGGTCGCCGTGTCCGGCCCGAAGACGCGTGATCTTTTGTCGAGCATCGACAGTGACATAGATTTTTCAAACGAAGCGCTGCCCTTCATGGGCGCTGCCGAAGGCACGATGGCGGGATTGCCAGTTCGGGCGATCCGGATCACTTTCACTGGCGAGCTGGGTTATGAAATCTACACGCCCGCAGGCTTCGGTGAAGCTTTGCAAGAGGCCATCGCCGCCGCTGGGTCGGCCCATGATCTGCTGATGTTGGGAATTGAGGCATTTGGCGCACTCCGGGTGGAAAAAGGCCACGTCGCCGGGTCCGAGATCACCGGACGCACCACGCTGGACGATCTCGGACTGGCGCGCATGGGCAGCACAAATAAGCACCATATCGGGCAGGTTCTGGCGCGGCGCGAAGCACTTACATCATCTGATCGGCAGCAATTCGTAGGTCTGCGCCCCGTCGATCCGAAGGCAGTCATTAAAGGCGGATCGATCCTGAGCGAACCAGATGAAACGCCCAAGGGACACGGGCTGGGTTATGTTACCGCCATGGCCTTCAGCCCGGTAGTCGGTTCGACGATCGGACTTGGCCTGTTATCGGGCGGCCGTGCCCGCATCGGCTCTACCGTCAATGTTGTGGATACGGTGGATGACACCATCATCCCGGCACACGTCACCACGCCCCATTTCTATGACCCGGAGGGAGAAAAAGCCCGTGCCTGACCCTCGTTCTGCGCTGGCGTCGGTGACAACCGGAGCCATTGAACTCGCTGCGGGGCTGACCTGCAAGGAAAGCCCGATAGCCGATCTCGTCATGGTTTCTGCCTGGCGCGATGCTGCTGCAAAGGTTTTCGACCTTGTAGGAAAGACTTTCAACATCGACGTTCCCGAGGATTGCAAAGCCGAAAGCGGGTCCGATCAGGTGACAGCCTTTCGTGTTGCGCCGCGCCGGTTGATGATTGTCTCAGGAACGCCTGAACTTCTCTCAACCTTGCGCGGGGCCATCGCTGAGGAGGAAGGTGCCGTAAGCCAACAGGGTCGTTCACGCGTCCGTTTGCGGTTGAGCGGCCCCGGAGCAGCAGCGCTTCTGTCGCGCGGAGCACCCGTCGATCTGGATGAGAGTGTTCTTCCGGCAGGCTCATTCGCACAAACTTGCATTCACCACATGGGGGTTCTGATCCACCGGGTTGCCGCGGAAAAGGAGGCCTTCGATATCTATGTCTTGAGGTCCTTTGCCCTGTCATTCTGGCAGTGGCTCTCAGAGTCAGCCCACATCGCAACGCAAACACCCCAAGGTGCGGCAGCGCTGGCGGAATAGACGTGCCAAACCGAAACAGGGAGGAAACAATGTTCGTTAGAACACTGGACGAAATCATCGGAACCAAACGCGATGTCGCCTGGGGCAACGGCCAGAGTCGTCGCCTGCTGATCGAATCGGACAATATGGGCTTTGCCTTCCTTGACACGATCGTAAAGGCCGGGACTGATCTTGAGATTCAGTACAAAAATCACTTGGAGTCGGTCTATTGCATCGAGGGCAGGGGCTCGATCACGGACGTCGCCACCGGTACAGAGTACGAGATCAGGCCCGGCGTTATGTATGTGCTGGACAATCACGACCTTCACAGGCTTTGCGCGACCGAAGATTTGCGTCTTATGTGCGTCTTCAATCCGCCTCTCAAAGGCGATGAAAAGCACAATGTGGGTAAGTCTGGCACAAGCTACTGACGGGCGGAGTAGCCCGGAGACAGACCCTGAAAGGCGTCTTGATGCAGAAAAAACTCCCTCAATCGGCCAAAGTGGTCATCATCGGCGGCGGCATCGTCGGCTGTTCAGTGGCCTATCACCTGGCTCGCTCCGGCTGGAGCGATATCCTGCTTCTGGAGCGTGACCGACTGGCCTGCGGATCAACCTGGCACGCCGCAGGGCTGGTAAGCGAGATGCAGGCGGTTCCATCAATGACCGAACTGGCCAGGTATGGCCTGGGTCTGATGGAACGGCTTGAAGCGGATACCGGCCAGGCCACCGGCTTCAAGCGCAACGGGTCAATCGCGATGGCCCTGACAGAGGCCCGCATGGAAGAGTTGCTGCGCAAACGCGATTCCGCCCTTGGTCAGGGGATTGAGGTGCGTAAGCTTTCTCCTGAGGATCTGAGCGGCCTCTGGCCATTGTTGAACACAGACGGGGCGGTTGGGGCCATTCACTTCCCCAATGACGGGCAGACCAACCCGATCGATACGACAATGGCAATTGCCAAGGCGGCGCGAAACCATGGAGCGGTGATCCGCGAAGGGGTCACCGTGCGACAGGTAACAATGTCCGACGGGCGTGCCACCGGAGTCGAGACTGATCAGGGCAGCGTCGCCGCCGAGTTTACCGTTAATTGTACCGGCATCTGGGCGCGCGAGTTTGCCGACAGTCACGGGCTAAGGCTGCCGGTTCAGGCCAACCAGCATTTCTATGTTGTGACCGACCCGATCGACGGCCTGACAACTGATCTTCCGGTTTTGCGCATCTATGACGAGGGCGCGTATTACAAGGAAGATGCCGGCAAGTTGCTAATCGGGTTTTCGGAGCCGAACGCGAAGGTCTGGAACCCTGAAGGCGGGATTCCCACAGATTTCTCGTTTGACGAGCTGCCCTTTCCGGACGGGCATCTCGATCCCTTGCTCGAATACTTGCTGGAACGGGTGCCGGCCATTCAGAACGTAGGCATTCGAACCTTCTTCAACGGCCCCGAAAGCTATACGCCTGATGGTAAATATGTGTTGGGCAACATGGCCGCGTGCCCGAATTATTTTGTTGCCGGAGGGTTCAACTCGACAGGCATTCAAAGCGGCCCCGGTGCGGGCAAAGCGCTGGCTGACTGGATCATGCAGGGGTCCGCGCCAATGGACCTGGCAGACGTGGACGTAAACCGGTTCAACGATTTCCAGTCCAACCGCGACTATCTGGTCGAACGCGTCCCTGAGACGTTGACGCTGTTTTACCAGATGCACTGGCCTTACAAGCAACGCAGGTTGGGCCGAAACCTGCGCCGCTCGCCATTCCATCATCACTGGATCGACAAGGGTGCCGTGTTCGGCGAAGGGGCGGGGTGGGAGCGCCCGATGTGGTTTGCGCCGGACGGGGTAGAGCCGGTGTATGAATATGCCTTCGGCCGGGCGCCTTTCGTTGAGCATTGGGAGCGCGAGCATAAGGCGCTGCGCGACGATCTGGGGCTTATCGACCTGTCGCCCTTTGCCAAGTTCCAGGTCGAAGGACCGGATGCGCTGGCCACGTTGCAGCGTATCTCTACCAATGACATCGACTGTCGGGTGGGCCACGTGGTCTATACCCAATGGCTGAATGACAAGGCCGGTATCGAAGCCGACCTGACCATCGCCCGCCTGGCTGAAAACCGTTTCCTGATCATGACAAGCGCCGGCACGGCGCACAAGGACCTGCAATGGCTGAAGGCACATACGATGCAAAATACCCGACTGACGGTGACTGACATCACCGCAGCCGAGGCCGTGCTTGGCCTTATGGGGCCACGCGCAAGGGATTTCCTGCAAGTCTTCACCCCAACAGATCTATCGAACGAGGCCTTCCCTTTCAGCACGTTTCAGAACATCGATATCGGAAGGGTTGCCGTGCGGGCTCAGCGGATCACCTATCAGGGCGAGCTGGGCTGGGAGATCTTCGTGTCCAGCGAATTCGCCGGGACGCTGCTTGAGGACCTTCTGTCACGCGAAAAAGCCCCGCCGCCCGCGCTTGTTGGATTCCACGCAGCGGAATCGCTGCGGGTGGAAAAGGCCTTCCTCCACTGGGGCCATGACATGGCCGCTTTTGACACACCGGTAGAAGCCAGGCTGATGTTCGCCGCGAAGCTCGACAAACCGGGCGGGTTCATTGGGCGTGATGCGTTGATTGCGCGCCGCGAAAACGGCGGCGACCGTCGCATCATGCAGTTCCTTTTGCAGGACCCCGAGGCCTTCATCTATCACCACGAACCGATCTATCGCGATGGCAAGATTGTCGGCAGCGTCTCCACCGGCAGCTATGGCCACTCGCTTGGTGGGGCTGTTGCGCTTGGTATGGTCTCTATCCCTGAAGGGGGTACCGCCAAGGACCTGACAAACGGATCATACGAAATTGCGGTTGCCGGAAAACGCATTCCCGCCAGGGCCAGTCTGCGCCCGATGTATGACCCCGAAAGCGCCAAAGTCAAAGCCTGAGAACCTATGGCCGCGAAGCAAATGTTTGGAAATGAGCATGTCACAAAGACTTCCCCCTGAGCGCGGTTTCCAACGGTCGGAATTCCAAGCCCGCACGAGAAAAGCGCAGGCTTTGATGGGCCAGCAAGGGCTCAGCGCGCTGCTTTTGTCGACAGAAGCCGAGATTCGCTATTATTCAGGGTTTCATACACCGTTCTGGCAAAGCCCGACCCGCCCGTGGTTTTTGGTTATTCCTCGGCAGGGAAAGCCCATCGCGGTCATTCCCGGTATCGGCGCGGCCTGCATGGGGATCACCTGGGTTGAGGATATCCGCACCTGGCCCGCCCCGCAGCCCGACGATGACGGCGTGTCGCTGCTGGCCGACACGCTGAACGAAGTGGCCGGACCGGCAGGGGCTGTGGGAACCCCGATGGGCCATGAAACCCACGTTCGCATGCCTGCCGCCGACTTTGACCGGTTGCGGACACAGGTCGGAGAGGGGCGTTTTGAGGATGCCACTGGTATCGTGCGTGCGCAGCGCATGGTAAAATCCGAAGCCGAGATCAAAAAAATCGCACATATCTGCGCGCTGGCGTCCGACACATTCGAGGCTTTCCCGAGGTTTGTTCAGATGGGGGATACAGAACGCAGTGCCTTTGCAAAGATGCGGATCGAACTGTTGAAAGGTGGCGCCGATGAGGTGCCCTATCTTGTCGGAAGCTCCGGTCCGGGCGGTTTTTCGGACGTGATCAAGCAGCCTACCAACCGTATCCTAGGCGCAGGGGACATGATGATGCTGGATACCGGAGCGGTGTTCGACGGGTATTTCTGCGATTTTGATCGTAACTACGCTTTCGGCCACGCCACGGACGAGATGTGTCGGGCCTATGACACGGTTTTTGCAGCCACAGAGGCTGGCATCGCGACCGCCGCGCCGGGGGCGACGGCTGCCGATCTGTTCCACGCCATGGCCGATGTAATGGCCGCCAGCGGTGCCAGCGAAGGCGACGTCGGTCGCCTGGGCCACGGGCTGGGCATGCAACTGACCGAATGGCCGTCACACACCGCGCATGACAAGACCGTTCTGGAACCCGGAATGGTCATCACCATCGAACCGGGCATGAGTTATGGCGATGGCTTTACCATGCTGCACGAGGAAAACATCGTGATCCGTGAATCCGGCGCTGAGCTTCTGACCCGCAGGGCTCCGGACGCCATTCCGGTAATCCGGAGATGACCGCCCCATGCCTGCCTTGGGTTTGGGTTTTGTTTCGAAGAGCCCAGGCGAAACGCCGATGAAATCACACCGATAAGGAGAACCACACCATGCAAAACCCGCAATTCGCCGTGTTCACCGTGGCAGAGCACCGGGAGCGTGTCGCGCGTGCCCGCAAAGCGCTTGCGGCGGAAGGATACGACGGCGCAGTCTGTATAGGCGCCGAACTTCTGAACTACCTCGGTGGTTTTGACTGCTGTTCCTATTTCAGCCCTCAGGCCCTGATTTTCGCCACTAAAGGCGATGACGACCCGATCCTGCTGGTTCGCAACATAGACGTGATCAACGCGCGCGAAACATCGTGGTTGCCGGATGTCCAGGATTATCAGCTCAACTTTGCAGACCCGCTTGACATCATCGCGGGGATCGCGCGCGACATTGGCATGGGGGCGGGGCGTATCGCGGTGGACTTCGGCTCGTACGCCTGCACCGCACGTTATGGTTTCAATCTTGTCGAGGCTCTGGCGTCGGCAACTCTGGACGATGCCACAGTGTTGTTCAGCACCCTACAGTTCCAGAAGAGCGAGGCGGAGCTTGTTCACATCCGTCAGGCCGGCAAATACGCTGATATAGGCTGGAAGGCCGCACAGGCGGTGTTGCGTGTCGGCATGACCGAGATCGAGCTTGCAGCAGAAGTCGAACACGCCATGCGTTCCTCAGGCAGCGAGTTTTCTGCGCTGGCGACGCTTTGCGCCACGGGTGCACGCACACCGGGCATGCACTCGACTCCGACCAACAAGAAGATTGAAGATGGCGATGTTGTGCATATGGAATTTGCCGGAGTTAGCAACCGCTACCACGCGGTGTCGATGTTCACATTTGCGGCTGGTGAGCCATCTCCGCTTGTCCGTGAACTTTATGAGCTGGGCAATGAAACCCTAGCGGCCGCAATGGCGGAATGCGCTCCTGGCAAACCAATAGGCGGAATGGAAACTGCATCACTTGGACCGGTGAAGCGTGCGGGGCGAGAAAAGGCCTACATGGCGATGTTCGGCACCGGTCTTGGCGTTGGTTATCCGCCGATCTGGGTTGGCGCTCTAACGATCAACCGCTGGTCTGACAAGATACTTGCGCCCGGCATGGTTTTCTATGCGCATTCCTGCCTGCAATTTGTGGACGAGGGTATCGGCATTACACAGGGCGGCAGCTATCTGGTCACCCAAGACGGCTACGAGCCGATCTGCGGCCCGGGACAGATCGATCTGTTTGTTGCTTAACCATAAACCAGCGCGTTGTTTGGGCCAAAGCGGCGCTGTGCGATCCGTGGAACGGAATTGCAGCGTATCAAGAGCATAGCGCCCTATAGAATTTCTACATTAGCTTGAGACAAGTTGATGTAGAAATCGCCGGTCTATGGTGCTGTTAACTTGGAAGTTTTGAGTTTCGTTTGTGATTCAAACAAAACTCGAAACTCTCTAGGCTGCCTGTTCGGCATCGATTTTACCCTTGTGGAGCACCAGCCCTGAATCACGTAAACGAGATTTGCTTGCTCGCCTGCTCCGTGAACGACATAATCAGCGCAACAACGGGGAATGGGGAATGGCGCTGTTTTGGCGGATTTGGTTGGCGGTTTGCGCCGTGAATTTGGTAGTGCTTGCACTTTTTGTTTTCCTCGCAGCGTTGCAGTTTGATAGCGTCAATACCGGGTTGCTGGGCGAACGCCTGCGTGTTCTTGCCTCACGAACGGCTGCTCCGTTCGAGGCGACCGCGCGCATTGGCCTGCCACTTTCAACCGTCCGAAACGCAGATGCGTTGCTTGAACGGGCGAAGCAAACCGATGGCGATATTCTGGACATAATTGTGTTCGATCAGAAAGGGGTGATCGTGCATGGCCCAGACGATCTGGTCGCCAAGCCTATTCCACCCGAAGCGCTGTCGGCACGCTTGAACGCGGCCGGTGCGCCGTGGCATATCGCAGTCGAGAAGGGCTTTTTTTCCAGTATTGATATTCCGCTCAACGATGGTACGAGCGCCGGCGGGATTCTGATAACCTATCCGGCGCATAGCAATGTCACCCAAATCCGTGCCATGGTCGCCGAAATCGGTCTGACGAGCATGGCGATCTTTCTTCTCGCCGCTGCGTTGAGTGGCCTGTTGCTCAGACTTGGAACACGAAGGCAGATCGCTGCTTTCGAAGCGGTGGACGATGCGATTGCCGGATTTGAGCGCGGAGCCTGGAGAAGTGCGACGGACGGACAGGCGGCGCAACCGGGCGCCGGAGGGGTAGAAAACGGCCTGCGGACGTTGCTGGACAGCAGTGAAGCCCGGTATCGCTCCAGCGGCCGGGCGCTTGATGCCGCGTTACCGAATGCGCACGGCGGGGAAAGGCCGTGAGCGCAAGGCTAAAGGACACCCACCGGGATTTCGGTCTCGCCGGTCTCAGGGGCCGCCTTATTGCTATTCTGACGTCACTGGTCACTGCGTCGGTTCTGATGCTCGGGTTGGCGGTGATTCTGGCTTTTGACCGCGCCGTCGAGCCCGAGATCGCAAACCGGACGCGGCTTATCGGCAGCGTTATTCGCGGTGAAATCCAGCGCGCGCTCGAACTGGGCATTCCTATCAATGCTGTCGCTGGATTGGACATATATCTGGCCGATGCACTCGGTGATTTCGAGGAGGTCGAACGAATTGCGGTAACTGATGTCAAAGGCAATCTGGTGACAGCGGTGGATCGACCGGATCTGGAGCAGGTGAACGGCTTTTTTGGTCTTGGCATAGCAGTAGCGTTTCGCGAACAATCTTTTCAGCTTCCGATACTCGAAGGCAACCGTCTTGTCGGAACAATCGAAGTCGAAGTCAGCCCACGTTTTGTGCAGACCAAATTGCGCAACGTGTTTCTTGATGTCGGGGTGCTTGCCCTCGTCGCGGTTCTGATCGCAGTAGAATTGTCGCTTTGGGTCGTCGTCAGTTCGGTTGGTAAGCCCATGGACCGGATGCTTCGTTTGCTGAAGGAACAACAGGGTGGAAAATTTCATCACCAAATCCGGGTAGGAGGGATTGGCGGGCTCAGCCGTATGGCTGTGCGACTGAACGATCACGTTACGGATATGGCTGAAAGGCTGGCCCGGCTGCCGGACAAGACGCGCACGCAATTTCAGACGTGCATCACCCATCATGCTCCAGCACGCCTTCGCCTGTCAAATTTCAACGATATCCGGCTAGCGCTTTTCCTGTTCGCGCTTGGAACTGAAATTGCTGCCGCTTTCATGCCGCTTTATGCCAAGGCTGCGTCGCGGCCGGACTGGCTGAGCGCGGATTTTGCCGCCGCGTTCCCGCTGGTATTTTATCTTGGCGCCATCGCCCTGGTCTCACCGTTTGGCAGTGCGCTGATCCGCAGGTTCGGCGCACGCAAGATGTTTCTCGCGGCTGCCCCAGGTGGCGGGGTTGCGTTGACGGGATTGGCGCTTAGCTCAACGATTTGGCAAATCACCTTTTTCCAAGGGGTGATGGCTGGTTTTTACGCGATTGCATCCATCGCCGGCCAAGAATACGCCATCAGGGCCGCCGATGAAAAGGACCGAGCCAAGGCGGTTGGCGCTTTCGTTGCAGTCGCCTACGGCGGGCTTTTTGCCGGTTCGGCGCTTGGTGGTCTCATTGCCGGACGTTTTGGTTTCGAGGCAGCATTTGTCACCGGTGCCATTCTGGCCGCATTGTCGATCTTTCTTGGCCTCTCGTCGATGAGAGGCCGCGCGGGCGACCGGGTTGATCCTAACGCAAAGATTGAAAACCAGACGCCTGGCAGCGCAGTGCGGTCATCCTGGATCAACGGCCGATACCTGGCGCTGTTATTTGGTGTGGCGGTGCCGATGAATGTGACCATGGTGGTCTACATCTGGTACTTGACCCCACTAATGCTTTCCGATCTTGGCAGCGGTCCGGCGGAAATTGCGCGCGTGCTTGTGCTCTACAACATCGCGTTCTTCCTGCTCGGGCCAACAGTCGCCAGGCTGGCTGACGGTCGAACCGGGCCAATGATCCCACTGATGACAGGGGCAAGCATTTTGGGCTTTTCGCTCTTGTCGCTTATGCTGTGGTCGGGGTTCTGGGCGGTGGCCGTCGCTGTGACCGGTGTCGGCATTGGCCAGGTGCTGATGCAAACACCGATTTTCGCGATGGCGCTGAAAATAAACGGGGGGCCGGGGCGCGGTATTGATGCGTTGCGCCTGATCGAGCGGCTTGGAGCTATTGCCGGGCTTGTTGTCGGTGCTGTTCTTCTCGGCCGAGTAGGGGCTGGAATTTGCCTACAAGTGCTGGGCATCGCAGTGCTTGCAGGGATCACGATCTATTCTATTGTGGAATTCAGAGCCAACCCAGAGCGCGAACGGAGGGTTACCGAAACTTGAAACGGTTCATTCTAGAGACCTCTGCATGAATGGCCGTTTGCAGTGATTTTCTGATCGAGCGCAGGTTTCTGGCTTCCGTCACCGGTTTTCGGGACGGATTGGTTTTGTGTGTCGGGCTTAAGCGATTGCGGCGGTTTGCGGGTTGAGAGTGAT
>JAAEUI010000425.1 GCA_024227475.1 Paracoccaceae bacterium | reverse complement strand
TCCGCCGGAACTGGCCCGGCGTTGCCATAACCGTGCGCGGTGATGGGCACTATGGAACACCTGAAGTCATGGAATTTCTGGAGCAGCAGGGCTGTTTCTATATCCTCGGCCTGCCCATCGGCGGCAGGCGAATGCATGCATTCGCCGAGAGCGGGCAACAGCAGGCTGAAGGCCCTTTCAGCCCCCCGGAGCAAAGATGTGAAAACACGTTGGCGGCGCGGGAACAAGGACAAACTCCGGCGCTTTTTCCAGACCAGATATGGAGCCAAAAGCTGGTCAAGGGAACGCCGTGTCATCGCCCGTGTCGAGGCTTCCTGGCAAGGAACTGACGTGCGCTTCATCGTTACAAACCTGGTGGGCGGATGCGAGCCAGGCATCTTTACGAAAAGGTCTACTGTGCCCGAGGACAAATGGAAAACCTGATTAAGGAGCACAGGTTCTACACCAAATCCTACCGAACGTCCTGTCATCGTTGGGAGGTCAACCAGTTTCGGCTGTTTCTTCACACCGGCGCCTACTGGTTGCTGTTGAAATTGCGTGGCTCAGCCCCAAAGCACTCGTGTTGGCGAAGCGCAACTTTTGAAACCCTTCGGCGTAGGTTCCTGAAGATCGCGGTGCGCGTCCGGCAGTTGAAATCCCGCATCAGTATCGCCCTGCCGACCGTCTGTCCGTTCCGGGAAACGCTGATCCAGTTACTGGCAAGCATCAACGCACAAAGCCC
>JAAEUI010000424.1 GCA_024227475.1 Paracoccaceae bacterium | reverse complement strand
TTGCCAGGTTGCAAAATCGTCGACAATGCGTCGAAAATCTGCACTTGCCGAAATCGGCATATAAGCAATCGGTTGATCTTGATGGTCGCCATAGGCCTGCCCCTTGTCCTTGTTACACCAAACCCTGAAAGTTGAGTAAGGCACCTCCACCTGCCTGCAAAACCATTGCGGCGAACCTTCCCACTCGTCATACAGCTCGAGAATGAAACGGATAAAACCGTCGCTGTAGCTAGCTCGCCCGCCGCTATGGACCACCACCGCCCCGGGATAATTCAGGCGATAACGCAGAACCTTCTCGCGCAATTGCCAACCCTGCGACTTTTGGGGACCGGCATCGCAGGCCGGGTGATTGGAGGGACGCCCGGGGCCTGCGAGTTCCAGCTCTGCCAGGGCCTCTTCCAACTGATTTTTCCGTTCATAGACCTGTGTTCTATTGACTCCGGCAGCGTTACAGATCGTGGCCAGGGGACCGTCCAGGATTACCCCCATGTCAGAGGCATATTCTTTAATAATTTTGTCCAAGGCGATTAAAGTCAGCTTGCTATT
>JAAEUI010000423.1 GCA_024227475.1 Paracoccaceae bacterium | reverse complement strand
GTCCTCCACACACTGCTCTTGCCCTGTGCAGAGCCCAAGGGAAATGGGATCGGCGATGACCCATCACCCCCATGTTCATATGATCGTCCCGGGAGGTGGGCTATCCCTGGATAGATCAGGTCGGCATGAATGGATCGCCTGCCGCAAGAACTTCTTTCTGTCCGTGCGGGTGTTGTCGCGCTTGTATCGGCGCCTGTTTCTCGAAGGACTGGGCAAACTGCACCGTGCCGGACGGCTGAAGTTCTTCGGCAATCATGCGGGGCTGATTGATACGACCGCTTTCGACGCCTTCCTCAAGCCGCTACGCAAAATAGACTGGGTGGTTTATGCCAAGGAACCCTTTGCCGGACCCAAAGCCGTGCTGGCCTATCTGTCACGCTATACCCATAGGGTCGCGATTTCCAATAGCCGCCTGATCCGGATGGATCAGCGTAGCGTCACCTTCCGCGTCAAGAATTACCGTGCCAAAGGCTCCGGCCGGCACACCACAATGACGCTGGAAACGGCTGAGTTCATCCGCCGGTTCCTGATCCACGTGCTGCCAAAAGGCCAGCACCGAATCCGCCATTACGGGTTCTTTGGAAATGGCAACCGGGTCGATAATATCACCACGATCAGGGAATTACTCAGAGCCAAACCGCCAAAAACAGATCATGCCGACAGTGATGCCGCCGAAAGCACCGGTGAGCAACCCCGCATGCTCGCTTTACCCTGTCCGTGTTGCGGTGGACGATTGATCATCGTCGATAGCTTTCCGTCAGGGTGTCCACCCAGGGCTCCACCAAAACCGCAGAAGGCGAACGCATGAAACCGGCTCCAATCATTCTGCGAAAGATGGTAAATCTCACCGGCAATCCCAAGGCATGCGTTGCGGGATACCGTCACGCTGCGACAAATACCAACCGAAACGCGCCGATGTTCGTTTGGTCAGAAAAGCACGCTGAAAATCGTGCCAAATTATCTGACCCACACTCCATATTGCCACCCGATATCGGCGATATTGGCGCTCCTCAATCAAATCCAAACATCACACCTGGCCGCAAATCCCCATAGGGCAAGTTGCAAGGACCGTGAACAATCTCATGCGATTTCGTGCTTGAGCGCTTCTCCGACGCCAGGCAACGCTGCACCCAAAATCAAATATCACGCGT
>JAAEUI010000422.1 GCA_024227475.1 Paracoccaceae bacterium | reverse complement strand
TTCCATTTCCATTATTCCTCGTTCTATTAAAAGGTTGATGAGTCTTACCGCATTCCTGGGGGCCTGGGCGCGTACATGGTTGTTGAAAAAAATAATGCCGCTGCTTGCCTGCCGCGCCATTTTGGCGATGCGGATATCCGCCCATTGGCGCAATTCATCATCCCCATAGTCGTAGTCGAATTGCTTTTGCATGTTGCCCGAGCGCCAACCTTTTGCATTGCGGCCGTGAAAGCGGATATAGAAAAGCCCGGGATTGGTGACGATGTCGAGTCTCGGAAACAGTCCCGGCAAATCCGGTTCATCCACCGCGACGAGGGTGGTACGACGTCGCTCCAGTTCGGTAAAGACCCGGTCTGTGGCCCAGGATGCATGGCGAAACTCCACCGCCAGGGGCAGGCCGTCCAGTTCGTCTAAAAGGGCGGCCAGATACCGGCGGTTTTGGGGAGCACGCACAAATGACGGCGGAAATTGCAGCAAAATGGCCGCCAGTTTCCGGGCCTGTATCAGCGGAGCGATGCCGTCCCGGTACTGAGCCGCCTGTCCCCGCCACTGGCCGGGGTCGATTTCGTGAGTCAGCGTGCGGGTCAGTTTGGCGGCAAAGCGAAAATCGGCCGGTGCCTGCCGGTGCATTCTTTCGAGTGCACGCGCTTTGGGCATCTGATACCAGGTGAAATTCAACTCGGTGATCGCAAAGTTTTGGGCGTAGAAGGACAGCATATTGCCCGATTTCGTCCCCGGCGGATAAAACCCGGCATCGGCCCACTCCGCATATGAGTAGCCGCTCGTGCCGACCCACAGCCGGCAAGGGGTATTTGTTGTCTCGGTGTACATTTAACTTTTCAACGTTCGAGAGTTGTTCCTAATGCTTGCTTGAGCTATCAATGGTTGAGCCCGTTAGCCTGTTGAGCCGGTTGGGCCCGTTTAAATGGAATAGACCTTATTTTAA
>JAAEUI010000421.1 GCA_024227475.1 Paracoccaceae bacterium | reverse complement strand
GGTACACGACACTCGAAAAGCAGAAAAACTGTTGCAGGTACCAACTTTATAAGGGGTCTGGAATGAAAGCCGAAGTCATTCTGAAAACCACATACCGCCCAACCGACAAAGAGCCGTTCATGAATGACCGGCAACAAGTGTATTTTCGCGATAAACTGGCCGAGTGGAAGAACTCTCTGCTGGCTGAAAGCCGCGAAACCATCGAGGTTATGCAGGAAGGCGCGCGGAATATCCCGGATGTCGCTGATCGTGCTTCTGAAGAAACTGACCGCGCGCTGGAGCTGCGCACACGCGACCGTCAGCGCAAACTGGTAGCCAAGATTGACTCGGCACTACGCCGAATCGAGGACGGGTCTTACGGGTATTGCGAAGATACCGGCGAACCGATTTCGCTAAAGCGTCTGGACGCGCGTCCGATCGCGACCTTGTCTTTGGAAGCGCAGGAACGGCATGAGCGCAAGGAAAAGGTCCACCGGGACGATTGACCGGTGGTCTGATCGAATAACTGTGAAACCGGTGCCCGGGAGTGCGCCGGTTTTTTCGTTGAAAGAGGTGTAAATTGGCGCTGAAGGGAAAAACCGTCGCTGTGATCGGTGCGGGTATTGCCGGGCTGGCGGCGGCGCTGGCATTGGCACGAAAGGGCGCCGAGGTCACGGTTTTCGAACAGGCCGCAGAGCTTAACGAGGTTGGAGCGGGTTTGCAGATCAGCGCCAACGGCATCCGAGTGTTGCAGGCGTTTGGGCTGGATCCGCTGACCGGCAACGCCGGAAACATGCCCTCGGGCGTCGAAATCCGCGACTTCGCTACCGACAGGAAAACCGTGGCAGTTGCGCTGAATCGAGCCGCTTCTGAACCCTACATCCAGTATCACCGCGCTGATTTGCTGAATCTGCTGGCCGATGCCTGTTACAGCGCCGGGGTCGATATCCGCCTGAACGCCCAGGCGAGCGTGAACAACTGCCATCAGGGTACTGTCGTTTTTGGCGGAAATTCCCGTTCATCCGCTGAGTTTGATGTTGTGGTAGGAGCGGACGGGGTGCGGTCCCGCGCCCGGCGGACCCATCTGGCGGGGGATGATCCGGTTTTTTCGGGGCAGGTGGCGTGGCGGGCTTTGATTCCTGCCGCTGATCTGCCGTCCCGAGCAGCTGTTTCCGGAACCCGGCTGTATCTCGGACCGAATCGCCATCTGGTCATTTACCCCCTGCGCGATCGCAGCGTGATCAATATCGTTGCCGTTGAGGAACGTTCAGAGTGGGTTGCGGAGGGCTGGAATCACTTCGATGACGCCAAAAACCTACGGGCAGCCTATGACGGTTGGTGTCCCTTTGTTGCCGATCTGTTGAACGTGGTCGAACAACCGCTGCTCTGGGGGTTGTTTGCCCATCCGGTGCTGCCCCGGTGGAGCAGCGGGCGGTTGACGCTGGTTGGCGATGCAGCGCATCCCATGCTGCCGTTCATGGCCCAGGGGGCTTGCATGGGGCTGGAGGATGCCTGGGAGCTGGCAGAGGTGCTTTGCGCCGAGCCAGACACCAAGACAGCTCTGAAATCCTACGAAACTCGACGCAAGCCAAGGGCCACACGGGTACAAGAGGTCTCGCGTGGCAACGCTGGCATCTACCACGCTGCTAATCCGCTCAAAAGGGCGGGGTTGCATTTGGGAATGGGACTGGCCAGCCGTTTAGCCCCGCAAATGTTGTCCAAGCGTTATGACTGGATTTACGATTACGACGTTACAAAAGAGTCTTAAGCGTCCAGTTCCACCCAGATCGGCACATGGTCTGAAGGTTTTTCCCGCCCGCGCGTTTCGCGGTCGATTTTGCAATCCACCAGCAGGTCAGCGCATTGCGGGGTCAGCAGGAAATGGTCAATCCGGAGGCCGTTATTTTTGTTCCAGGCCCCGGCCTGATAGTCCCAGAATGTGTAATTCATAGGTGCGCTGTCACAGGCGCGGAACGCTTCGGTAAACCCGAGGTTTAGAATACGGCGATAGGCATCCCGGCTTTCAGGCAGAAAGAGCGCGTCGTTTTCCCAGGGTTTGGGGTCCCAGCAATCCTCGGGCTGGGGGATGATGTTGTAATCCCCGGCCATCAGTGCTGGTTCTTCAGCAGCCAGCAGGCCTTCGGCACGGGTTTTTAACCGTTCCATCCAGGCCAGTTTGTAATCGTACTTCGGCCCAGGCACCGGGTTTCCGTTAGGCAGATACAAGCCACACACCCGCACAGCCGTTTTGTCACCGATCACCGTGGCTTCGATCCACCTGGCCTGCTCATCGTCGTCATCTCCGGGCAGGCCCCTTGTCACATCCTCAAGCGGCAGCTTTGACAGGATCGCGACTCCGTTGAAGCTCTTTTGCCCATGGGTTTCAACGATATAGCCGAGGTCCTCAATTGGCTCGCGGGGAAAATTTTCGTCTATCGACTTGATTTCCTGTAACAGAGCAACGTCCGGTTTGCTCTCTTCCAGCCACTGCAAAAGTGCTGGCAGGCGGGCCTTGATTCCATTGATATTGAAGCTGGCGATTTTCATGCGCCGACACTAGGGCTACGCGCCCAAAGGCGCAATGGCGCGCGGGAATTCATCACTCCAGTATTGGTGTCGCCGATTGTTTGAAAAGGAAGTCGGAATTGTCCGGATCAGCCGCACTGAAATTCTGAAACAGCCTTGCCTACATCGAAAAACTGGTCCCGCAGCCACACGAACTGGTGGCATTGGGGTTTTCGATCACAAACCGCGCACCAATCAGTTCTTGGGTGAAATCGATCACCGCATTGGACAAAAACGGCAGCGACACACTATCGACCAGAACTTTCTGCCCGTCTTTTTCCAGCACCAGATCGTCTTCAGCCGCGGTGTCTTCAAGCTTGATTTCATATTGAAACCCTGAACAGCCGCCGCCTTCAACCGCCACGCGTAGGAACTGCGCTTCGGTGGCACCATCATTGATCTCCGCCAGCCGCGCAAAAGCGCGGTCGGAAACTTTGGGGGGCAGGGCAAGGTCCATCTTTCAGGTCTCGGTCATTCCGGTATAAGATGGGATATATATAGGCACGCCAGTAAAATGCGGCAAGGCGAAGACGAAAGCAAAAAATGACGGCAATTTACGCCTGTGACCCGGCCAGCAGTCGGGGACGACTGTTTGATGAAAGCGAAAGCGCGCACCGCTCGGTGTTTCAGCGCGACCGGGACCGGATCATTCATTCATCGGCCTTTCGCCGTCTGAAACACAAGACGCAGGTATTTGTGGAGCATGAAGGTGATCATTTCCGCACCCGTCTGACCCATACCATCGAAGTTGCCCAGGTGGCCCGCACCATTGCCGGGGTGCTGGGGCTGAATTCAGAGCTGACCGAGGCGGTGGCGCTGGCGCATGATCTGGGCCACACTCCGTTTGGCCATACCGGTGAAGACGCGCTGAACGCCTGCATGAAGCCGTTCGGCGGCTTTGATCACAATGCACAGGCGGTCAAGATCGTGACACTGGTGGAACGGCATTACGCCGATTTCAACGGGTTGAACCTGACCTGGGAAACACTGGAAGGGATTGCCAAGCACAACGGCCCGGTGATCGGGGACGTGCCGCAGGCATTGGCTGAATACAACGCCACGCACGATCTGGAACTCAACACCTATGCCAGCGCCGAGGCGCAGGTGGCCGCAATTTCCGATGACATCGCCTATAACAACCACGATCTGGACGACGGCCTGCGCGCCGGATTGTTTTCAGAGGCGGCAATCCGGGAGCTGCCGATTATCGGCGCGTGTTACGGTGAAGTGGAGCGGCGCTATCCGGAACTGGACGGTGCGCGCTTTACCCACGAGGCTCTGCGCCGGGTGTTTGGCTATATGGTCGAGGACGTGCTGAGCGAGAGCAAACGCCTGATTGGTGAGTTGAACCCGCAATCGGCTACTGATGTCCGCAACGCCGGGCGTCAGGTGGTGCGGTTTTCTGAAACCATGTTCAGTGACCTTAAGGATATCCGTGGGTTCTTTTTTGAAAACATGTACCGCCATTGGAAAGTCCGCCGTATGCGCCGCAAGGCGGCGGGCATCGTGCGCGAGATGTTTGAGATTTTCATGGACGACCCGCAGATGCTGCCGGACGACGGTTGGCAGAAATGGGCGATGATCGGGGACGAAGCGCAAAAGGCGCAGGTGATTTCGGATTACATCGCCGGGATGACGGACCGCTATGCGCTGCAGGAGTATCAGAAGCTGACCGATCCGATGTCGATCAGGTGATGTCCAGGCTGCACTGGCATACGTAAGAAAGTGATTCTGTGTGGGGAGATGCAATCGAAACTGGCACCACCAAAGTAGCTGTGTTACATCGCCGCCAATACGCTTGACGGAAAAAATAACATGAACCTCTTCGCCGACATCAAAACCCTCGTGCTTGACAGTCTCGCCGCCCTGCAAGGCGAGGATACGCTGCCCGCTGACCTCGACTTCGCAAATGTTGCCGTCGAACCCCCGCGTGACGCGCTGCATGGCGACATGGCGACCAATGCGGCGATGGTGCTGGCCAAGGCGGCGAAGATGAAACCGCGCGATATTGCCGAGGCGCTGGCTGAAAAACTGGCGGCTGATCCGCGTATCACTGCTGCTGACGTGGCTGGCCCGGGGTTTCTCAACCTACGACTTGATCCGGCGCAATGGCTTGCGGTGGTCCCGACCGCACTAAAAGCAGGCACCGATTTCGGTCGCTCCGCTATAGGTGCGAACACCAAAATCAACGTCGAATACGTTTCCGCCAACCCCACCGGCCCGCTGCACGTCGGCCACACCCGGGGCGCGGTGTTTGGCGATGCGTTGGCCAGTCTGCTCGATTTCGCCGGCTATACCGTCACCCGCGAATACTACATCAACGACGGCGGTGCCCAGGTCGATGTTCTGGCCCGCTCGGTCTATCTGCGCTACCTCGAAGCCAACGGGCAGGAGGTGGCGTTTGAGGATGGCACTTATCCCGGCGATTACCTGATTCCGGTTGGGCAGGCGGTAAAAGACAAATACGGCGACACGCTTGTGGGCAAACCCGAGGCCGACTGGCTGGTGGACCTGCGTGAGTTTTCCACCGATGCGATGATGGATCTGATCCGCTCGGATCTAAAGTCACTGGGTGTTGAGATGGATGTTTTCTACTCAGAAAAATCCCTCTACGGCACGGGCCAGATCGAAGCTGCCCTGTCTGATCTCAACGATAAGGGTTTGATCTACGAGGGGTACCTGGAGCCGCCCAAGGGCAAGAAGCCCGAGGGTTGGAAACCGCGCAAGCAAACTCTGTTCAAATCCACCGAACACGGTGACGACGTCGACCGCCCGGTGAAAAAATCCGATGGTGCTTGGACCTATTTCGCTCCCGATATAGCCTATCATTACAACAAGATAGAACGCGGGTTTGATGAACTGATTGACGTGTTCGGTGCCGATCACGGTGGCTATGTTAAACGGATGAAAGCCGCCGTTTCGGCCCTGTCCGCTGGCGCCATTCCGCTCGACATTAAGCTTACGCAACTGGTGAAGCTCTATAAAAACGGGGAACCGTTCAAAATGTCCAAACGGGCTGGGACCTTTGTCACCCTGCGCGATCTGGTCGATCAGGTCGGGCCGGATGTCACGCGCTTTGTGATGTTAACGCGCAAAAACGACGCGCCGCTGGATTTCGATTTCGACAAGGCGCTGGACCAGTCAAAAGACAACCCGGTGTTTTACGTGCAATATGCCCACGCGCGAATTTGTTCGGTGATGGGCAAGGCGGCAGAGGCGGGGCACGAATTCAGCGATGCCGACCTGGCACAGGCCGACCTTGGTGGACTGTCCGATCCGGCAGAACTGGACCTGGCGAGGAAGCTGGGCGAATGGCCGTGCCTGCTGGAGTTGGCGGCCAAGCACCATGAACCGCATCGAATTGCCTTCTATCTGTTTGAATTGGCGTCGGAATACCACAGCCTTCACAACCTCGGTAAAGCGCGGCCTGAACTGCGGTTCTGGCAGGCCGCCAACCCGGAATTGTCCGCCGCCAAACTGGCGATGATCCGAGCCGTTGCAGTTGTACTTTCGGCTGGTCTTGGTATTCTGGGCGTGACCCCGATGCAAGAAATGTAAAAAAGGCGAAAAAATCGCCTATTTCGGGGTTGGAGCAGAAAGGCACACGATATATTGTGTGCTGAGAAGAGGCGAACCCGATGTCTATGCATCAAGAAGAACACACTGAATCCGTGCCCCCCCGGACGGGCGGCGGTGGAATCCTGCGTTTGATCGTGAATTGGACCGTTGCCACGATTTCCATCGCAGTCGTGGCTGGCTTTGTTTATTGGGCTTTCAGTGTTGGCACCCGTGATCCCAACAAGGTACCGATCATTCGGGCCATGGAGGGCCCCGCGCGGGCCCTGCCTGATGATCCCGGCGGTGAGCAGGCGAGCCATCAGGGGCTGGCCGTCAATACAGTTCAGGCTGACGGCGGCGTTGCGGCACCGTCTGACCGGGTGGTTCTGGCGCCAACGCCCCAGGAACTGGCAGAAGAAGACACCGCGGGCGCAGGCATAGTGCCAAAACCCAGGGCGGAACTGGCGGTTGTGGAAACACCGGCTGAGACACCCAACGACAACACGGATCTTGTTGCGGCAGCAATCCAGCAGGACATGGCGAGCGAGGCGGAGCCGGAAACCCAGCCAGCCGATAATAACAAAATCACCGGTACGGCCTATTCGCCGGAGCGCTCGCCACGCCCGCTGAACCGCCCGAATGATCTTTCTGTGGAACTGGCATCTGTTGAACCGGTTTCAGCTTCCGCAGCAAATAACCTGACCAGCGTTCCTATAGGCACAAGACTTGTGCAATTGGGTGCTTACGACAGCGCCGATCTCGCCGCCAAGGAGTGGGAAAAGCTGTTTGCTAAACACAGCGATCTGCTGGAAGACAAGAAGCGTCTGGTGATGGCGGCGGAGTCAGGTGGGCGCAAGTTTTACCGGCTCAGAGCCGTCGGATTCAATTCGCTGGATGAGAGCCGGACCCTGTGTTCGGCTTTGCTGGCGCGCGGCACGCCCTGCATCCCAGTGACGGCCAGATAATGGCGGCGCGGGCCTGCATATTCGGCTGCGAAGGCCTGCGTTTGTCAGCCAAGGAATCCCGGTTCTTCCGGGGTTCAGACCCCTGGGGGTTCATTCTATTTGCCCGCAACCTGGAGACGCCCGATCAGATTCGGGCTCTGACGTCCGAATTGCGCTCATCTGTTGGTCGCGATGCCCCGATACTGATCGATCAGGAAGGCGGGCGCGTTGCCCGGTTGCGCCCACCGCACTGGCGGGATTGGACGCCGCCGCTGGAGTTTGTCGAGCAGGCGGGACCCCAGCACGCCGTGCAGGCAATGAAGTTGCGCTACCGTCTGATTGCCTATGAACTGCGCGAACTCGGCATTGACGTAAATTGCGCTCCTATGCTGGATATCGCACGGGACATCAGCCACCCGATCATCCGTAACCGGTGCTACGGTACCAACCCCGAAACTGTAGCCCAAATGGGTCGTGCGGCGGCGAATGGGACCTTGGAAGGCGGAGTTCTCCCGATTATCAAGCACATCCCGGGACACGGGCGCGCGTCTTTGGACACGCATCACGATTTGCCGGTTCTTGATACACCGCTGGCAACGTTACAGGCTTCAGACTTTGCGCCTTTCGCAGCGCTGGCCGACCTGCCGATGGCGATGACGGCGCATATTGTTTACACAGCGATTGATCCCGATAATTGTGCGACGCTGTCAAAAGCGGCAATCTCTGTTATTCGCCAGGATATCGGTTTTGATGGTCTGCTGATGACTGATGATCTGTCGATGAAGGCGCTGAGCAGAGGGTTTGCAGACCGTGCTGAAACCGCCCTGGCAGCCGGGTGTGATGTCATCCTGCATTGCAACGGGGACAGGGCCGAAATGGACGAGGTTCTTGGCGCCGTTCCCCGGCTGACAGGCAAGGCTCTGAAACGAGCGGATATTGCGCTTGAGCGTCGTTTGGCCCCGGATGATTACGATCCGGCTGCGCATGACGCAGCTTTGGCGGAAATACTCAGGGAGGATGCCCATGTCTGAAGATGTAGCTGATGATTTCCTGGCTGAAGATCAGACTGACGGGTTCGATTCTACGGCTGAGCGGATCAGAGCCGAAGCGCTGGTTGTTGATGTCGAGGGTTATGAAGGGCCACTTGATCTGCTGCTGACTCTGGCCCGAACGCAGAAAGTTGACCTGCGGAAAATATCTGTATTGGCGCTGGCCGAGCAATACCTGAAGTTCGTTGAAAAGGCCAAGCGCCTGCGCATCGAACTGGCGGCGGACTATCTGGTGATGGCGGCTTGGCTCGCCTTCCTGAAATCCCGCCTGTTGCTGCCGCCTGATCCGTCAGACGAGGGCCCGAGTGGTGCAGAACTTGCCGCCCATCTGGCCTTTCAATTGGAACGTCTGGGGGCCATGCGCCGATCCGCTGCCCGACTGATGGCGCGCGATCAACTGGGCCGGGATTTCTTCGTTCGAGGCATCCCCGAAGACGTCTCGATCAAACGCAGGGTGAACTACAAGGCCACCATTCTAGATTTGATGCAGGCCTACGCCCGGCTGCGCACCAAAGACAGTTTTGAGCCGCTGCACATGCGCGAGCGCGATGCGGTGTTCACCATGGAACAGGCGCTGGAACGGATGAAGGCATTGCTCGGTCACGCCATCGAATGGGGCGATCTCACCCAGTTCCTTCCCGAAGGTTGGCTGAAGGATCCGGCGCAGCGGCGCTCGGCGACAGCATCGACATTTGCGGCCTCGCTGGAACTGGTGAAAGCCGGCCGGCTGGAAATCCGCCAATACGACACATTCGCCCCAATCCAGGTGCGGAGCAAAGGATAATCGTGATGAGTGACACTGCTGACGGCATTACCGAAAGCCTGTTTGAAGCACCGCCCATGGCCGAACAGGAACGCATGGTCGAAGCCATCCTGTTTGCCACCGCCGAACCCCAGAGCAAGCTGCAGATCGAAAACCGCATGCCGCATGGCTCGGATGCTGCTGAAGCGCTACAGCATTTGCGCAAAAGGTATGAGGGCAGGGGGGTTAATGTGGTTCGCGTCGGGGACGGCTGGGCGATCCGCACCGCGCCTGATCTGGGCTTCCTGATGCAAAAGGAAACCAAAGAGGTGCGCAAACTGTCGCGTGCCGCCATCGAAACCCTGGCGATTATCGCCTACCACCAGCCAGTCACCCGGTCCGAAATCGAAGAAATTCGCGGTGTGTCGGTTTCGAGCGGCACCATCGACATGCTGCTGGAACTGGAGTGGATCAGACTCGGCCGCCGCCGGATGACCCCGGGGCGCCCGGTGACCTTCATCGTTACACAGAATTTCCTCGATCATTTCGGCCTGGAATCTGCCCGCGATCTGCCTGGTGTGCGCGAATTGCGCGATGCCGGCCTGCTGGATAACCGGCCACCGCCAGGCGCGCATCATCTGAATGATGCAGATGAAGAAGAGGCGGAAGACGTCGGCGCGGAAGATCAGGAAGATATGTTCAGTTAAGCTTATTCTGCCGCTTTTGTTGAAGTGAAGCCGCCTTCGCGCTATCCTGTGCCCAAACAAACCGGACAAACCGGCGATACAGGAGCAGAAAAATGAACCAGATCATCAATATGTTTCTGCGCATTCTGATGCGCAAAGCCATGAGCAAGGGCATCGACAAGGGTATCGGCATGATGTCCGGCGGTGGTAAGAACCAGCAGATGACCAAGGCCGAGCGCCAGCAGGTCCGGCGCGAGCGGCAGGAACGGAAGCTGCGCTAGAGCGCCATGCTCTTAATCTGAAACAGATTATGGGCATAGCGCCGATCCAAGCCCTTGATGCTGCTGCGTTATGAGGGTCGTTGGTTATTCAAACAAACCTCATAACGCTCTAAGACCACCAGCCGCGTCAAAACACCCGGCGCCGCTGCTGTTAATCCAAAGAGTTTCGGGTATTACTTTAAATCATAAGTGAAACGCGAAACTGGATGTTTTCAGCGTTGGGGATCGGCGATTTCCCTATCAACTTGTCTTAAGTTAATGTGGAAACGCTTTGTTGAAATCACAATATTCGCAGGTGCGTGCCTTTACCTGTGGCAATCATTTTGATCAATAAAAAATTTACCAATTGATAAATTTTTTATCCTGTGGCAGGCTTACCCCAATGCTGAGTCTCAGGGAGGCAAAGATGACCGCATCAATTGCGACAGATGGAATTGTATCAAACCGGCTTTCCGGCGAGGAACTGGCTGAGAATTTTTCTGACCTTCATCCTCCGCTTGATCCACACGAAGCACTGGTGGCGGCGGATCGGTGTTATTTCTGCCATGACGCGCCTTGCACCACGGCTTGTCCAACCGAAATCGACATCCCCCTGTTCATCCGGCAAATCGCCACGGGAACACCGGAATCCGCTGCCAGAACCATCTTTTCCCAGAATATTCTGGGCGGCATGTGTGCCCGGGTCTGCCCGACAGAAACGCTTTGTGAAGAGGTCTGCGTGCGCGAAACTGCCGAGGGCAAGCCAGTCAAGATCGGGAGGTTGCAACGCTACGCCACCGACACACTGATGGCCAAACCCGGCCATCCCTTCACCCGCGCGGCCGATACCGGCAAAACCATCGCTGTCCTTGGGGCCGGGCCCGCCGGACTATCCTGCGCCCATCGGTTGGCGATGAAAGGCCATGCGGTAACAATCTATGACCTCCGCTCAAAGGGTGGCGGCCTGAACGAATTTGGCATTGCCGCCTATAAATCGGTCGATGGATACGCCCAGGATGAGGTCGAATGGCTGCTGGCGATTGGTGGTATCACGGTGGAGTGCGGCAAGTCAGTCCCGCTTTCCGAGCTGGCAGATGCATTTGATGCCGTCTTTCTTGGCGTTGGCCTAAGCGGGGTGAATGCTCTTGGGGTCGAGGGTGAAGACAAAAACAATGTGCTTGATGCGGTCTCTTTCATCTCCGATCTGCGGCAGGCGGATGATTTGGCCAGCCTGCCGATTGGTCGCCGGGTTGTGGTGATCGGCGGTGGCATGACCGCGGTGGACGCCGCCGTGCAGTCCAAACTGCTCGGCGCGCAGGACGTCACAATGGTCTACCGACGCGGGCGTGAAGCCATGAGCGCCTCGGAATTTGAACAGGTCCTCGCCACCTCCAAAGGTGTTCGTATCATCTATAACGCTCAGCCCCTTCGGGTGACCGGCAACGGCGCGGCGGCAGCTATTGAATTCGGTTACACTGAAACCGTGGACGGCAAGTTGCGACCGACCGGGGAAACCTTCACTCTGGCAGCCGATCAGGTGTTCAAGGCCATCGGACAAACCCTTGAAGGCGCACCAGATGCCCTGAATCTGGAGGGGCGCAAAATTGCCGTCGATGAAAACGGACGCACCTCGGTAAAAAACGTCTGGGCCGGTGGTGATTGTGCCAGCGGTGGTGACGATCTGACGGTTACTGCGGCGGCCGAAGGGCGCGACGCGGCAGAAGACATTCACACAACCCTGATGGGAGGATAAGACCATGGCAGACCTGACATCGGAATTCGTAGGTATCAAATCCCCCAACCCGTTCTGGCTGGCCTCGGCCCCACCCACTGACAAGGAATACAACGTGCGGCGCGCGTTTGAGGCTGGCTGGGGTGGCGTTGTCTGGAAGACGCTGGGCGAAGCTGGCCCGCCAATTGTGAATGTCAGCGGACCGCGTTACGGCGCAATCTGGGGGGCAGACCGGCGTTTGCTGGGGCTTAACAACATCGAACTGATCACCGACCGCCCGCTGGAAACAAACCTGCAGGAAATCAAATCGGTCAAACGCGACTACCCGGACCGGGCGGTTGTGGTTTCCCTGATGGTGCCCTGCGAAGAGGGGCCGTGGAAGAAAATCCTGCCACTGGTCGAAGACACCGGTGCGGATGGCGTCGAATTGAATTTTGGCTGCCCGCACGGCATGGCTGAGCGCGGCATGGGCTCGGCTGTTGGGCAGGTGCCGGAGTATATCGAAATGGTCACCCGCTGGTGCAAGCAGTATTCGCGGATGCCGGTGATCGTGAAGCTGACGCCGAACATTGCCGATATCCGCAAACCGGCGGAAGCCGCGCAACGCGGCGGGGCAGATGCAGTGTCCCTGATCAACACAATCAATTCGATCACTTCAGTTAATCTTGACGATTTCATCCCTGAACCAACCATCGACGGGCGCGGTGCCCACGGAGGCTACTGCGGTCCGGCGGTGAAACCGATCGCCCTGTCAATGGTGTCCGAAATCGCCCGCAACCCGGAAACCACCAATTTGCCGATCTCGGGCATCGGCGGGGTGACCACCTGGCGCGACGGGGCGGAGTTTCTTGCACTTGGAGCGGGCAACGTGCAGGTCTGCACAGCGGCCATGACCTATGGCTTCAAAATTGTGCAGGAGATGATTTCGGGCCTCAGCGAGTGGATGGACGAAAAAGGTCATGCCTCAGTTGCCGACGTGGTCGGTCGCGCTGTGCCGAACTGCGGCGACTGGCAGGATCTGAACCTCAATTACATCACCAAAGCTGAAATCAACCAGGACAGCTGCATCAACTGCGGCCGCTGCTTTGCTGCCTGTGAAGACACCTCACATCAAGCCATCCTGATGAGCGAGGACCGGACGTTTAGTGTGGACGAAGGCGAATGCGTTGCCTGCAACCTGTGCATCAATGTCTGCCCCGTCGAAGGCTGTATCACCATGCGCGAATTGCAGGTCGGTGAGGTGGATGAGCGCACCGGCAGGGAGGTGGACGGAACCCATGGCGACTGGACCACGCACCCCAACAACCCGGCGGTGGCGGCGGCGGAGTAGGGGCAGGGGGACTCCATACCAACGGCATCCCCCGGTTTTCCGGGTGATCTCCTCTGATTGGCCGGATTGCCCGAACAAGCCGGTCAATGACGTTTCAACAAGGTTAACTATTTGTTAATAAGTGAAAATCTTCCCCGCAGGGAAGGTTTGATCAGCCTTTGGATGACAGCAAAGCCCGGTACATCCCCTCCAGATGCGCCTGTGCTGCCCCAAACCGGCTTGCGGCCTTATCCCCCAGCACCGCCTGCACCTGCACATCAAAATCCGCGTAGTGCTGGGTTGTCGCCCAGATCGAAAAAATAAGGTGATACGGGTCGACTGGCGCGATTTTCCCGGCCTTGATCCAGCCATTTATCAGTCTGGCTTTCTCATCGGTCAGCTGTTTCAGCGGCCCGGACAACTCGTCGACGATATGCGGCGCACCCTGTAAAATCTCATTGGCAAACAACCGGCTCTCGCGCGGGTAATCCCGCGCCATTTCCAGCTTGCGCCGCACATAATCGCAAATCTCCTCAACCGGGTCACCGTCGTCTGTCAGGTGCTCAAGCGGTTCCAGCCAAGTGTCCAACAACCGCCCCAGCAGCTCTCCATGAATCGCCCTCTTGCCATCGAAGTAATATAGGATGTTGGGTTTGGAGAGGCCCGACTGCTCGGCAATCTGATCAATGGTGGCGCCACGATAGCCGTTGCGGGCAAACACCTCGAGCGCCGCCTCAAGAATTTGCTCCGTCTTTTCACGCTGTATCCGGGTCTGCCCCTTGGTTGCCGCCGCCCGCGCCATTTGTCCCCTCTTTCGATGAGTATTAAGGATTCAGCCGCAAACGCCAATCCCTTTCAGCACGATTGTTTTAACCGCAGTCTTAGCCTCGTCCCACTGGGCAGCAGTCAGGGGTACGTTCCCGTTCAACGTTTCCACCTGATGGCCAAAGTCCGCATAGTGCTGGGTGGTGGCCCAGATCAGGTACAAGAGGTGGTGCGGGCTGATCGGGTCCATCCGCCCGGCGTCAATCCAGCCTTGAATCACGCGCGCCCGGCCCTCGGTCCATTCGACCAGGATATTCTCCAGATAATCCTGAATGATCGGCGCACCGTGCATGACTTCTGACGCCCAGACCTTGGAGCCATCCGGATGCGTCCGGCTGAGTTCCATTTTGGCGTCGATATAGGCACCGATTCCCTCTGCCGGACCTGTAGCGCCGTCAAATGAGCCTGCGGCCTGCAGCCAGATGTCAAAAATATTGCTGACGACCTGGCGGTATAGCTCCTCTTTGGTTTGAAAATAGTAGTGCACATTGGCCTTGGGCAGCCCTGCCACATCCGCGATCAGTTGCATCGTGGCCCCGCCATACCCCGCTTCTGCAAAGACTTTTTCGGCTGCGGCCAGAATCGCGCGTTCGTTTTCGCGCCTCTTGACGTTCTGGCGAAGGGGGGTCGGTTCTGCACTCATAAACAACTCTTTCAGAAAGTTCTTGACCGATTGGTCAGGTTCCTTGCATAATTTTGACCATATGGTCAGAAAATCCCTGACGCAAGAAAAACTGTGATCCGGTAAACGGGTCGATATCTGGGAGGATATTATGGCAGCTCCGGCGAGCAATCTGCGGATCAATGGCGACCGTTTGTGGGAAAGCCTGATGGAGATGGCCAAGATCGGCCCTGGTGTTGCTGGTGGCAATAACCGCCAGACCCTGACCGATGCGGATGGCGAGGGCCGGCATCTGTTTCAGAAGTGGTGCGAAGAGGTCGGCTGCACCATGGGGCTCGACCAGATGGGCAATATGTTCGCCCGCTACGAGGGCACCGACCCGGAAGCGCTGCCGGTCTATGTCGGCAGCCATTTGGATACCCAGCCCACGGGCGGGAAATACGATGGGGTGCTTGGTGTGTTAGCCGGTCTGGAGATCGTGCGTTCCCTGAACGATCTGTCGATCAAAACCAAACACCCCATCGTTGTAACCAACTGGACCAACGAAGAGGGCACCCGCTATGCGCCGCCGATGCTGGCGAGCGGTGTGTTTGCCGGAATTCACACACAGGACTGGGCTTATGATCTTGAAGACGCCGAAGGGCTGAAGTTCGGCGATGAGTTAAAACGGATTGGCTGGTGTGGTGACGAGGAAGTTGGTGCGCGCAAGATGCACGCGTTTTTTGAGCTGCATATTGAACAAGGGCCGATTCTGGAGGCCGAGGGCAAGGAGATCGGCGTTGTCACCCACGGGCAGGGGCTGTCCTGGACTGAGGTGACTCTGACGGGCAAGGAAAGCCACACAGGCTCCACCCCGATGCCGATGCGCAAAAACGCTGGGCTGGGCATGGCGCGTATTCTGGAACTGGTGGATGCGGTTGCGCTCTCCAATGCGCCGGATGCCGTGGGGGCTGCGGGGCATATCGATATCTACCCCAATTCGCGCAACGTGATCCCCGGCAAGGCGGTATTCACGGTCGATTTCCGCTCGCCCGACAAAGCGGTGATTGCGGACATGGAAAACAAGCTGCGCGAAGGCGGCTCGGCGATTGCCGGGCAGATGGGGCTGGATATCACCTTTGAAAAGGTCGGCGGATTTGATCCGGTTAAATTCGACGATGCTTGCGTCACCGCTGTGCGGGATGCGGCGGAGCGGCTGGGCTATTCGCACCGGAACCTGATTTCGGGCGCCGGGCATGACGCCTGCTGGATTAATCAGTCAGCGCCGACGGCTATGGTTATGTGCCCTTGCGTGGATGGGTTGAGCCACAATGAGGCCGAGGATATTTCACAAGAGTGGGCCGCGGCGGGTGCGGACGTGTTGTTTCATGCGGTGGTGGAGACGGCGGGGATCGTGGAGTGAAAATATTTCTAACGATTATACTGACGGTGATGCTTACCGGCCAGGTGGGCGCGCAAAGTTGGAGTATAAAATCGGTGGCAGACAAAGGAGGACCATATCCAGTTGAAGTACCCGATGTACAGCGAGAAGCCACAGAGGCCTATTTGGAAGATGGAAATGGACAATTCACTTCCTTTGGATGTGTGGAGAAGATTGTTAAAGGCACCATATCGACGTCAATTTATATACGAATTGGAAACCGAACCAAATTTAGTGGTGACGAATTAGATGCCAGGCTCAATTTTCCTAATATAGGCTCACGCCGGGTGGATTTATCCGGGCTCAAATATTCAAACGGTGCCTACTATGGCTCAATCAGCTTGTCATCATATGCACTGATACTCAGCGCTGAACTGCTTTTCGTCAAAAAAGTGACTGGGGAACACCTGCAAACGGTTATCATTGGGTGGGATTGGCAAAGCACAGGTCGGGATTACCTGACCAACATCGAATGTCTAAAACGAAGAAAATGATCAACGCAGACTTGAGAAACGCGTGACATTTGGAGGAGCTTGTCTTTTACGCAATTAACGAGATTTAGCGGCACAAAGAACAAATCTGACCAAAGGGTTAATGCCCAGACGCGTTATCAGACCATTAAGAAACGATAAGACGGGAGAAAAACATGACCAAAGTCATCAAAAACGGCACCGTCTGCACCGCAGACCGCACCTGGAAAGCCGACGTTCTGATTGAAGGTGAGACCATTGCCCAGATCGGCGAGGACCTCAAAGGCGACGAGTATATCGACGCCGAGGGGGCTTATGTGATCCCCGGTGGGATCGATCCCCATACGCATCTGGAAATGCCGTTCATGGGCACCACGGCGGCGGAGACCTTTGAGTCTGGCACCTGGGCCGCGGCGGCTGGAGGCACCACCATGCTGGTGGATTTCTGCCTGCCGGGCGAGGACGGCTCAATCAAGAATGCGATCAACGAATGGCACCGGAAATCGGCGCCGCAAATCTGTTCGGATATTGGCTATCACATGGCGATAACCGGTTGGAACGAAAACGTTTTTGCCGAAATGGAAGACGCGGTGAAAATGGGCGTCAACTCCTTCAAGCACTTCATGGCCTATAAAGGCGCGCTGATGATCGAGGATGACGAAATGTTCGCCTCGTTCAAACGCTGTGCCGAGTTGGGCGCCCTACCGATGGTGCATGCCGAGAACGGCGATCTGGTGGCCGAGATGCAGCAGAAGTATTTTGATCAGGGGATTACCGGCCCCGAGGGCCACGCCTATTCCCGGCCACCGGAATTTGAGGGCGAGGCGGCGAACCGGGCGATCACCATTGCCGATTGCGCCGGAACGCCACTGTATATCGTTCATGTAAGCTGCGAACAGGCGCATGAAGCGATCCGGCGCGCGCGACAAAAGGGGATGCGGGTTTATGGTGAGCCGCTGATCCAGTTTCTGACTCTGGATGAGAGCGAGTATTTCAACAAGGATTGGGACCACGCGGCGCGGCGCGTCATGTCGCCTCCGTTCCGCTCCAAGGACCATCAGGACAGCCTTTGGGCCGGGTTGCAATCGGGATCGCTGCAGGTGGTAGCGACCGATCATGCGGCGTTCAATACAGAACAGAAGCGCGCCGGGCGTGACGATTTCCGCATCATCCCGAACGGTTCCAACGGGCTGGAGGAACGCCTCGCGGTGCTCTGGACCGAGGGCGTTGAGACCGGGCGACTGACGCCGAATGAATTTGTAGCTGCCACTTCAACAAACGTCGCCAAGATACTGAATATATACCCGAAAAAAGGCGCGATTGTTGAGGGCGCGGATGCTGATATCACGGTTTGGGACCCGAAGATTTCCAAGACCATCAGCCCCAGCAATCACCATTCGGTGCTGGACTACAACGTGTTTGAGGGCTTCGACGTTTCGGCGCAGGCGCGCTATACGTTGAGCCGCGGGGACGTGATCTGGGCCTGGGGCCGCAACAGTCAACCGCAACCGGGGCGGGGCCGCTTTGTGCCGCGTCCAGCGTTCCCATCAGCGCATGAGGCGCTCAGCAAATGGAAGGCGCTGAACAGCCCGCGCAAGGTGGAGCGTGATCCGCTGAATATTCCGGCGGGTATCTGAGGCTGGAATGGCGCTGGATCAGGCCTTCGGGGCCGAGGAAAGAGAGCTGCTTGTGAGTGACCAAACCGTTGTAAAAGCTGACAATCTCAGCCTGACGTTTGAAACAAACGACGGGCCGGTGCATGCGCTTTCCGGTATCAATCTTGATATTCAGAAGGGCGAGTTTGTGTCGTTTATCGGTCCGTCGGGCTGTGGCAAAACTACGTTTCTGCGGGTGATGGCGGATTTGGAGAAACCCACCGCCGGAAGCATCACTATAAATGGGGTCAGCCCGGAAGAAGCCCGAAAATCAAGGGCTTATGGCTATGTGTTTCAGGCGGCGGGGCTGTATCCCTGGCGCACTATTGGTGGCAATATCCGGCTGCCGCTGGAGATCATGGGGTACAGCAAAGCGGATCAGGCAGAGCGGGTGGCCCGGGTGCTGGATCTGGTGGAACTGTCTGGTTTTGAAAAGAAATTTCCCTGGCAGCTGTCGGGCGGGATGCAACAGCGGGCGAGCATCGCGCGGGCGCTGGCGTTTGATGCGGATATCCTGCTGATGGACGAGCCTTTTGGCGCGCTTGATGAGATCGTGCGCGACCATCTGAACCAGCAATTGCTTGATTTATGGGCAAAAACCAACAAGACGATTGGGTTTGTGACGCACTCGATCCCTGAAGCCGTGTACCTTTCGACCAGAATTATGGTGATGTCACCGCGGCCGGGTCGGATCGCCGATGTGATCGAAAGCACTTTGCCGCGCGAACGACCGCTCGATATCCGCGACACGCCGGAGTTTATCGAGATCGCGCACCGGGTGCGTGATGGGCTTCGCGAGGGGCATGGAAATGGTTAATGGGGCGCCTAAATCGCTGTCTGATTTATGGTACGCATTTGGTACGCAAAAGGTGTGCAAAAGGGCGGTTAACCTTTTCACGGATCCGTGCAGTCCCGGACGCTGGGTCGGCATGCGCTGCCGCAATGTTCTTTTGGAAAAAAATGCGCCCC
>JAAEUI010000420.1 GCA_024227475.1 Paracoccaceae bacterium | reverse complement strand
GCCTGCTGCAAATCGAGCAGAACATCACCGGAGATATTTCTGGAAACCTGTCGCGGGCGGGGTAGGTCTTCAAGCACGATTTGTGAACGAGCCAGCCATTCGGAATAGGGGTTTGCCGCAGAAAGTTCCTTCTTGATTCCCGCATCAGAAATTATGGTGCCCTTTTCAAGATCTAACAGCAGCATCTTGCCGGGCTGCAGTCGCCATTTCCTGACGACGCGGGATTCATCAATCGGTAGCACGCCAGCTTCCGAAGACATGATGACGGTGCCGTCATCAAGAACCACATAACGGGCCGGGCGGAGGCCATTTCGGTCCAGCGTGGCGCCGATCTGTCTGCCATCGGTAAAGGCAACCGCAGCCGGTCCGTCCCACGGCTCCATCAGTGCTGCGTGATATTCGTAAAACGCCTTGCGATCGGCATGCATCAGCGGATTGCCGGCCCAAGCTTCCGGGATCAGCATCATCACCGCGTGAGCCATCGAATAGCCACCCCGCATCAGGAATTCGAGCGCGTTGTCAAAGCAGGCTGTATCCGACTGACCTTCATAGGAAATCGGCCAGAGTTTTTCGATATCATCGCCAAACAGCGGGGAGGCGACAGAGGCCTGGCGAGCAGCCATCCAGTTGACATTGCCGCGAAGGGTGTTGATTTCTCCATTGTGGGCGACCATCCGGTAGGGATGGGCGAGTTTCCACGATGGGAAAGTATTGGTCGAAAACCGTTGGTGAATGAGAGCCAGGGCTGATTCAAATCGCGGATCTTTCAGGTCCCTGTAATAGGCGCCAAGCTGGTAGGCCAGGAACATGCCCTTGTAGACTATGGTCCGGCACGAAAGCGAGACCATGTAGAAGTCTTCACGGCGTCCGACTTTATCAATTGCCGCATTGGAGATCACCTTGCGCAGAATGAACAGCCGACGCTCAAATGAATCCTCGTTTTTGATGCCATCACCCCGGGCAATAAACAATTGCCGCTGGCGCGGTTCTGAAGCTGCAATGTCGGGTGCCTGGGAAAGACCGGCATTGTCCACCGGCACATCCCGCCAACCAAGCACGGACTGTCCTTCGCTGACAACGGCCTCTTCGATGATGGTCTGCAACCGGGACGCCAGCTTGTCATCCCTGGGCATGAACACGTGGGCGACGGCGTAATCACCCGGTTCCGGCAAGCTGAAGCCCTGTTCCGCGCAGTCTTCAGCAAACAGTTTGTGCGGTATCTGGACCAGCATGCCGGCACCGTCACCCATCAGGGGGTCGGCGCCGACTGCGCCGCGATGTTCGAGATTTTCAAGAATCTGGATGCCGTTTTCGATGATTTTGTGAGAGCGGATGCCATTCATGTTGGCGATAAACCCGACACCACAGGCGTCATGCTCATGACGGGGATCATACAACCCCTCCTGGAGTGCGGTTCGGTCGGCGGTTGCAGTATCGCTGTGGGCGATCATTTGCTTTTTATCCGTCATTTCCATCTCCATTCACCCCCCTCGGTCTGTCGGGCGGGTCCATTCTACCACAGGAAATCAGCGGTAGCTCAATTGCCGGGTCGCACCTGGGGTGCG
>JAAEUI010000419.1 GCA_024227475.1 Paracoccaceae bacterium | reverse complement strand
TTCATGGTAAACAATACGGTATTGCCCGGATGGGCGGCCTTTCGTTCAGCGATGATCCTGAAACAGTCAGGCTAAAGGATTTTCGTTTCCGGATCAATGAATGCTTTCGATACGAATATGATTTCACAGACGGCTGGCGGCACCAAATCCGTGTCGAAGCTATCCTGGCACCGGAACCCCATCGACGTTATCCGGTATGTATCGATGGCCGGCGTTCCTGTCCGCCAGAGGATTGTGGCGGTCCGTGGGCGTTCATGGCGTTGCGGCAGCGGTATTCGCTGGGCCATATCATGATGCGGCTGGCAGATATAATCGAGGACGGCGGCGACATTGAAAATCACTACGAGGAGGTTTATGACCTGAGGTATTGGCTGGCCGCCGAACGCTTTGATCGCAAAGCCGCAAACCGTCGGCTTTACGATCACGCCTGCGGGAAAGATGTGTTTATGTGGGTTTAACCGATAGGAGGTGACCGATGAAAGTCAAGGTGCAGGTCGTTATCGAAGCCGACGGCGGAGCTACTGAAGCCGTTGAAAACATAGTCTGTCTGGAGCGTGGCTCGCTGCGGCCCGCTGGTCTGGGGATAACCCTGGCCGAAGCCAAGGCGATTCTTGCAGGCGTGCAGAAAACCATGGTCGAGCGGCAGGCCACAGAGTATCTTGAGCAACAGGCCTGCTGCCCTTTTTGCGGGAAAAAGCGGCTCCACAAAGGACATCACGCCCTCGTGTATCGTACGTTGTTCGGTAAGTTGCGATTGCCAAGTGTGCGCCTCTATCACTGTGTTTGTCAGCCGCACCCCACCCGTACCTTCAGTCCTTTGGCCCAGCTGTTATCCGAACGG
>JAAEUI010000418.1 GCA_024227475.1 Paracoccaceae bacterium | reverse complement strand
TGTCGTATTCTGCATTGTTCCATTGCCCGCGAAACCGGCCATAGGTGTTGAAGTCACAATCGATGTTCTCGTCTTCGATCCGCTGGCGGGCGAATGCCAGAGACTCCACATGCGCCTCCACCAACAACTGGAACGCTGTATCGCGCCCGTATTTCTGCGTCATTTCTTCAAACGACAGACGATAGCCGCCGCCGATCATGCCTCCGTTCCGGGTGCTGGCACCAAAACCTGGACGTTCGGCATCCAACAGCAGAACCTGCGCTCCGGATTTTGCCAGTGTCAGTGCAGCCGAACAGCCAGTCAAACCGGCGCCAACAACCACGACTTCGCAAGCCTCGGGCAAAGCCGTGGTTTTGCCATCAAAGGCGGGGAATTCTTCCCACCAGAAGGGGTTTGATTTCGGCGTGTCCACCGGGCGGTTCCTTTTACTGGGCTCTGTCTGCATCTTGCGCACGTAACTCGACCCGCCTGATCTTGCCCGAAACGGTCTTGGGCAGGGTTTCGACAAATTCGATCAATCGGGGATATTTGTAGGGTGCGGTCGCAGATTTTACATGAGTCTGAATTTCACCGATTAGCGCGTCAGAGGGAGCATACCCTTCAGCCAGAACAATGAATGCCTTGACCACTTCGCCGCGGGTGTCATCCGCTACCCCTACTACGGCGGATTCCGCCACAGCCGGGTGCTCGATCAAGGCGCTTTCAACCTCAAACGGGCCGATCCTGTACCCAGCCGAGATGATCACGTCATCAGCCCGGCTGACGAACCAGAAATAACCGTCTTCGTCCTTGTAAGCGCGATCTCCGGTCAGATAATAATCGCCCTTGAATGTCTCTTGCGTCTTTTCCGGATCATTCTTGTAGCCCAGGAAAATTCCGCGCGGCGGGTCGGGCCTGACCCGAACGGCAATGTCCCCCTCGGTGCCCGGCGGCACCGGCTGCGCGTCATTGTCGACGATCTCCAGTTCAATCCCCGGCGCCGGTTTGCCCATTGAGCCCGCACGCACCGGAATATCCAGCATGTTGGCGCACAGGATCGTGGTTTCGGTCTGGCCATACCCGTCATAAGGCACAAGCCCGGTCGCCGATTCCCAGACTTCGATCACACCGGGGTTCAGTGGCTCCCCTGCAGCCACGCAATGCCTGAGGCTGCCAAACCGGAACTGCGCCAGATCCTGCTGTACGAACATGCGATAAATCGTCGGTGCACAGCACATGGTTGTGATCGAGAACTTGCCGAACATCGTCAGCGTCTGCTGTACGTCAAACCCCGCGGCGTGGTGTACGAACAAGGCCGCACCCTGCAACCATGGGCCAAAATAACTCGACCAGGCAGCCTTGGCCCAGCCGGTATCTGATATGTTCCAGTGCAGGTCTTCTGGGCCCAGATCAAGCCAGAACTGGCCGGTAGTGACATGGCCAAAGCCATAATCGTGCCCGTGCAGGGCCATCTTGGGGTTGCCGGTTGTACCGGAGGTAAAATAACACAGGGCAACCTCGTCGGCGGCAGTGTTAATATCGGGAATGTCCGGCGAGGTCGCCTCGATCCCTTCTTCATAGTTCACCCAGCCATCTCGGCTGCCATCAACCACAACCTTTGTGAACCCGACAGGCAACTCGTGGGATATGGCATCCAGTTTGGGCGCGTTGGCCGCATCGGTGACAATACAGGTCGCGCCCGATGCTTTGATACGATAAGCGATGTCCTTGGGTGCAAGCTGGGTTGTGCCCGGCGAGGCCACGGCCCCCATACGCAGGGTCGCGGTTAGCACCTCCCACCAGGCAATCAGCCGCGGCAAAATGATCAGAACAGTATCGCCCCGTTTGACACCCAACCCACTCAGCAGGCCAGCGGCCCGCTTTGATGCATCGCTTATCTCGGCAAAGCTGCGCTCAACGACAGCACCGCTGTCATCAGTCCAGACCAGAGCGGTCTTGCCTGGATCCTTGACGGCCCACTGGTCAATCACGTCCCGCGCAAAATTGCAGTGGCCGGGGCGATCCCACGAGAACGCCCCATAGACCTGATCATACGACCCTTTGGATATCGCGCGGCCCATTAGTTCAGCGCGCCACGTTCATAACCTGGATCTGGGTGTATTCTTCCAGACCTTCAGCCGATTGTTCCACACCCAGGCCTGAAGCTTTGAACCCGGCCATCGGGATATGCGGCCCGATATTGGTGACCTGATTGACCCAGACCGTTCCGCTCTCGATTTTCGAAGCCACCCGGGTTGCGGCCTTTACATCAGACGACCAGACCGACGCGCCGAGCCCATAGTCCGAATTGTTGGCCGCTAACCCTACTTTCTTGATGTCGGAATACTTGATCACCGGCAGAACCGGGCCGAATTGTTCCTTGTCGACAATGTCGTGCCCATCCTTCACATCGCGGACAATGACGGGCTTGATGAAAAAGCCCTTCTTGCCCTTCACCACGCCGCCGCTCAGGATCTTACCGTCTTTCTTGGCGCTCTTGATCAGGGCCTTGACCTTGTTATATTGCTCCTTGTTCTGTATCGGCCCTACGGTCGATCCCTGCTGCAACCCATCGCCGACTATCGCCTCATCGGCAAGCTTGGCCAGTTCGTCACAAAACTCGTCATAGATTTTCTTGTGCGCATAGACCCGCTTGATCGCCAGGCAAACCTGGCCTGCATTGAGGAACGCTCCGCCAAATATCTGGGCTGCGGTTTCCTTCACATTCACATCCGGCATAACAATTGCCGGGTCGTTGCCCCCCAATTCCAACGTCACCCGTTTTATCGTTCCGGAGGCCGATTCCATGATCCGCTTGCCGGTCTCGCTGGAGCCGGTGAAGCTGATCTTGGCCACATCAGGATGGTTGGTCAGAACCGGACCCAGATCGTTTTCGTCGGTGACGGCGTTTACCACGCCGGCAGGTATAAAACCGTTACACAGCTCGAGGATTTTCAGGATCGTCACCGGTGTTGTTGGCGCTGGCTTCAGTACAATCGTGTTGCCTGCCACCAGGGCCGGACCAATCTTCCAGAAAGGCACCAGAACCGGGAAATTCCACGGGCATATCCCCGCCACCACGCCAAGCGGTTTGCGTCGCAACTCGATTTTAAAATCATCATCATTCTGGATCACGCGTCCTTTCGCGCTCAGCGTCGCGTAATGGCGCAAGTATCCTTCGGTCCACGCCATCTCGCCCAACGCCTCGGGCATTGGTTTGCCCTGCTCCTTGACCATCAAGCGTGCTAGCATTTCGGCATTGTCAGAAATGACGTCGGCTATCTTCGAAACGATGTCCTGACGCCGCTTCTGCGATGTCGCCGCCCATTTCGGAAAGGCTTTCTTAGCTGCTGCGACAGCTTTGTTGATGTCCTTTTTTGTGCCCTTGGGCACAAAGGCATAGGTTTTTTCGGTGGACGGGTTGATCACCTTGATCCGCTTGCCTTTCTTATCCTTGCCGACAAGTTCTCCGCCGATGAGCATTTTCTGAAACATGGTTTTCTCCCTATATTCACTTGTTGTGTTGCGCGAATGGCCTGATCAGCCTGCTGCGGCTGGGGCGCTCAGTTCCGCTTCCATGGTGTTTCGCATTTCGAATTTCTGGATCTTCCCGGTGACCGTCATCGGGTATTCGCCGACAAACCTGATATGACGCGGCACTTTGAAATGCGCGATCTGGTCCCTGCAGAAATCTCTGATGTCATCGCCTGTGGCTGTGACACCGTCTTTCAACTGGATCCAAGCACAGACTGCCTCGCCTAATTTCTGATCCGGCACGCCAAATATCTGAACATCGCGAACTGCCGGGTGGGTGTAGAGGAATTCTTCGACCTCACGCGGATAGATGTTCTCGCCGCCGCGGATGATCATGTCCTTCAGCCGTCCGGTGATATCGACAAAACCATCATCATCCATCACCGCCAGATCACCGGTATGCATCCAGCGATTGCGGTCGATTGATTCTGTGGTTTTCTTTTCGTCTCCCCAATAGCCCAGCATCACCGAATAGCCCCGCGTGAGGAATTCGCCCTGTTGCCCGCGTGGCACAGCGCGACCTTCTTCATCGATGATTTTGACCTCGACATGCGGATGGACCTGACCAACGGTCGAGACCCGCTTTTCAACGGCGTCATCGGGGTTCGACTGCATGGAAACCGGGCTGGTTTCAGTCATACCGTAACAGATCGTGACATCCCTCATGTGCATATCGCCAATCACCCTTTTCATCACATCTGCGGGGCAGCTTGATCCTGCCATCACTCCCGTTCGCAGGTGCGACAGGTCAAATTCACCAAACTCGGGATGCTCCAGCTCGGCGATGAACATGGTCGGCACGCCGTAAAGCGCGGTGCATTTTTCTTCGGCCACGGCCTGAAGCGTTTCCAGCGGATCAAAAGCCTCGCCCGGGAACACCATGCAGGACCCATGCGTGATGCAGCCAAGAACCCCCATCACCATCCCGAAACAGTGATAAAGCGGCACCGGGATACACAGCCGGTCAGCCGCGCTGAAATTCTGTCTCTCGGTGACGAAATACCCGTTGTTGAGGATATTGTGATGGGTCAGTGTTGCGCCTTTGGGTAAACCAGTCGTACCGGAGGTAAACTGGATATTGATCGCATCGTCGGGCTGAAGCCGGGGTTGGAGTTCGGTCAGCCTTTTTCGGCTTTCTTCACTGGCCAGCCCGCCGATATCAGCAAATCGCAGGAACCCGTCCGGCGCAGTTTCCGAAATGGAAATCACCGCGCTTAATGAACTGAAGAATTCAGACCTCAACTTACCCGGCAAGGCCGTGGCAAGCTCGGGCAAAATCGATTGGATCATTTCGAGGTAATTGCTTGTCTTAAAGCGCTCCGCCAAGATCAGCGCCTTGCAATCCGTGACCTCCAGTGCATGCTCCAACTCGCGCAACCGGTAGGCCGGATTGATATTCACCTGGATCAGCCCTGCCCGCGCAGTGGCCAACTGGGCGACAACCCATTCGGCGTTGTTGGGTGACCAGACTCCAACACGGTCGCCGGGCTGAAGGCCAAGTTCGATCAGACCTGCCGCAAACGCATCCACCCGCTCCAGAAGGTCGCTGTAAGTCCAGCGTATGTTCTGGTGGCGAACGACCAGAGCGTCGCGGTCGCCCCATGTTTCGGCCGCGCCCTGCAACGCCATACCAATAGTCTGGAACAACAGCGGCTGATCGCTGGTTCCGCTGGTATAGCTGGGGCCGGGTATCGCCCTGTCGCTCATGGTTTATTTCCTTTGCAGTCAGTCCCTTGGCGCAAGGTTCATTTCAGCGAGATACCGCCCTTTTTGGTGTGAATGATGGCGTCAACTTCGATCTCGACCAGCATTCCGGGCGTGGTGAGCCCTGCCTCAACACCGGTCAGAACCGGTTCGATCCCCTGAAACACCTCACCATGGCAGCGAATGAACCCGCCTGCTTCGCGAATGTCCGACAGAAAGGCCCGGGTGCGCACGATGTGGCGCATCTTGGCACCGGCCTCATCCAGCAGGTCCTCGATCTTGTCAAAGATGAACCGGGTCTGTTCATAAATGTCATAAGGCGCATATACCTTTCCGGTGGACTGCATCGCAGTCAGGCCGGCAACGAACACAAACGGCCCGACCCGTTTCACCCGGGCATAAGACCCAGCCTTTTCAAAGCGACCGCCCCCGGCAATTGTTTTGATAGTCATTTGTATTTCTCCTTTGTGGGAGGCTGACCGGCACCGGTCAGAAATTCCGCATGTAACGTTCAACCTCGACAGGCGTGACTTGGTTGGCCAGGAATTCAAGTTCACGCTCGGCCTGTTGCACAAGAATGGTCAGCCGGTCATCACCCAGAACCCGGTTCACGAGTTCAGAATCGCGGGCCAGCCCAACCGCCTCGGCCAGATCAACGGGTAGAGGATCAGCGTCTTCAAGCTCATAGGCATTGCCCAGACAGGGCTGGTTCGGCTCAAGCCCCTGTTCGATCCCGTCAAGTCCGGCCGCGATGTCGCAGGCCAGAAGAAAGTAAGGATTACAATCGGCTGAAGCGTCGCGTTTCTCGACCCGAACAGCGGAGTCGGTCCCTTCAATCACCCGCAGTCCAACCGTGCGATTGTCATAACCCCAGGCGTTGTTGGTGGGCGCAAAGGTATACGGAGCCCGGCGGCGATAGGTGTTGGGCGTGGTGTTGCCGCACAGGCTCAGCTCGGGCATGCGTTGTTGCAGCCCGGCCAGGAAACTCTTGCCCATCGCATTCAGCTTGCCACCATCCGAAAACGCGTTCTTGCCGTCCTTCCACATCGAATAATGGGTGTGAAACCCGCTTCCCGATTGATCAATGAACGGCTTTGCCATGAAGGTGGCCATATAGCCATGCACATGCGCCAGTTCCTTGACCAGCGACCTGAACATGATGACCCGATCAGCAGCTTCCAGCGCCTCGCCGTAGCGGATGTTCACCTCGACCTGACCCGGGGCATATTCCGGGTTCGACTGTTCTATCGGAATGCCCAGTTCGTTGATCTGCTGACGGATCGGGCCCAACACATGCTCCATCTCGGCGGCGCGCGACATGGAATAGACCTGAATGCCCTGATCCCTTGGTAACAGGGTTTCGGGATCCAGGAGGTAGAATTCAAGCTCAGTCCCGGTCTGAACCTCAAACCCCATGTCTGCCGCGCGATTGACCTGCCCGACAAGCGCGCCGCGCGGATCGATCGGTACCGGTTTGTGATCCATGCCCTCCGCGCGGGCCATGCAAAACGCCACACCATCTTCCCACGGACTCGCCACGGGTTTGGTCATTGGAAACATATGCATGTCCGGGTAGCCATTATCGAAATTGACGTAAGGCGTGTCCCATACGTCCGAGGTCATATCGATCGCCAGAAGTGCAATGGACAGCGCGTTGCCACCCTCGCAGATCGTCTCCCAATGGGTCGCCGGAATTCGCTTGCCACGCATGATACCGTTCAGATCACCCATGCCAAGCGCAACCGTGTGTGTCCCTTCCGGCAGTTTGAAATCTGTTTTGTTCATTTTTGGTTTCCCTGTTCTTATCGTCGCAACCGTGTTCCGAATCTGAGTTTTCACCCGTATACGCGACCTCATTTTACCAACCCTTGGCGAAAGGGGCTGGTGATCAGTGCCGCCAACCCCTTCTGGGAAGATACCTTCTAACCCTTGCGTTCAGTCGACCAATCGAATGGCCGGTCAATCCCTGCCATCTTAACCCCGGTAAAGGCCGAGGCCTCGAATGACAGCGCGCGCAGGTCTTCCGTCTCAAGATTGTGCACCGACGACTTGCCGCATGCCTTTGCCAATGCTGTAATCTCCATTGTCATCGCGGTCAGATACCGCGCGACCCGCTCGGCACCTGCAGCGACGCTCATGCGTTCCTCTAATTCTGGTTCTTGCGTCGCGATACCAACCGGGCACAAGCCGGTATGGCAGTGGTGACAGGCACCAGGACTGGTGCCCAGTTTCTGATAACCCTCCATGTACCGCGGCGCGTTGCACCCAAGGGCGACCATCGCGCCATTGCCAATCATCACGGCATCGGCCCCCAGTGCTAGCGCCTTGGCAACATCGGTACCAGACCGTATGCCGCCCGCCACAACCAGCGTGACCTTGCCGGACATGCCGCAATCATCCAGCGCCTCCCGGGCGGCCGGAATGGCCGACATGCAAGGAATGCCGGTATGATTGAGCAAGAGCTCGGGCGAGGCACCGGTGCCACCCTCTGCCCCGTCCACAACCACCACGTCGGCCCCGGCTTTCGCCGCCACGGCTACGTCATAGCGCGGTCGGGTTGCCCCCATCTTGATGAAGATAGGCACCTTGTAATTGGTTGCAATCCTGAGCTCTTCGATCTTCACCGCCAGATCGTCGGCGCCAAGCCAGTCCGGGTGGCGGATGGTCGAGCGCTGATCCACCCCTTCAGGCAGGGTGCGCATATCTGATATCCGCTTGGACACCTTCATACCCAGAAGCAGCCCTCCGGTGCCGGGCTTGGCCCCCTGCCCCACCACAAGCTCCAGACCATCAGCGCGGCGCAGGTGATCCAGGTCCAGCCCATAGCGGGCCGGCGACATCTGGTAGACAAGGGTTTTCGATGCAGCCCGTTCTTCCTCCAGCATGCCTCCCTCGCCGGTGCAGGTCATGGTGCCAACCTTGGATGCACCGTGACCCAACGCTTCCTTCGCGTTGGCCGACAAGGCACCAAACGACATCGACGCGATGTAGATCGGGATATCCAGCTCGATCGGGTTTTCGACCAGGCCGCGACCGCCGCCAAGCACGGTTTTCGTGTTGCATTTCTCGCGATACCCCTCAAGGGGCAGACGCGTCATCGTAGCAGGCACAAAGGTCAGGTCGTCAAAGGTCGGCAGACGGTCATTGAACGCGTTCCAGCCGCGCACCTGGTAGCGGCCCAACTGGGCCAGCGCATGGGCCTCGGAAATCGCTTCCGGCGTCCAACGTGTCGATCCGCCTTTGTCATAAGAGGATGGCACCCCGGCAGGGCGACCTTCGATGGCCCCGTCCCCGAACGCTATCTCCTCTTCTGTGGCTTCCGCAAACGGATACTCGTAAGGGGCTTTTATATCATCAGCCATGCTTTTGCGTCCCTGCTTTCAAAATACCAAAGTCGTTGACCGGCCACGATCCGTCGCCAGTCACGAGATGTGTCCTTCAGCCCGAGTGGAGCCAGAATGGCATCCACCTCGGCCACCTGCTCGGCTGTCGGCTCGGTAACAACGGCGTCGACGCCCAGATCTTCGATATCTCCGGTTACCCAGACCTCACCTTCCCAAAGCGCATCGGCACAGCTGCTTCCTGCCCCCCCAAGCGCAATGATCTTGCCGCCATGTGCCATGAAACCGGATTGGTAGCCGATCTTGCCCTCGACCACGATATTTCCACCTTTCATCGCAACACCAGCGCGCGGGCCGCTGTCACCTGTGACATGAATCGTACCGCCCAGCATCGCAGCGCCTACCGACATTCCGGCATAGCCATTCACGGTGATATGGCCGTCGGCCATTGCCTCGCCGCAACCCCAGCCCGCGTTGTTCTCAATCTCGATGATGGCGCCATTGTTCAGACCACCGCAATAATACCCGACCGAACCCTCGAACCGCACTTTGCAGCCCTTTGGCAACCCAACGCCAAGGTTATGGCGCGACCGCGTGTCGGTCACAACGATGGAACTGCCAGCCTTGGCAGCTTCCTGGATATCCTGGTGAACCTCTCTGACCGGACGGTCTCCGACTTCGATGACAACGTCACTCATGCCGCGGCCCTCCGGTTGCCAACGCCCCAAATGCCGTGCAGGCCAGGACCGTCATAATTGATGATGCTTATGCCCTCTCCCTCGCATACCCGGCGCACTGATTGTTCTTCGGTCGCCGCTGCGATCTCGCCGTTCTCATCGACAACGACGAGCGGCTTCATGGCGAAACGGTCCTTGGCCCAGCCGATCTTGTCTGGTTGGCCGATCATGAACGTAAAAACACCGTCGATTTCTTCAATCGAGCGGGTTAACGCCTCTTCCATCGACAGCCCCTCTTTCATCCGGTCCGAGACCCAAACAGCGATCAGTTCGCTGTCATTGTAGGTCATGAAGCGATAGCCCTTGTGCTCCAGCCGGTTGCGCCAGGTGTAATAGTCGGTGATCTGGCCGTTATGGACGATGGCAACGTCCGGGAACGGTCGCGCCCAGAACGGGTGACTTGCATTCGGGCGCACGTCCGATTCCGTGGCAAGGCGGGCATGGCCCAGGCCGTGGGTGCCTACCATGTCGCGCACGCCGTGCTTGTCGGCCACCACATAAGCGCCACCGGTGTCTTTGATGATCTCAAGCGACCGGCCAACGGACTGGATTTCCAGCCGCTTGCAGATCTGGTCTGCATCGTGGGACCAGCGTGCAATATCTGCCGGGTCCTTGATTACCAAGCGCACTGAATAATGTCTGTCACTGCTGTCGTCCCATGTCGGGTCTTCAACCAGGTCCGAACCATGTTCCTTCAGAACCGATGTGAAATCCTCAAGGTCCTTAGACAACATCTCGCGGTTAAACCCCATCGCCCTGACGATAAATCCACTGTCACGCGGTATCCCGTATATCGCGAAGCCGGTTGAATCTGCGCCGCGGTGCTCTTGCGCATCCATCAGTTCAACAAGATCGCGACCGATCTTGCCAGGCGCATTCAGTATTCGTCCTGCAATTCCACACATTTTTCTTTGTGTTCCCAAGTTTTCATTTACCGTATACTGTATACAGTACGCGTCAATGTTTTTCTGAGATGTCGTTACCCCGAACGCAAATAAGGAGTTAATCAATTGATGTTAAATGTTTTTTTTGATACTTGGCCCATTAACAGATCGGGGAATACCGATGGCCCACGCGAATCGGTACCCAGCAGGGTAGTGAGGTCTTTATTCTTCGGACGCCAATTCGTATTCAGTATTTAACCCAAAAGGAGACCTTCATGGCGTACAAATCTCTTTCCCAACCACGTCAACGCCTAGCAGATCAAGTGTACGCGCAAATCATGCGGGCTATTCGCGAAGGATCGATCACGGCGGACGACCGGATCGTACAGGAAAAGCTCGCGGAAGAGTTTGAGATCAGCCGCACTCCGGTGCGCGAGGCCCTGTTTCGCATGGAACAAGAGGGTATTCTGACCATCACGGGGCGCGGCAGTTTCAAAATTCGCCAACTGGATACTGACGAAATCTCCGAGATTTACGGTGCGCGATGTGCCGTTGAGGGGTATGCAGCCAGGATACTTGCGGACTCCAACAACGCCGTGATCAATGACATGCTTCGCGAAGTGATTGCCAAGGCCGAGGATTTAAAGGTTGAAACGGTTCAGGCCTATTTTCGGGCGAACCAGACTATTCATCGAGCAATTGTCGAGGCCACCGGCAACCGCTTTCTGCTCGAATTCTTCGACAATTTGTGGAACCGAGGATCGTCCTTCACCTTATTTGCAACAATAGAAAGTGTAGACTTGGCCAAGTCGCTCGGCGATCATATGGCCCTTATTGATGCCATTGAAACCGGCAATGGCTCGATCGCCGCCGAGAAAATGATTGCCCATGTCAAGGACGGCTGCAATTTGCAGTTCGGCGCAGGACAATAACAGCCGCCAGACAACCAAGCCACGGCTGCTCTGGTCTTATAACCAGTTTAGCCCGCATTCAGCTCCGAACAGATACCCGCCCGTGCCAAGAAAACGCTCTAGCTACTCCGCGGCCACCGAAGACACCAACTGCCCCAATTGAACACTGACCAGTTCGCCAAAATCCTCGACCGCAGTTTCATCTCCTAGGAGGTGTCTTTGCAAGTAGTACCGGAAGGCGCCGTCGAGGTTCAGATAGACAGGCAGCACCACTTCTTCAGGCATGCCGAGCCGCTTCATCAGGCGCCTGACCAGATCGATCAAGCCGTTTTCAATCTCGCCAACCACTTCGTGAAATTCTTCCTCGAACATTGCCTGAGTGCGGATGTCGTACCATAGGCGATGCGTTTCCGCGTCGTTCTGGACGGATTCTCTCAATCCGCGGGCAAACCCGTTGACAATCGCATTCGAGTCAAGCGAGCCAAGCAGGATTTTGTCCATTTCCGCGATGAAATCTTCTTTGTACTTGCGGACGCAAAAGCTGATAAGATCGACCCTGTCCTCAAAATAGTAATGCAGAGTCCCAACCGAAACCCCGGAATGCTCGGCTATGTCACGCAAGGACGTACGGGCGTAACCCAACTGTTTCAACGCATCGATGGCGAAATCTGCAAGTTCCTCTTTGCGCTTGGAACGTTTTGCAGTCCGCTTGCGGGCTTTGTCCTTTAGACGCCCTATTTTTTCTATTCGTGACACAGCCAGTCTCTATTCCTTGCCAGTTTTAGGGTCGACGATCCCAAAGCACCGGAACGCCGCTATTTGGGTCATCCTAACAGAGCATTAAGGAAGATACGCGGCATTTTTAACCAGCTTGGTTTGTACTGAAAGCGGGTTAACAACATACCGAGCTTTTGTTGTTTCTTGTTCGTCACAAAATACGGTGGGCGTGGAAGCAACGTTATGCCACCGCTCAACAGGTTGCGCGGAAAGGGCCGGAAGGGGGCCTTGATCACAACCCGCTCAACGGAATCAAACATATTGGTATTGTGGGCAAACCCAATACCACTTTGCACGTTGTCCAGAGTGTGCCCCGGGAAAGCACCCCACGGGCATGCGGTTGCAAGAAACCCAAGACCGGTCCAAGCGTTTATTGCAATCGCGCCATAGCGGAATTCGGCAATGATTTCCTCGAATTTTTTCTTGCCGATTTTGCGGATTGTTTTTGGGTGGATCAGGATGTTTCCCCCCAAAGTTCCATGCAGATTTTCGTTGGCATACCTGATCGCGCTGCGAAGGTAGGTTTCAGGGTCAGCATCGGCGATTTCATAAGTGCTGAAGGCTGGCGCAAATACCTCTGTCTGACGGAAAAAGGCGTCAGAGTCGTCCTTGTTCGGCACCACCACACAAGCCGGCGCTGTTCCACGATCAAACTTGATCACGTTGTCGCCGTGGTCTTCAAACTCTGCCAGACGACCTTCGGCTCCCGGATAATAGGCCATGCGCGGATCGGTTTTCCGGATGACGTTTTCGACGTTATCCAGCAGCTTGGCCTTTTTGTCCCAAGTGCCAGGCAATATCAGCATCTGGCAGGCAACGCAGTTGAAGCCGGAGTTATGCATTTTTTGAGTGGCAATATGCTCGGCCTGAAATTGCAAATCAGCACTTGTCCAAGGGCCCGGCACAACAATCGTCGGGCAAACTGCACCGAGTTCCGAAGTGATCCGCTTGGTGATCTTCGGAGTACCCGCTTTTTTGTTGGCAAGACCCTCCTCACCCGGACCCCAAACGATGCTGTCATGCGAGGTTTCGGCACCGGTTATGTGAATTTCTTCTACATCGGGATGATTGCACAGATAGGCGCCCACGTCGGCACCGCCTTTGACGATGCGCAGGGCATCGTGGTCGATCAGCGGCTTCAGTGCAATTTTCAAGTAGTCAGCCAAATAGTCGTTGACCGGGTTCATTTTCAATATGACCACTTGGTTTTCGGAAAACAGTTTTTGAAACACATCAAGCGGCGCAATGGCAGCAATGTTCCCGGCACCCAACACCAGCGAGGTTTTGCCGCTGCGCTTCTCTGCCGGCGTGTCATACGCTTTGGCAGTATGATCCTTAAGGTTGGCTCCGTTTACGCCCTTGGCCATCCAGACCTCAGCCTTCACACCTGAGAACAAAAGATGCTCCCAGATATTGTGTGGAACAACCGTGACAGCTGTCTGACCGGTTACCGTTTCGCGGCTTTTGAGATGGTCCAGGTATGTCTTGCCTTCCATCTGGGACAGGGTGTGCAGCAACCCATTGCATCCCGCCATTACCGCGTAAGGTCCCGATATCCATTCTTCGCCCATCAGCGCAGAATTTTCTGGGATCAACTTCTTGCGTGCGGCGGTTTCGGCCCAGCCTGCAGCAACCTTCATCAACTGGTCTTTGATATCGGACAGGATTGCGATCCGCTCGGCATTGCTTGTTCGTGCCCAGCTGTCCTTTGCGGCAACAAGCTGGTCAACGGCCGCATCAAGATCTGGATAGCTTGCGGGAGGTTCCGCTTTTTTGACAGCATTTTCCATTGGATCAGTCCTTCCCAATCAGAGTTTCGCCAAATTGCTCGCGCAGTTTGTTTTTCAAAACTTTACCCGTGGCGCCCAGTGGAAGGTCATCCACAAAAATCACCGCATCAGGCACTTGCCATGAGGCAACCTTGCCGTCGTAAAAAGCGAGGATTTCATCCGGCGAGGGATCGGCAGCTTCGGCGCGAACTGCGATCAGGATCGGGCGCTCGTCCCATTTTTCGTGCCGGGCGGCAATGGCCGCTGCATTGGCAATACCGGGATGGGCGATGGCGATGTTTTCCAGTTCCACGGTTGAAATCCACTCACCTCCGGATTTGATGATGTCCTTGGATCGGTCGCGGATGACCATGTAACCGTCTGCATCAATTGTGGCGACATCGCCGGTGTCAAACCAGCCATCATCGGTCAAGGCAGAGCCTTCCGCACCAAAGTAACTTTCGACAATCCAATGACCACGGATCTGCAGGTCGCCCTGGGTCTCTCCGTCTTCGGGCAGCGGGGCGCCGTCCGCGTCGACAAGGCGCAGTTCAACGCCCCAGGGCGCACGGCCCTGACCCAAACGGATGTCGGCCTTTTCCGCATCTGACAAATCGCCGTGCTTTTGCAGCAGTTGGTTCAGAGTGCCCAGCGGGCTGGTTTCGGTCATGCCCCAAGCGTGGATCAACTCAACCCCATATTCGTCACGGAAAGTCGGAATCATCGAGGGCGGTAGTGCGGAACCACCGACAACTGTACGGGTCAATGTTTTCGCTTTGGAGCCAGTAGCGGCCAGCGCAGCCAGCAGGCCCATCCAGATCGTTGGAACACCCAGTGCGATAGTGACTTTTTCTCCGTCGATCAGCTTCACAAGGCTTTCGCCATCAAGCCCTGGCCCGGGCAGAACCAGTTTGGAACCGGTCGCAGCAGTAATATAGGGAACGCCCCAGGCAGCGACGTGAAACATCGGCACCACCGGCAGAACGGTGTCTTTTCCCGACAGGGCCAAGCCGTCTGGTTGATTGCCTGCTATTGTGTGCAGCACCGTTGAACGGTGGGTGTACTGAACGCCTTTCGGATTGCCCGTTGTGCCTGAAGTATAGCACAGGCTGGCGGGTGTATTCTCATCAAGCTCGGGCCATTGGTATTGGGCATCTCCGGTTTCCAGCAACTCATCATAGAACAGAAGACCTTCGACCAACCCGGCGGCTTCTTCGTCGCGCGGCCCCATCAGAACAACATGTTTCACGGTCTTGAGATGCTCGCCCAGTTTTGCAGCGACAAGAAGAAAAGTCTTATCAAGAAACAGAACCTGATCCTGTGCGTGGTTAATAACGTAGATCAGCTGTTCAGGAAAAAGGCGCGGATTGATCGTGTGGGTGACCCGGCCACTGCCTGAAACACCAAAGTAGATCTCAAGGTGGCGCACGTTATTCCAGGCGATGGTGGCACACCGGGCGCCTGCGTCCACTCCCAGCCGGCCAAGGGCGGAGGCCAGCTTGCGGGCATTCTCCTCGACCTTGCCCCAGTTCGAGCGGGCCAATCCACCAGTAGTTTCAACGGAAACAACTTCCGTTCCGGCGTGGTAGCGCGCTGCATGTGCGATCAGGGAACTGATCGTCAGCTGTTTGTGCATCATGGTTCCGGACATCGTCCAATTCTCCTGATTGTGTTCTATTCTGCGGCAACTGCTAACGCATTTTCCCCTTTGATCATATCTGCGGCTTTTTCCGCGATCATGATTGTCGGTGCATTTGTATTGCCACCGATCAGTGTTGGCATGATCGAGGCATCAACCACCCTCAGCCCATCCAGGCCATGCACTTTCAGTTCCGGATCGACCACCGCCATGTCATCGACGCCCATCTTGCAGGTGCCGATCGGGTGATAAATCGTGTCTGCACGTGCGCGGATATGCTGTTCCCATTCGTCATCCGTCATGTTGTCTTTAACACCAAAGAGTTCGCGTTTTCGGTACTTCGCCATTGCTGGCGCTTCCAGAATTTCGCGGGTCATTTTCGCGCCCTTGATGGTGGTTTCCAGATCCCGCGGGTCCGACAGGAATTTCGGATCAATGCCCGGATCGGCCATCGGATCGGCGCTTTGCAGGAAAACCTCGCCACGGCTGTAGGGGCGAACCGCGCAAACATGACAACTGTACCCATAACCAAGATGCAGTTTTTTCGCGTGGTTATCCACCACAGAAATCACGAAATGCAGCTGAATGTCAGGCCGCTCAAGTGTCGGATCGGTCTTCAGGAACGCGGCACCTTCTGCAAATGGGGTGGCGATCATGCCGGTGCCTTTTCGCCACCAGCGCAGAATATTCGAGGTCAGGCGAACCGTGCCGGAAAGCCCGATACCAAAATTGTCAGTATCGCTGGTTTTGTACGCCAGAATGAAATCAAGGTGGTCCTGCAGGTTTTGGCCAACGCCGGGCAACTCATGAACCATACCGATTCCATGACGGACAATGTCATCCGGGCGACCTACGCCGGAAAGTTGCAACAGCTGCGGCGAGTTGAAAGCGCCACCGCAAAGAATAACCTCTTTTGCGGCCATCGCGGTTTCATTCTTGCCACCACAGCGGTAAGCAATACCGGTCGCGCGTTTACCTTCAAACAGGATTTTGGCGGCCCGAGCCTTGGTGACCACTGTCAGGTTCGGACGGTCCATGACCGGGAACAGATATCCAGCAGCAGCCGAACAGCGTTCACCATTCTTGGTTTTGTCGTGAAACTGGGTTACCTGATAAAGACCAACACCTTCGTTTTCGCCGGTATTGAAATCCTCCCGGCGGCGGTGTTGCAGTTCTGTAGCTGCCTTCACAAACGCCTTGGTGATCGGGCGGGGGGATTTTTGATCGGAAACCTGCAAAGGCCCTGCGTCGCCATGAAATTCATCGGCACCGTGTTCATTGTTTTCTGATTTCTGGAAGTACGGCAGGCACTCGTCCCAGGACCAGCCCTCGCACCCGTCTTCCGCCCAACTGTCATAGTCAGACTTGTGCCCGCGCACATACAGCATGGCGTTAATTGCGCTGGAACCCCCAAGGGCCTTACCGCGCGGTTGATAACCCTTGCGTCCGTTGAGCCCGGGTTGAGGTACGGTGTTGAACGCCCAGTTAAACATTTTCCCGTGACCAGGCAGAACCGCAACGACACCAGCTGGCGCGCGCAACAAAATGCTTTTCCCGCCTCCACCTGCTTCCAGCAAGCAGACTTTGGCACTTGGATCTTCGCTCAAGCGAGCCGCCATGGTGGACCCTGCAGAACCACCACCAACGATTACATAGTCAAAAGACATGTTTCCCTCCCAGAATTTTCAAACGATTTCTTTTACACTGGTCTGTTGAGAATCGCCGAAGTCGAATTTCCAGACCCCTTAAACACCGTCACTGGACGTTTGTCCAGTTTTTTTTCTGAACAAGTGTCCAGTTATAGTGACCAATATATTGACAGAGGCAAAGGGGCGGTGGTCAATAAGGAACTTCAGTGGCTTCTATAACTGACACTCCGCCCCCCGCTAGATGTGAGTTCTCACCACTAGAGCACATCGCATCGAGGCGAAGTCACATGCGCGCCCTGACCTACCGTCCGTGAAAGGCGCTGGCATCACAACGTTGGGGCAGGCCACAGCCGCAGCCCGCCAGATGACCCATATCAGAAAGGCACAAAACTACTGATGGCGAGTGCCGGTTTTGTCGCAAGCTTTACTGAAAAAAACAAAAAAAGTACTCTGCATTGGTCTGAAAAAGCCGT
>JAAEUI010000417.1 GCA_024227475.1 Paracoccaceae bacterium | reverse complement strand
TGCGGAATTTACTGAAAGTCGTCTGACGGAACGTGTGCACGAGGCGCTGATCCACAAAAGCTATGCGGGCGAGATCGTGGGGCATATCTCAAGGGATTCTACGGCCATCGAAGCCCGGGAGAAACCCATCAAGAAGCACAGCGAAGAGCCGCAGCAGAAAAAGCCCAGGAAGCGGGGACGGCCGAGAAAAGGCGAAGAGCGCACCAAAGAGCCGACACGCCTGGAAAGGCAGGTCGCCGGGATGAGCCTGGCGGAGATGCTCGATGACTTACCGAAGGCCTGTGATGTGGGGACGAAGAAAAACAGCAAGGGCTACAAAAGCAGTTGGACCGGTTACAAATTTCATATTGATGCGGCTGACGGCGGTATCCCCATCAGCTGCATCCTGACATCGGCCTCCAGTCACGACAGCCAAAGCGCCATTCCCTTGGCCGCCATGACGAGCGGGCGTGTTACCAATCTCTATGATCTAATGGACAGCGCTTATGATGCGTCCGAGATCCATGACTACAGTCGGCAGTTGGAGCATGTCCCACTGATCGATACCAACCCGCGCAGGAACAAGGCGCTGAAGGAAGAACTGGCAAACGAAACCAAGCGCTGCAAAGTCGCCAACTACCAGACAGCAAAAGAGCAACGCTACCATGAGCGCAGCACCGTGGAGCGGGTAAATGGGCGGTTGAAAGACGAATTCGGTGGGCGCATGGTGCGGGTACGCGGTCATGCCAAGATAATGTGCCACTTGATGTTCGGCATTCTGGCACTGACGGCCAATCAATTACTGGGTTTTGTGACATAGCCTGACCCTGACGAGTCGGATCAGGGTAACTGGAAGGCATCGGTAAGGTGCCACGGGCGGTGCTGCTCAAGATTGTGCAATATATGCTGTTTGCGCGGCCAAATCGCCACAACGGC
>JAAEUI010000416.1 GCA_024227475.1 Paracoccaceae bacterium | reverse complement strand
GTGAAAGTGGCGACATTTCACCTGAAAGCGGCGTTGTGGAATTCCTTGAATACTTCGTAGAGCTTCTTCTCAAACCGTTGGGCACCGAAAAGAAGAAAACAAGAATTTGGGAAAACCTGCCCGAACTACCCAAGGCTCAGGGCAGGCGGGTAGCGTCAATTTCAGTCTCTGCAACAGATGATAACAAGAAGATCCCACAGACAAAGGATCGCTTGACCAGATCTGTTCAACCAGGTTCTGGCCCGGATGCGGTTGCTCCCCTGAATGTGACCCCTGATCCGAACATCGCTGAAGATACCCAAAGCCCACACATGACCATGCGTGACATCCGTAAGAACCGAGCTCAACGCTCCCGGCCTGATCCGGATTTGGGTCCATGACTTTAGCCGAACGCCTTGATGAGCTGCGTCTTAAACAGCCCGGTTGTCAGTTAGTTGCGTTCGGTGATTTGGGAACGCGACTGATATTAAGGACAAGCTCGCAGACACCCTTTCCGCAGGAAAATCTGGATCAGCTTTGCATGCTGGCGGCGCAAACCTTTTCACTATGCGACAAAGTTCAAGGCGAGGGTGGTGTTGGTAACGATGCCATCATCCATACACCGAACGAAACCACAGTGATTGTGCGTTCGCAGACAAGCGGCGATGATTTTCTTTGCTGTCTTTGCGAGAGTGATGAAAATGCGCGTGAGTTTGCCAAATCGGCGGCAATTATGCTGAATGAGATTTCGCAGGTACACCGATGCAGCGAGTAATGAAGCAGCCCCAGTTTGGCACCAACGAATCTGCTGGCCCATTGCGCGCCGCCATTGAACGCCTTGGCTCAGACCACATCGCCGATCCGGGGGACGCGCAAGCCCCAGCAGAAGGATTTTGCAACCTTGTAGGGCTGATCGCGCGCGCCGTGGATGAAACCGTTCTTCCCCGAACCTATACCCTGTCCTCGGCCGAAGGGGAAATCGCGACGATAAGTGTTTCTGACCGCAGATTGTTCGGGCTTCAGTTTGACACTATTACGTATCCCGGTGAGCATTCGGGCAAAATGGATGCAGAGGAAATGGCGAACGGTTTCGTGCGCCAGCTTGGGTCGATCAGTAAAAACGCAGGCCCGTTGCGACTAAGCTTGCAGGGTCATGCCGATGGGATATCCGTTTCAGATATCTCTTGCTCGGCTTTGGCTTTGACCAAGGCTTCACAAGAACAACAAACCGAAAACAAGCTGGTATCGTACTTTTTGCATGTCCAGACGATGGCTGAGGCGTGGCTTTATCACAAAGCCACGGGAACAAAGCCAAGATGTTTCGGTCCCCCGGATCTTTCAGACCCATTGCTGGCCCTGGAACAGGAAATCCTCACACAAATCAGTGACCGAAGCATGTCACTTCATACTGCGATGGCCAAATCGTCATTGATGATACTGCCATTTCCGGGCGGCAGGCGCGCCATTCTTGCGGTCGATCAACAGTGCTTTTTTCTTGCCGTCGTTAGTGAGGTCGAAGTGGAAAGCATCACTCAGTTTTGGAAAAACCTGTTCGACCCTGAATAGCAGCAGTCCAATGCCCATTACACCTGCCATCACGTCCGCCCCAGCTTCGACGCACCCTGGCGCAAGGCATTTTTGCGTGCCCTCACCGAAAGCCCGTGACTCCAAAAAAACCGACCGGGCACGGAATTTCCGGAGGCTGATTTGCTTGACTGAGGGCAGGTGCTTGGAGCCGCCGGCAGGCTTTTGAAGGATAGTAAATCATTGACCTCCGGGGTGTTTCCTTCTGTAACGGTGGCTGTGACGCAGGCTCACTGACATTTCAGGCTTATGATTATCTGTAAAGTCCCGGAATTAGTCCTTCGGCCAGAGCTTTGAGATTTTCAGGGGACGTGCCCGGTGGCTGCACCGGACCATGATGCACATCATAGCTGCCGCCCAATTTGGCCAGCAGTTCCGAGACATATCGCAGTGACGCAACCGCGCGACCGAAATCCTTGTTCCCACCGCTGAGGACCTGAGCCAGTTTGCGGGTTCGGTAGTAGTGGCGCGAGTTGCGCATATTGGCCGAGGCCGGCACGATCGGTGCGTCGCTGGCGGCGGACAATCGTGTGATACCAGTGCGCCATGGAGGCTCGATCAGAAAACCGCCTGCCATGTCTGGCACACGGCCCGAGCCGAAGACCAAAAGCGCACCCCCATCGCGTAACTGGGCCTGCATTCCTGCTCGGGTCTGGCGGGCGGTCAGAACGTTGTCCCTTCGATCCAAGTCTACAGCAATGATGTGCTCAGGCCCCAAAAACCGCTCGGCCTCGCGATTTGCCACGACCTTCAGATCTGGGCGGTGATCCAGAAGGGCTCCGGCATGAGAGATGAAGTCAAAGGTGCCTATCGGATGGGTGGCACCGATGACCACGGGGCCGTTCGTTGGGATGTTGTTAAGCCCGTGCGCGGTGATCCGGGTGCCGCCATTCATGGCCAGCAATGCGCGCACGAGGTCTGGCCCGGTACGGCCGTCAAGTTCGATCAACCCCTGCTCGGTTTCGCGCAAAGCAAAGAAGGCCTGGCCAGTCACAGTGCGGCTGAACGCATCCATTGTATGCATCGCCAAGCGCAAAGCCTTTAGTCGGAAATCGGCGCCTTCTGCAATGCGCAACCGCGCGCGCAGAAGTTCGTCCATCGGGTTGTCTTTTTGGTACCTGTCCAAGATGCGCCCTTGTTGTGCGTCGGGATTCATATCACGCTAACACGCCTTTGGGTCGTCTGCACCTCATCCCGGAAATCCGAGTGTTTGCGGCCAGAGATGATCGAATGCCCACCTGGGGATGAGCTATATCAATTCTGCCCGTTTTGCCTATTATCTCAAAACGGCGAACTGTTGCAAAGCCATGACCGGTAGCACCAGTAACGCGAAAAAGGGGGGAATCATGAATAATCCGGCTGTTGCCGGCATTGACGAGGTGATGCTGAACTTCTCGTCCACCAGCCTGCAAATCCTCAATGCTGTCCTCGCCGTGGTCATGTTTTCGATAGCCATCGACCTGAAACCAGCCGACTTCAAGAAACTTGTCCGTGCCCCCAAGCCGTTGCTTACAGGGTTGTTTTCACAATTCGTCGTGTTGCCTGCGCTAACCTTTTGCATGATCCTTGTGACCACTCCTCAGCCGTCGATTGCACTGGGGCTGATCCTGGTTGCGGCGTGCCCGGGCGGCAACATCTCCAACTTCATTACCCACCGCGCTGGGGGCAATGCAGCGCTGTCGGTGTCGATGACGGCCTTTGCCACCGTCGGAGCAATCTTGCTGACCCCGTTCAACATCGCCTTTTGGGGAAGCCTTTACGGCCCGACCCGCGAGATTTTGAGGCAAACCTCGATCGATCCGGTCTCGGTGGCGATCACTGTCGGGTTCATGTTGGTGCTGCCACTGTGCCTTGGCGTGGTGCTGAACGTCAAACGGCCCGACATCACAGTTCGCCTGCGAACGCCGCTTCAGTATTTGTCGATGGGGATATTCGTAGCTTTCGTCATACTGGCATTGGCGGCAAACTGGATGCTTTTCCTGCAATATGCCGGGGCGGTCGCAGTATTGGTGCTTTTGCACAACGCTTTGGCGCTGAGTGCCGGATATGCTATCGCCACCGTGATGGGGTTGTCAGCCTTTAACCGCCGCGCGGTGATGATTGAAACCGGTATCCAGAATTCCGGCCTTGGACTGATCCTGATCTTCGGGTTCTTCAGCGGACTGGGCGGGATGGCGGTGGTGGCCGCTTTCTGGGGTATCTGGCACGTACTTAGCGGCATTGCCCTGGCCGGACTGATGGCGCGGACAAGGGCCGCGCGGTAGCCATTCTGGTCTAGGCCTGAGATGCTTATTGTTTCTATCATGTGAAAGGCAGCGCTCGAATCTGTCACGAAAGCTGTTTGGACCTGTCGCGCGTTCGTTCTGCCCGAGTGCATCATCTATGCGGCTTTTCTTTCGAAAGCCAAGGGGCTTTCCCAGCCTAGCACTGAGTGTTTTCAGCGGGGGTTTTGAACCCATTAATGTATTTGAAGATGGCGATTTCAGCGGCCCGGCATGTCCGCCAGCAATGCCGCCAGATCAATTCGGCTTTGATTGTCTTGAAGAAGGCTTCAACCACAGCGTTGTCGTAACTGTTTACCTCGGGCCTCAGCGATCTCAGTCTTGAATTTCGCAATCCACCGACCACACCGTGCGATGGCGTCGGCCTTGTCTGATGTCTTCAGTGTTTTTGTGAATGCTCGATTGTCATCGAAGGCCGGCTGAACGTCTGCGGGAAAGGCGACCTTGACGTACCAAGTGTTTCCTTGCTTGATGAGGTGGTTCGCCGCCGTATTCCACATCCTTTTGTGCCTAGGATTGAGTTCCGGAACTCAATAAGTCAAGGAAATAAAGGGGTTGGGAGGTGATGGCAGCCCGTAGGTCTGTATGTATGGTCTATCAGGCAAGCGCATTTAATCGCAAACAACCCCGCAACAGCTATGAAAACAAGAGC
>JAAEUI010000415.1 GCA_024227475.1 Paracoccaceae bacterium | reverse complement strand
GGGAATTTATCCTGGGAATGCACAGCGAACTGGAATATGATGGCGTGCGCCTGGCCGGTTTGTATCCCCACGATCAGGTGAAGCTGGCACAAAAAGCCGGGGTAACCATCTTTGGCCCGGTGGTCAATACCAACACATCGGAATCTTGTCCCTGGAATCTTTCGCGCGCGATTACCTTCATGAAAGAATGCAGCCGGGTCGCAACCATTCCCATCCACGTGAACATGGGCATGGGTGTCGGCTCCGTGACGGTAACCGATCATCCTCCCACGGATATCGTTTCGCGGGCATCCAAGGCTATGGTCGAAATCTGTCGCCTGGACGGGTTGTAGGTTGGCGTGGGTGATCCGCTTGGCATGGCTCTCACCCACGCGCATGCCTCGGGAATGGGCGGAATGCGGGCTGCCGGAGATCTGGTGGCGCGCGTGCAAATGACCCGCGGCATGCGAATTCAGGAGGCGAAACGCTACGTAGCAGACAAACTCAGAATAGCGGTCTCGGAATTGGCGGACCCCGTTATTATGTCCGAGGTGCGTGAAGATCTTCAGATCGGTGCCGTAACACCGCTTCCAGGGTGCGCGAAGGGTATTGAGGCAAAGTTTCGGATTGCGGAGGTACTGGGCATCGATATTAACTGCGTACAGCGTTTCAAAGATAAAATTTCTTAACTAGTGGTTGGATGAAAACTCGGCTGATTCGATTTGTTGAGTTTCGCCCTGTAGCGTATGTCTCGTT
>JAAEUI010000414.1 GCA_024227475.1 Paracoccaceae bacterium | reverse complement strand
CTTGAGGGCGTCTTTCCTCATCGACAAACAAGGTGTCGTACAACATCAGGTTGTCAACAATCTGCCGTTAGGGCGCAATGTCGACGAGATGGTTCGTGTTGTCGATGCCTTGCAGTTTACGGAGCAGTACGGTGAAGTCTGCCCCGCCGGATGGAATAAGGACGAAGCCGGGATGAAGCCCACTGCCGAAGGGGTGGCGGAGTTTCTGTCGAAGCATGCTGACAAACTATGAAATCAGCGACCATCAGCAGAACTGGGGGTATGAGGAAGACCCCCGGAAGGGGCTGGAACCACGCTCTGCTAGTGATCGCTGATTTATCTCAATTCATAAGCCGTCGGCATCGGTCAGGTTTGCACCCATCAAGCATGCCCTCGCCATAACGGTAGAACCTTTTAGATTCTCACCGGCATAGCCGGTGGCTTATGAATTGAGTAAAAAAAATTAACATGCGACGTTCTAATAAAATCGACAGAATACCTCACTTTTAGGCAATTTTCTGACCAACCTACCGTGCTTGTCGCGGATGAAAGCCGCTCCTACTCCCAAAACGGGAAAGATACTGCCGGCCGGGTCAGGCTATCCTGTGAAAAACAATACATGCATTACAACCACCAAAACCGAAGGAATTTTTCAGCACGTACTCCTGGTCGAGTCGGCGGGCACCATCCGCAACACAGTCCAGGACCAGTTCCGGATCCGGTGTATAGTTGATCGTCGGCGGCACGACACCTTGCAGCATGCTTTCCATGGCAAAAATGGCTTCAATGGCGCTGGACGCCCCCATGGCATGTCCGGTCAGGGATTTGTTGGCGGAAACGGGCGGCAGTGAATCCCCGAAAACGGTTTTCAACGCCGTGTATTCCACTTCGTCGCCGACTTTAGTGGAGGTCGCATGGGCATTGACAACGTCGATATCATGCGACGATATGCCGGACTTGTCAATACATTCGGCGATGCAGCGGGTTACCGTCGGCAAATGAGGCGCCACAAAATGGCAGGCATCGGACGTCATGCTCCATCCGGAAATTTCAATCCGGTGATCCAGACCGTGCGCGGCGGCAAACGCATCTGTGGTAATAATGATACAGCCGGCACCCTCAGAAACAACAAACCCTCTGCGATCAACTGAAAACGGGCGACTGGCCCTTGCGGCCGGTTCCGCTTCCTGCCCGGGTTTAGGGGTGTAGGCCCCAGCCATGGTTGCGAAGCCGGCTACGATAGGTTCCACCAAGGCGAAATCAACGGCACCGCAAATAGCGATATCGGCCTGGCCCTGGGCCAACAGCAGGGCTCCGATAATTATGGATGTCACCCCCGTGGCACAGGCAGAGATGGGCGATGTAATCGGACCGGTGGCACGGGTTAAGATCGATATTTTGCCGCCGACCATATTGATGCATGAGTTGGGATTGGCATAGGGCGGCGGCAGCTTGTTTTCAGCGATCATACGACGGTCGGCTTTGAGGATGGCATCCTGTCCGCCCACTGCCGAGCTGAAAGTAATCGCCACCCGCGGCGACAACTCCGCTGTGATGTCGATGCCGCTTTTTACAAGGGCCCGATGAACGACCAGCATTGCATATTTGAAAATTGGAGACGGCCACAGAGCCAATTGGCGCGGGCTTAAAAAGGGGTAGCCTTCAGTGTCAATGTCTTCGACTTCACCGGCAATGTTGACCGGAAAACCATCCGTCAGCGGAAACCGGGTCAGTGACCCAATACCGCTTTCACCTCGGATCGCTCTGGCCCACTGGATATCCATTTCGGTCCCCAGGGGAG
>JAAEUI010000413.1 GCA_024227475.1 Paracoccaceae bacterium | reverse complement strand
GCCATTTTAGCTTGCTCCTAATTCGTAAGGTTTGGGGTCTTAGGAAAGAATGCCGAGGACATCGGATTCTTTCATCATCAACAGCTCGTCGCCGTCAACGGTCACTTCTGTGCCGGACCATTTACCGAACAACACTTTGTCACCGACGCTTACAGCCATCGGGATCAGCTCGCCGCTATCTTTGCGCGCGCCTTCGCCACAGGCGATGATTTCGCCTTCAGCCGGTTTTTCCTTGGCGGAATCCGGAATGATCAGACCGCCAGATGTTTTTTCGTCGCTTTCCAGCCGACGAACCAATACACGGTCATGCAAAGGTTTGAGTGCCATGGAGATTGCTCCTTAACTCTTTGTTTATGTTAGTGGTGGCTCATTGTTGCTTGTTAGCACTCGCCACCTTTGAGTGATAACAAAAGGCTAAATAGGCAGCAGATCGAAGTTAGTCAAGCACCGAACCTGCTTGCTGACGAAATCGAGTTGTGAAAACCTGCAAACCGACGAATTCTGGCTTAGGAAACGCGATGCAAATCAGACTGCTCTTTTTGCTTTTTGCCCTCTTTCTCGGTGCGACATCGGTAGAATCCAGATGCAAAGGCAAAGATCTGTTTGCGCGCAGCAGCCCTGAGTTTCAGGCGGCCATTCAATCTGCAGCAGAAAAATACCCCTATCACACTGGTCTTTATTGGGAGATTTCCAAGGCCGGGAAGACCTCCTGGATCATCGGCACCATCCATATCAGCGACACGCGAGTCAGCCGTATACCAGGGTTCTTCCGGAAGAAAATCGCCTCGTCGCGCCTTGTTCTGGTTGAAGCGACAGAAAGCCAAAGCGCGGAATTCATGCAGAAAATTCTGCAGACTCCACCCAAAACACCGGCAAAACGATCCGCGACGCTGGGACAGGCCTGGGCATCATTCACACCCAAGGAACAAAAGCTGCTTGAAAAGGAGGCCCGCTCAAAAAACCTCTCAATAGAGCGAATGAAGTTTCTTCCGCTTGGAATTCTGAGCCTGCTGATCGACAAACCCAAATGCGACAGGGACAACCAGCGTTATTTGGATATTTTTGTCGAAAAGGCAGCAATCAGGGCCCGGGTGCCGGTATCTGGCCTGGATGATGCAAACACCATCGCGCGGCTGATTTCTAACCCGGATATAGATGACGCGACTTATGTCAACTATGTGAAGCGGGAACTGCCAAGGCTGAAACAGCGCCGCCACGAGATCGAGACGCTTGTTCAAATGTACCTTCGCGGGGAAACCGCAAAGTACTGGGAGTACTCAAAAGCAAGAATCCGATCCTATCTGCCCAAGGGCACCGCCCGTTCTTTGGAACGCGAAACATTCGACAGGCTGATCGTCGAAAGGAACAAGTCGTGGATGAAGCGGCTGAGACGGGAAATTCGTGACGGCAATGTCGTTGTTGCCGTAGGTGCAGGGCATCTGAGCGGCAAGTCAGGCCTGCTTTACCTTCTCAGACAAGAGGGCTTCACCATCAAACGGCTCAGCTGCGGTAAAGATTGTACAAACTGAAGTATTGAAAGCCCGGAGCTTCGCAATTTGCCACAACTGAAAATTTGTTCATTTGCATCACTGCGCCACAAACAGCGGCAGGAGCGGTAAAAAACCGTTTTGCTTTGCCCGCTGATGTGCAAAAACGGTGCGCGAAGTTGTTGGTGGCAAAGGTCGGGGGCCCATTAATGGTAAAGTCTTTGGTATCTGTTCCGTTTGGCGCAGCGCTGGCCTTGGCGCTGTCAGGCCATGCGATGGGTCAGTCTGCACCTTCAGTAAACCTTTATGGCGCTCCGGGCCTGATTGACATGCCCTCGGCCGAAAGCCATCCCGACGCTCAGATCAGCGGCACGTTTTCCCACTTCAAAACGGCTACCAAAGTAACGCTTGGCTTTCAGTTCACTGATCGTCTGTCTGGAAATTTCCGGTTTGCTGACCTGGATGGCTGGGTCATCAACGGCACTACTGAGGACCGCAGCTTTGATCTACAGTACCGGATTCTGAACGAAACGGACGTCATGCCGGCGGTCGCTATCGGGCTGCGTGATTTCACTGGCAACGGTGCTTTTGGCGCTGAATACATCGTGGCGACGAAATCCGTTCACCCGAAGGTGAAAGTGACAGCGGGGCTGGGCTGGGGACGGCTGAGTAATTCCAGCACGGTTCGCACCAGCGTAAACCCCCAAGGTGGTGTTCCCACGACACGGCATTGGTTTGACGGACCGGTTGGCGTTTTTGGCGGGATCGAGTGGATCACCCCTGTCAAAGGATTGACTGTCAAAGCCGAATATTCGTCGGATAAATACACCCGCGAGGTCGCCGCTGGCGCGCTTAACCGAAAAAACCCGTTCAACTTTGGCGTTGAATACAAAACCAAATCCAACGTCAGCATCGGTGCCTATTATCTGCATGGAACTGAATTCGGCCTGCGGTTCTCCGCCGGTCTCAATCCAAAGCGCCCGCCTTCAACCGGATCGATGGAGCGCGCGCCTCTGCCGGTAATGGCCAGACCGGCAAATTACGACCGTTCAACCGAATGGGCCAGCGCCGGGAATTACAACCGCAAAAGCCAGAAGCAGTTTGCCCAATTGCTGAAGGATCAGGGGTTGCAGATCGAAGCTCTGGCCTTGAACGGCACCTCCGCAGAGTTGCGGCTGCGGAACAAAACCTACAATGCCAGCGCTCAGGCCATAGGTCGCGCAGCACGGGTCATGGCGTTTGTACTGCCCCATTCAGTTGAAACCTTTGTTATCACGCCGATGGTAGGGGGCATTCCGGCCTCTTCGGTTGTCATCAGGCGTTCGGATCTGGAGGCGCTGGAACACGACGTCGACGGCACCGAAAAAATAATGCAGCGAGCGGTGTTTGCCGATGCCGGTGCCCTGCCGGGGCACGGTGAAACTGTGCAGGATCTCTATCCAAAGCTCAGCTGGTCGATTGCACCCTATGCAAACCTGTCGCTGTTTGACGGGTCCGGCCCGTTGCGGGCCAGCGCCGGAATCAGGGCTTCTGCCGATTATTATGTCGCGCCCGGCCTTTCGTTTTCAGGCTCCCTCACCCAACGTGTGTTTGGCAACCAGAAATCCGAGGTTCCGCCGCCGTCCGGGCTGCCGCGGGTACGCACTGACCGCGCGCTATATCGTCAGCAGGGCCAGTCTGCCATCGAACGTCTGACTGCGGATTACCTGTTTAAACCGGCTCCAAATATGTTTGGCCGGGTGTCGGTTGGTTATCTGGAAAGCATGTTTGGCGGGGTATCCGCCGAATTGCTGTGGAAACCGGCCAATCAGAACTGGGGTCTCGGGGCTGAGCTCAACTATGTCAAACAAAGGGACTTTAACCAGCTGTTTGGCTTCCAGAACTACGACGTGACAACCGGGCATGTCTCGGCTTACTGGCAGGTATCTCAGGGCATGTCGGCACAACTGGACATGGGCCGCTATCTTGCCGGAGACTGGGGCGCAACCCTGTCAGTGGACCGGGTCTTTGCTAATGGTTGGCGGATGGGGGCCTTTGCCACTTTGACCGACGCGACCTATGCTCAATACGGTCGGGGCAGTTTTGCAAAAGGTTTCCGCCTGAGCGTGCCGCTCAGCTGGGGTATTGGCACACCGAACAGAAAATCTTACGGCATCGAGTTGAACACACTGGCCCGGGACGGCGGGGCCCGCCTGAATATCGAAAACCGGTTGTTTGGATTGGTATCTGAGTATCACCGCCCTGAGCTGGAAAACAGCTGGGCCCGGTTCTGGAGATAGCGGTGCTGGTTCGATTTTGCCGCGCCGTTGGCGTCACCTTCCTGTCACTGGCTCTGTTAACGGGTTGCAGTTCAGAGAAAGATACCCAACCCGGGCTTGGCAACGTCGCCCTTGGGCTGGCCAAAGCAAAGCTTGGCAAAGGCAAAGTCGAAACCGCACCAACCGCCAAACCCGCCGGACAGGTTAAACTTTCGCGCGAAGCCCTGGTAAAGATCGGAAAGCCGGTCATTTTTTCTAGCGTGCCCCGTTTAGGAACTGCGCTGCCTGCCATTCAGGTGACCCGAAACGGTGCCTTTGACACCTATATGGGTGCAGATCGGGCGACCTTCACGATTACCGGTGGAATAATCACCGCGACCCGTGGTCTGTTTGTCGACCTGATCGCGCAGGAGCTGTCACTGGCGCCGGCGGAGATTTTTTATTCAGGACCTTATCCCAAAACCTACACCCGGACACAACGCCACCTGACCGGTGAGGGAGTGCTGACCAAACAGACCTATGCCTGTGCCATTGTCCCTCATGATGCTGATGAAACGCTGACCCTGTTCGAACAGTCCCACACTGTTCGGCAATTCACTGAACTGTGCAAAAACAAAACCCGCGCCTTTCAAAACAGCTACTGGGTTGACCGCAGCCGCCGCACCATCTGGCAGAGCCATCAATCGGTCAGCAAAGAAGTGGGACACATGATTTTGCAGATTGTCATTCCGTGACCGGCACCCTAAGTCCTCTGGTACCAATATATTTGGCTTTCGCTGCCTTGTCAGAAAAGAACCCGTTGTTGCCAACCCCGTGAGAAACCAATGAAAAAAGCCGCTCTGATAATTCTCCTCGCCTTTTCTCTTCCAACCGCCGCTTTGGCATCTATGGATGCCACCGAATCCGGGCAGGAAACCAAAAAGAGCGCGAAGTCAAAGAAGAAGAAACCCAAACCAATCACCACGGCAAAGGCCAAAAAGGCCATTGCAAACTTCAAAGCGGTTGCCGCCAAGGTTGAACCGATAGGCGAGCAGATTTGCCGGTCGTTTCACAAGAACAAGCCCCGCAAAACCTGCGATTTTCTGATCAAGGTCAACAACGACGGAAACCAGAAGGCCAATGCGTTTCAATCGCTGGGGAAGGATGGCCGCCCGGTTATTACCTTTAATATCAACAAACTGCTGAAGGTCAGAAACAATGATGAGATCGTCTTTGTTTTGGGCCATGAATTTGGCCATCAGATTGCGCAGCATATACAAAAAACCCGCATACATCAGGAACAGGGCATGTTGCTGGGCAACGCAATCTATTCGGATGACGACGACAAGGACAAAGGCAAACGCGTAGGCAAGTTTCATGCCATGGTGACCTATTCAAAAGAATTTGAACTTGAAGCCGATGTCATCGCCGTTCACATCACGGATCGGGCAGGCTTTGACGCTGGCCGTGGATCGCGCGACCTGAAGCGCCTCAGGGGCGGTTCATCACAGTGGTACAGCACGCATCCACCATCGCCTCGTCGCATCCAGAGGGTCAAAAAAGAACTCGGCAAAATCCGGGCCGCAAAGGCACGCGGCAAGGTTGCCCCGATCGTTTGGTAGGCTGTGATGGGGAGTTTTTTCGGCTACGGCTCGCTGGTCAATAATGCAACGCATGCTTATGTGAACACCCGGCCTGCAACGGTCTGTGGCTGGCGGCGGCAATGGGTCCAGTCAGCGCTGCGTGACGCGTCGTTCCTCAGCGTTCAGCATGATCCTCTGTCATACATTCAGGGCGTCGTCGCCGACGTCGGGCAGATCGGCTGGGAAGCGCTCGACGTGCGAGAGCGGGCGTATAACCGGCGCCGGTTAACTGAACACGAACTGCCCGGGCAAACCGCGAAAGCCGTTCATATCTACCAGGCAAATCCTGATTTTATCGCCCCAAAGGGCGGCAACAGACCCATTCTTCTGAGTTACCTTGACTGTGTGGTTCAGGGGTTTCTGGCGCAGTTCGAGGAAGATGGCGTGCGGGATTTTTTCCGCAGCACATCAGGCTGGGACACGCCAGTTCGCGATGACCGGGCCGCGCCGATCTATCCCCGGTCCCAAACCCTGACCTCAGAAGAAACCCTGATGGTAGATTTTCATCTGTCGGCTGTTGGCGCGACCATTGTTCCAATGAACGGAACTACAGGTTAACCTTTTGCAACAATGGCATCAGCCTTGACATGTCCGGCCCGTGCTGCATCCCGGTCAGCGCTTTGCGCAGCGGCATGAACAGGCCTTTGCCTTTGCGTCCTGTTGCCGCTTTCACTGAAGTGGTCCATTCGCTCCAGGTGTCTGATGTCCAGGGTGCCGCCGGCAGCAGGTCTTTTGCCGTTGCCACAAATTCCTGATCCTCAGCATCTACCAGCGGTTCGGCTCCGTCCCGGCAAAGCTCCCACCATTTCGCCACATCAGCACGGGTTTCCAGGTTTTCGCGTGCAACACTCCAGAAATCAGCGGCAACCTCGCCCGGGACACCCAAAGCAGCCAGCGCATCCGCCATGGTTTCATAGGGCAGCGCGGCGACATATTTTGACGTCAGCGGCTTCAGGTCTTCCACATCAAATTTTGTCGGAGCCGAGCCAAATTTCGCCAGATCAAAACCGGCGACCAGTTCGTCCATCGACCCGCGCAATTCGACTGGATCGGAAGAACCGAGCCGCGCCATCAACGAAAGGAGTGCCATCGGCTCGATCCCCTGCCCTCGCAGATCACGCAAAGCCAGTGTGCCGAGGCGTTTTGAAAGCGCCTCACCCTGGGGTCCGGTCAACAGCGAATGGTGAGCAAAGAACGGTACGCTGCCGCCCATCGCCTCGATGATCTGAATCTGGGTCGCGGTGTTGGTCACATGGTCCGAGCCACGCACGACCTGGGTGATGCCAAAGTCGATATCATCGCAAACCGAGGCGAGTGTATAAAGAAACTGCCCGTCACCACGGATCAGCACCGGGTCCGAAACGCTGGCCGCGTCAATCGACAAGTTGCCCAGAATGCCGTCGGTCCACTCAATCCGATCCTGATCCAGCTTGAAACGCCAATGCCCCGATCCACGTTCGGCCCTGAGCGCGTCTTTCTGTTCGTCTGACAGGTCCAGTGCTGTGCGGTCATAGACCGGCGGCTTGCCCATGTTGAGTTGTTTCTTGCGCTTCAGATCCAGTTCAATCGGGGTTTCAAAACACTCGTAAAACCGCCCCTTTTCGCGCAATTCATCAGCCGCCGCTTCATACCTGTCCAGCCTCTCAGACTGTTTTTCGATCCGGTCCCAGGTCAGACCCAGCCATTCCAGATCCTGCATGATGGCATCGGCGTATTCCTGTTTGGAGCGTTCCGGATCGGTGTCATCCAGCCGCAGGATGAATTGCCCGCCTGACTGGCGTGCAATCATATAGTTGAACAGCGCAGTGCGCAGGTTGCCGATGTGGATATAGCCCGTGGGTGAAGGGGCGAAACGCGTAACAGTCATGGGATTCGAAACACCGTTGGTTTGAGTTTCGCTTCTCATACAGGGGTGGCCACAAAACGCCAAGGGGAAGTCGTGTTTGCCAAAGCCGACCGGCCCAAACTGTTTCAGCAGCCTGCCAAAGCGTTTCTTTGAACCTGAGAAGAGTTGATGTGAAGTCGCCGATCTATGGTGCTGACAACGTGTAAGCTTCGGGTTTCAATTGGGGTTCAAGTAAAACCCGAAACTCTAGGCACTAATTTTGTCGTCACAAGGCATCAAATCTACCCACTCCGGATTCTCTGCTTCAACCAAATCGGCCTTTTTTCCGCTTGGCAGCTCTGCTACGCGCAACTTTCGCCGCAAGGCGGAGATCAGGTCGTGATCCGCCTGATACCAAACCAGCTCCGTCAGCTTGTGGGTGCGGGTGAAGATGTCGGCGATCCCGTGCCGGTGAGTTGCGACGGCAAATTCCAGATCCCGGGTTGTTCCGGCAAAGAATGCGTCGTGCCGGAGATTGGTCAGTAAATAGGTGATATATGGCTGCTGCATGGCTTCCCTGTTCCACTTTTTTCAAAGTGTTACTCTATTTTGTGAACAGAAGATTAACAGCTTCATGACAAATCAATTTTTTGCAGGGCTGGTAAATTCTTTGGTTGCTGCCTAAGTCGGGGACATGCTTAAACTCGCCAATCTGTCCCTGTTGATCCTGTTCCCCGTCGCTTGGTTCGCTCCCCTGCTGCGAGCCGGCTTGCTGCCGTTTTTCAGCCTTGATGAGATCAGCGTGATTTCCGGCCTGCAGGCGCTGTGGGAAAAGGATGTGTTTCTGGCGCTGCTGGTGACGTTCCTGGCCCTGGTTGCACCGATGACCAAGGTACTGGGCACCGCACTGATCCAGTTTGATCTGCTGAGCGCCAAGGTTAAACCGGTTCTGACCCTGCTCGGGCGGCTCGCCATGGCCGATGTTTTCCTTGTCGCGATCTACATTGTTGCCGCCAAAGGTGTCGGTGTTGGGCGGCTGGAAACCGGCTGGGGGCTGTATCTTTTTACTTTCTGCGTGCTGGCATCATATGCAATCACGCTCTTTGGCGGATATGAGGGCAAAACACAAACCAAAGTAAATCCTTAACCATCACGGTCTATTGTCCGGCCCTACTCTGCCCGAGGTCCCGTCCGTGCCGACATTCCTTTTCGTCATTCTGTCCAATTTTCTGTTCTGGCTTCTGTGGATCGTTGTTGAACTGCACCGCCGCCGCCGGCAGGAGACGCCGGAGGTTCCCTTTTCCCTGCTGCTCACCTTCATCACGCTCAATACACTGCTGTTTGAGCAGACAAATCTGTTTCGGTTCGGCGTATTGATGGTTCTGATCGTTGCCATCTGGGAAGCACGGGATTTTGTGCTTCGCGGTGCACCGGAAGTTTCGCTTGGCGGCTCGGTCGCTGCGGGATGTTTTGGCCTGGTGGTTCTGACCTATTGCGCGGTGACTTTCATCAATGAGCACTTGCACCTTGGCATCGGCTGAGCCAAAACAACTGCATGGCGAAAACCATCACTTCCTACTCCTGCTCCGCCTGCGGTGCTGCCCATAAAAAGTGGACCGGACGGTGCGAGAGTTGTGGTGAATGGAATACCGTGAGCGAGGAAGTGCCGCTCTCTGCCGGACCCAAAAGCAAAACCTTGGGGGCATCCAAAGGCAACCGGGTGGCCTTGGGCGAACTGTCTGCCTCCGAGACTCCGCTTCCGCGCCGCCTGTCAGGCATCGGTGAGTTTGATCTTGTGTTGGGCGGCGGGCTGGTCCCGGCAAGTGCGGTATTGGTTGGCGGGGACCCCGGTATCGGGAAATCAACACTGCTGTTACAGGCCGCGGCGAAGTTCGCGATGGGGGGCAACAAAGCCATTTACGTTTCGGGCGAAGAGGCCCCCAGCCAGATCAGAATGCGCGCCAGACGGCTGGGGCTGGATCAGGCACCCGTGCAACTGGCCGCAGAAACAAACCTGCGCGACATTCTGACCACGCTGGAGCAGGAAAAGCCGGATCTCGTGATCATCGATTCCATTCAGACCATGTGGGTCGATCACGTGGAAAGCGCGCCGGGGTCGGTTTCGCAGGTCCGCGCAGTGGCCCATGAGCTGGTCACCTTTGCCAAGCGGCGCGGTATTGCGGTCGTGCTGGTTGGTCATGTGACCAAGGAGGGCCAGATCGCAGGCCCGCGCGTTGTGGAGCACATGGTAGACACGGTGCTCTATTTCGAAGGCGAGCGCGGGCATCAGTTCCGCATCCTGCGCGCGGTGAAGAACCGCTTTGGCCCGGCCGATGAAATCGGTGTGTTTGAGATGACGGGCGCCGGGTTGATGGAAGTCACCAACCCCTCGGCCCTGTTTCTGTCAGAACGCGAGAACCCGGCGCCCGGTTCTGTGGTTTTTGCCGGGATCGAGGGAACCCGCCCGGTTCTGATGGAAATTCAGGCGCTGGTGGCGCAATCCGCTCTGGCCAACGCCCGACGCACGGTGGTGGGCTGGGACAGCGGG
>JAAEUI010000412.1 GCA_024227475.1 Paracoccaceae bacterium | reverse complement strand
GGCGAGAACCATTGACACCTTGTGGAAAGGGGTCGGCGAAATCCTCGAACTGTTCTCAAAACACGAATGCGCAAACTTCTTCGCAGCAGCTGGATATGGTCCAAAGTAAACCGGAAATGCTCTAGTGCTATCGGTAGCAGGGCAATGAAGAAGATTAATCGGGGTATCCAGTGACGGCAGGACCACCATGTCGCCGGCCCGGCAATCGCTGCACAGCCTAGGCCCGTGACTGCGTCTCTCAGGTTGGAATTTGAAATTCCAAAATCCGTCCAAGCGCTGAAATAGCCGATTGCGAACGATATGCCCCCAACTGAAAGAAGAGCAACAACCTTCCTCACAACAAAGTTGTTAACACCAGATCGCGACTGTCTTTTGGGAATATCAGATTTCATTTCAATTCTACTTTGGCGCTAACAGTTGTGTAACTTCTCTCACCGTTGCCGACGACGATTTTCTCAAATCACCGCTTTCTCCAGAAACGGCTCCCCCCGCACAATGCGCCCGTAGGAAAACGCTGACAAGTCCAGCGTCTGGAACCCGCCGGAGCAGATCAGTTCCGCCATCCCGCGCCCCATCGCCGGGGCCTGCTGGAAGCCGTGACCGGAAAACCCATTGGCAAAATAGAAATTCGACACCTCGTCATGCGGCCCCAGAACGGCGTTCTGATCGAGCGTGTTATAGGCGTAATGCCCGACCCAGGAGTTGCGCACCTTTATCGCCTCGAACTGCGGGATGCGGGTGGCGATGGCGGGCCAGACCTTGTCTTCCCAGAGCGCGTGATCCTCGACAAAATCATCGTAAGCCACCGCCGGATCACCATCCTGCGGCGGGCTGCCGGCCATGTAATACGCCCCGTCGGTGCGGATGTGCACGCCGGAGGGATCGACCGTCAGCGGCAGGTCGCAGTCGAGCGGCTGTTCGGCCTCAAACACGTAGGTGTAGCGCTTGCGTGGCTCAACCGGCAGCGCCAGCCTGGCCATGGCAGCCGTGGCAGTGGCGCGCGGGCCGGAGGCGTTGACAACCGCGCCGACCGACAATTCGGTGCCGGATTTGAGCGTCACCCCGACAACATGGTTCTGCTCACACCGCATCGCCACCACTTCATTGGAAACAAACTCCACCCCACCCCGCCGCGCCGCCCTACGCCACCAGTCAAAAACGGTGCCACCGTCGAAATATCCCTCGTCCACCGGGTTGTAGCTCCCGATAAGGATGTCGCTCAGGTCATAGAAGGGAAACGCTTCGGCAAGCTGTTCTGGCGTCAACAGACGGGTCCCCGCCCCGCAAGCCTGCTGCAACTTATGGTTTTCCTGCAGAACCCGCACAGAAGCCGGCTCCGACGCCATATACATATAGCCAAAACTGTGCAGCGCAATCTGAGGCACGTCTGGATCACCGCCCATCTGGTTGCGGAAATCCCTGATGAACTCCGCCGCGTATTGCGACACTTTCACGTTGATTTCATTGGAAAACTGCTGCCGCATGCAGCTGTTGGTATGCGAGGTCGAGGCAAACTCGTAACTCGGATCCCGCTCCACCACCAGCACCCGCCCGTCAAAATCCGGATGCACCGAAATATACCAGGCAATGGACGCGCCGATCATCGCACCGCCAACGATTACGATGTCATAATTGTCGTGTCGCGGTTCCGGATTGAGCTGCGCCATTGTAATCCCGTAGTGATCATTCGACGCGGTAGATTAGCTGATCCGCTGCCCCCTGCAAGCCTATTTCAGGCAATCAGCCAGCGATATCGCCAGATTACGCATCAGCGTGGGATAGAGGTTCTTGCCCGGCGTCAACTCCGCCCCGATGGGATCAAGGGTTCCGGTCTTAAGCCCGGTACCTTCGGTCAGGCGGGCCAGAAGTTGTGAGTCAAACTGCGGCTCGCGGAAGATGCAGATCACCCCCATATCCGCGATGATTGCACGCATTTCGCGGATGTGGGCGACACCGGGCGGCAAGGCGTGGCCGGTTTTGATGGCAGCCAGCGCCTCGATCCCGAACTGGTCCTCGAAATAGTGATAGGCGTCATGAAACACCAAAAACGGCCGGTCCCGCACAGGTTCGAGAGTGGCATTGATTTCAGCCTGCAAGGCGGCAAGTTCGGATTTTCCCTGCTCCGCGTTTCGAAGATACCCGGTTGCATGATCCGGATCCGCTGCCGCCAGTTCGGCCGCGATGACATCAAGCATGATTGCGGCATTCTGAAGGTTCAGCCAGATGTGCGGATCGGCGGTTTCTGCGCCATGGTCATGCCCCTGATCACCAAACCCGGGCCCCTCCCGGAACGGCAGGCGCGTCAACCCCTTCGCAGCCAGCAATTCAACGATCCTTGCATCCCCCCCCAGTGCCTCGAGTGCGCGGCCAACAGGCGGCGACAGATCGGCACCGACCCAGATCACCAGGTCAGCTTTGGCCAGCATGCCGGCCTGCGACGGTCTGAGGGCGAAATCATGGGGTGCGGTCAGACCATTCAGCAGCAGTTCGGGCGTACCGACACCGGCCATCACCCGCGCTGTCAGAGAATGGATCGGCGGGATATCGGCGACCACGCGCAAGGGTTTTGCACCCGCTGCGGGCGCTGTGACCAGCAGCAGAACTGCCATCAGAGAAACGGCGTACCTTACAGGGTTCATGGCTGATTTCCGTTTAGACCAGCCCGACATCTATATGTAATAGTATAACATCACAACCAGAATTGGTCCTAGCCTCAGATCAGAGTTTTCAGCCATCCAAGCCCATCTTCTGTTTTGCCGCGCGGGTGGTATTCACACCCCACCCAGCCATCGTACCCAAGCCGGCCAAGCGCAGCAAAGACCGGGCGGTAGTCCAACGCGCCTTGGTCCGGTTCGTGCCGTCCCGGAACACCGGCGATCTGAATATGGGCAATCTGGCCGATAGTCCGCTCCAGCGTCGCAATGACCTCGCTGTGCGTGATCTGGTGATGGTAGATGTCAAACTGCAGCCTGACGTTCGGGCGGTCGATGCGCTGCAGCAATTCCAATGCCTGATCGGTGGAGGACAGGAAATACCCCGGCATGTCGTGCGCGTTGATCGGTTCGATAAGAGCCGTCAGACCGGCTTTGGCAAATCGATCAGCGGCCCATCGGATATTGCGGATGTAACGGGTGTCACTCTCGGGGCCCGATGGCGCGATGCCGGCCATCACATGCAGGCGCTCAGCGCCTAACGCCCCGGCATAAGCCAGTGCCTGCTCAACCGAGGCGCGGAACCGGTCTTCACCGCCACAAACCGCCGCCAAACCGCGATCCCCCCGGGCCCAGTCGCCCGGATGCAGGTTGAACACGCTGAGGGCCAAACCATGCTGGTGCAACAGATCTGAAATCAACTCGGCAGGGTGGTCATAGGGAAACAGAATCTCCACCGCACCAAACCCCGCCTCCCGGGCCGCAGAAAACCGGTCCAGAAAAGCGTGTTCGGTGAACATCATCGAAATATTGGCAGAGAATTTGGGCATAGGTCACCACTTGAATTCAATCCGTTGCCGAGCGCAGCTATCCGGGGAAATGGTTACGGGGGGTGCGTCACTACCGAAAGCGAAAGATCATTGTGTTTGCAATATAGGCACACCCAACGACTAGTCCAGTGTAGCTGGGCTTCTTTGGGTGATTGAACCTTCCGCTTCTCCAACTCCAGATCAACATCTCATCGTTGAAGAGAAGTTGGATGGGCATTGGCAAGATCGACCAGTCCTCCCCAACCGCTTAGACACCATGCGCCGTACGTGTATTCATCGCATCCAGAACGGCAGGCGGCGCGGCGAAACCCATATCGGCGACACCGGCAGCAAACAGGCCCATTCCTTCGGCGCCCAGCACCATCTTGTGCACCTTGAGTGCCGGAACCGCACCACGTCAATCTCTGTAGCAAAGCCAAAATCAGACGTCACTGGTCTCATTCAAGAGCCAATGAAAAAACCATGTGGCCAGCGCCGCTGCGACCAACTGAATGGTGATGAAGGCCACCACGTCCCCCGGCGCTATACCGGCAAAAGTGTTGGAAAACCCCCGCGCGATGGTCACTGCCGGATTGGCAAAAGAGGTGGACGAGGTGAACCAATAGGCCGCTGTGATATAGAGGCCGACCGCCATCGGGACAGCTTGTGGGCGGGCCTTGAGGCAAGCCAGAATCGTGCCTACAAGTCCGAAAGTTGCAACAAATTCCGCAACCCATTGGCCAGTCCCGCTGCGCGCGGTGGTGGATGGGTCGACCAGCGGATGTTCAAACATGACATGGGCTGCCAACACGCCCACGATTCCGCCAAAGACTTGCGCAGCAACATAAAGCCCGGACTCCCGGGTCGAAATCTCGCGGCGCAGTGCAAAGCAAAGCGTGACCGCTGGATTGAAATGAGCGCCGGAAATCGGGCCGAAGATCGTGATCAGGACCACCAGAATTGCCCCAGTCGGGATGGTATTGCCCAAAAGGGCGATGGCGATATTTCCATCCGCCAAACGCTCGGCCATGATGCCGGACCCCACAACGGTGGCAAGCAGGGAAAAGGTGCCAAGCCATTCGGCCATCAGGCGTCTGTCAAGTGTCATGTGTTGCCTCCAAAAGAGCTGCAAAGCGTTTGGGCGCTATGTTTCCGCCTGTGATCACCGTGGCGACGGTCCTGTCTTTGATCGTCACCTGCCCATTCAGGATCGCGGCAAGGCCAACCACGGCACCGGGTTCGGTCACGATCTTGAAGTGCTCAAAAGCAAAGCGCATGGCCTCTCGCACCTCTGCGTCGCTGGCCGTTACGCCACCTGCCAGAAGCGCCTGGTTGATCGGGAAAGTCACCGCGTTGGGGATGGGCGTCATGATCGCATCACAGATGGTGCGCTGCCCCTTGGGGTTGGGCACACGCTTGCCCGCTTTGAGTGAACGCTGCGTGTCATTAAAGAGCTCGGGTTCAGCGGCAAAGACCTGCGTTTGCGGCGATGCTTCGGCCATCACTACAGCTGTTGCCGCCGTCAACCCGCCACCACCGCAGGGCACCAGAACTGTGTCAAGCTCGTTTGCATCCTCCAGAAGCTCCAGCGCAGCCGTGCCTGCCCCTGCCAAAACCTGCGCATGAGCACTCGGCGGCACTTCGATGCGCCCCGTCTTAGCTTCTATAGCGGCAACAATCTCTGCGCTGTCTTCGTGGTCGCGTTCGAATGTGACGATCTCAGCACCAAGCGCGCGCGCGGCTAGCACTTTGGCTTCCGGCACGTCGCTGGGCATGACAATGATGGCTGACGAGCCCAAAAGCTGCGCCGCACGTGCAACACCAAGCGCATGGTTGCCAGAGGAGTAGGTTACAGCGCCGCGGGCACGCTCAGCTGCACTCATCTGAGAAATGCGGTGATAGGCACCACGAATTTTAAACGCGCCGGTGCGCTGGAAGTTCTCGGCCTTCAGCAAGAGCCGCCCACCAAGAAGCGCGTTGGCCTCATGGTTCTCCAACACAGGAGTTCTGTACACAACACCGCCCAGAACAGGCGCGGCGCGGCGGATATCCTCAAGGGAAACAGGGTGCTTTTTCATACGATGCTCTGGTCTGTCCCGGTATCCGCGGCAATCTGATAGACGGCATCTCCACGCCTCACAGGGGCCATAGTGCGTTGGCAGAGGACAATCCCGCCATAAGGCGATGTCACCTCATCAGGTGCTTTTTGTGGTGTATCCAGGTGGTGGATCAGCCCGACAACCTCGCCTTCGAACACCTCATCACCGACGGTTTTGAAGGGCTCAAACACACCCTCGTCATAGGCATAGACAGAGCCGCGTACAATGAGTTCGCGGGTGCCGTCGGCCGCATCAGGCGCATAGTCCGGCATCATCCCAAGGCTGTGCATCAGACGGCGCAGCCCGCGCTCTGCGCGCTTTAGGATATCTGGCGTCACCATGCCTGCGCCGCCAAGCTCGGTCATGACGTTGACCACGCCTTTGCGGTTAGCCGCACCCATAGCGGTGCGCGCGGTGCTGCTGCGCCCGCCGCCGGAGGTGAACACCCATGCGTAGGGCAGATCAAGCGCCTCTTGCATCAGTTTAAGCGCCGCCTCTTCTTCGGGACCGTGCCCCATGCCACGCAGCAAGGTGGCGGGGTAGAATAGCGAGCTGCCACCCGAGTGCAGATCAACAGCATAGTCGGCCAGCGGCATCACCACCTCTTCATAGTAGTGCGCGATCATCTCGCTTGGGCTGCCTTTCGGATCACCGGGAAAGAGCCTGTTGAGGTTACCATCATCAATCGGTGAGGTGCGCAGCCCCGCCTGAGCTGCCGGAAAATTCAACATAGGCAAGAGAATGAGACGGCCATGGAGCTGCTCAGGCTCAATCTCTTGCGCCAGCCGCGAAACGGTGATCTGGCCCTCATATTCATCGCCATGGTTGCCGCCTGCAACCACCAGCGTCGGCCCCTCGCCATTGCGGATGACGGTGATCGGTACCGGTAGCCAGCCATAGGCTGAGCGGTGCACAGAATGCGGCACGCGCAGATAGCCTGACTGTTTGCCCGGAGCCTCATAGTCCACTTCTGCTGAGATCAATGTTCCGGTCACGTGCGTGGTCCTGCTGCTGGTCATTTCGGTGATTGCCGAATTATTATTATGGCTACCCCTGAGGCTCCTTATTGTCAATATTCGATATTTCGGGCATTAACGAATTATGGAACAAAAAACTGCCATTGCTGTCTTTGCCGCCCTTGCGCAGCCCACGCGTATCTCGGTCTTTCGGCTGCTGGTTCAGGTCGGACCGGCTGGCCTGCCTGCACTTGAGATCGCGCGCCGTTTGGATGTTGTAGCCTCGACGCTGTCGGGGCATCTGTCGATCCTAAAACGTTCCGGCGTTCTGACCTCCACACGCCATCAACGCGAAATTCACTACGCGGCCAACCTCTCAGCTGTGAATGAGCTGATCGCATTTCTCTTGTCGGATTGTTGCAATGGTCAGGTCAGCAATTGCGGGGACATTCTGTCGTTGTTGAACCTCGAAAGCACCCCTAAGGAGGCGGCGGACAAAATGGAGAAACAGTCAGGCTAACGGCCAAACAGGCCGTGCTCTGACTTCTCGGCGTCAAAAGCAGCCATTGGTCAATTCGCATCGAACGGCTGCAAAGTCTAAGGTTTTTGTGGCTGCTGGATGCGTGCCGCCCAGCGGCGGCAAACCTTACAAGGGGGAAGGCGCGGGCGGGTTTCGGTGCTATGGGGATTGTGCGTTATGGCTGGGATTATAGCGGTGCAGAGCGGTGGCCCCAATAGCTTCAGGAAGCGCCAGACAGTTGGTATTCTCGGTGGTCTGGTACGGATCACCGGGGCATCATAGCTGCAAAATCAGCCCTATTGCCTGGCCATCCCCCTGCTCAGTGCCAACCGGCCGGTTGTCGTAAGTTTCCACGACTGGCCGATGCGCCGCTGCACCCAGACAGTTGTGGAACTCGGGGAATACCCGGTAGATGGGTCACTGTTTGCGTCTGTAACTGGCGGGCAAGTGAATCGGCCATTTTCTACGAATGTCTTCATCGAGTGCCGCGCTGAAATGGTTTGGGAAATGGCGGGACAGAATGTCACGCGCCATGTCGGCGGCCTGTTCATAGCTGGTGGGCGAGCCCGCTTCCTCCCAGAGGTCGGGTGTCCTGCGGTCGGCCAGCAGCGGATAGTGGAACTGGCTTTCCATCAACGACAGGGTTTGAGCATGGCCCAGATAGTGGCCGGGGTTCAGTGCACATTCCCGGATAACATCGACCGACAGGGTTTCGTCGCTTACTTCCAGCCCCCTGACCGTTCGCAACGCCATACCCAGCATGTCATTGTCGATGATCAATGCCTCATGGGCGCAGCATTTGATTGAAGCAAGGGTTCCGGAACAGGCCTGAATACGGTTGCTGCCAGCCTGCGCCAGAAGCGCGGCAGCAATGCCTTTTTCGTAACCGGCCTGGGCGTCCGGGATCTTTGAATCGGTCATGCACGACCCCTGGCTGGTCGGTAAATCATAGTAGTTGCCAATCTGGGCGTAAGCCGCACCCAGGATGGCGGCCTCGCCCGCGCCTGTAGCAATGGCGCCAGAACGAACATCCGTTATAAAGGGCCAGGGCGCAAAAAAGATTGGCAGGCCGGGGTTAATGATATTGGCGATAACGATGGACGCCAACATTTCGGCGGTGCCCTGAACCAGTGTCCCGGCCAGCGAGGCCGGACCAGTCGCGGCTGCCATCGGCCCGCAAGACGCATCCAGGTAAAGACCTAGCCGCGCAGATTCGATCAGGATTTCAAGCCCGTCCGGCTCAAACCGCAAGGGGCCGATGATTGCAATCGGGCCCGATGTGCAAAAGGGACGTTCCTTGTATTTACCCGCGCCGCCGGCGATCATGTCCAGCAGTTCCAACCCAGGTGCGATGTTACGCCGGTGGCGGAATGAAATGGAGAATGGTTTTTCCGTGGCCGAGGCAATGGCATAAATCGTATTAAGATCCTGTTCCAGCGGGCTTTTGATATCCGAGGGCTGCGCCATCTGACCAGCGATATGGATATTGTCCATCAAGTCGATGATCCGGGTCAGATCATAGAGATCGGCAATGGTGGTCGGGCGATACCGGCGCGTTGTTGGATCAAGGATGGAAACCGCCTCGGCGCCGATACCGTAATAGACCCGCGTGCCGCCAAAACGCGCATCCCGGTCGGGAGACCTGTCGCCGCGGGCATGCACCGTAAATTCGGATGCTGCGGCGGCGATCATCTCTTCGACCAGCGCGGGAGGGAAACAAAGCCGACCCTGGGGGCTCTGCCAGCAGCCGCGCGGCAACACGATATCAAGAAGATCCTGGCTGGGCTCACCGATGCCGACTGTTTCGAGAACCTCCAGAACCGCCTTGTGGACGTTTATGATGTCACGCTGGCCGAGCGGCCGCATTCGTCCGCCGGATAATCCGCCTCGTACTGCCGGTTCGATACCGCCCGACAGGCGTGACGAGCGGTGGCGTTGACGTCCTCGGCGATCAGTTTTCCTGGCTTTGCCGGATGCGTCTGGAGTGTTTTGGGACATGGTAGGGTCACTCGGAATCAATGGGGCCGCGAAGGCGGTAACGGCCCCCAGGGCAACAGGGGCCTCTAGCCTGTTACTGACATGATCAGAGGAAGCTTTAAATAATTAACTTCGGATAATACATATTGGCTAATGTTATCACTTACCTTGCGCGACTATGAATACCTGATCGCGGTCGCCGAAGAACGGTCCTTGTCGCGGGCAACGCGGCGGTTGAATATTTCGCAACCTTCGGTTTCAGGTGCGATTGCAAAACTGGAAAAGCATTTTGGGCAGTTGCTGTTTGAACGTCATCGCGGAACCCCGGCGGTTCCGACGGTGTTTTGCCGCAAGTTGGTCTCCGAAAGTCGTCAGTTGCTCGGCGCAACGGAAAGATTGGAAGGGACAAGGGCAAATACCGCTCCGGTCTCATGAGACGTCACTTTGGGCTGTTTCGACGCCCTTGCCCCGACACGGGCGGCGCGCTTGCTGCTGGAGTTGCCGGCATGCCACCCTGGCGTCCGATTGTGGCGGTGCGGCGAAATCCACGGAGACCTTGCGAAGTTTGGTTGCTTATGGACATGGTTTCTCGGTGTTTTACACGCCGCCGGAAAACATCATGAGTTATGGTGATCGTCGGTTAACAACGCTGGAGATCGAAGATCCGGTTCCGCCTCAGCGGATTGTGCTTGCCCGGCATCTGCCAATCCTCTTGATGGTGCATTGGCGGCCATCTTCCAATCCTTATTACAGTGTGTAGTCGACTGACGGAGAAATGGCCCGCTTTGGAGGCTCCTGGGTTCATCTACTTGCTGAAGCGGCAGCACTTAGAGAGTTTCGGCCAAAACATGGGACACGGGCCTGTATCAGCTGACATTGTTACAGCCTGCAGCATTGGTCAAAGAGGGCTCCTGGACTAAGCCGCTCGCGCGGCAATGGCGCTTTTGGCAGGCGTATTAAACCATCCCACAGGCATGGGTATTTTGTGATCTGACGCACTTGCTTGACGATTGGGCCTTCTCAATCG
>JAAEUI010000411.1 GCA_024227475.1 Paracoccaceae bacterium | reverse complement strand
TTGAGCGCGTGTCAGGTACTGGTTTGGGAACTGATACTGCACGGACGGCACATCGTCGTAAATTGAATCAGTCCGGTGGATGAACACTCCAAATGCCATGTTTTGTAACATGGCTCGAAATCTTTGCGTTGCCAACCGTTAGGCACATAAATTTGTCGAATGACCACAATCGCATGTGCGCCCGCACGGCTTCCAAATGAGCCGTGGTGGAAGCCTTGTAAAAACTCATCCGCCAAAAGAAGGCATGCATGACTAATGTATTGCCGCAACAACTAATGATAACTAGCGATTTTCACTACCTTTTCCCGAATAATTCCCAGGTTGGCACCTCGCCCTTGCCCTTGAGCATAACCGGGCCGAGTGGTCGTAAAGTATACTCATCGGCAAGTTCCAATTGCACCGGCTCGGATATCTGAATGGTGCCCGGTGCTGCAGCTCCCTGCAGCCGGCTCGCCACATTGACGGTGCCGCCCCACAGGTCGTAGCCGAGCCGGGTCTTGCCGATAACACCGGCCAGTACGGGGCCGGTATGGGATCCTGTTTATTCTGACCGGGTTACTGTCCGGGCAGGTATAGCCGACTGCAACTTCCAGCATGTCCAGGGCAAGGTCGGCGGTGGCGGTGACGCAGCCCGGTGTTGGTTCAGGTAGGCTGCCGGCGGCCATACGGGCATCGCCGATGGTCTTGTTTTTTCCAGCTGGCGGGCGGCAACGCTTGCGTCAAATTGTTCAAACAACCCGTTTAGTGCAGTGATCACCGCAGCGAGAAGCCGTAACGGGGCAGGAATTTCGGTGTCGGCGATTTTGGTTTCGCAAATATGCAATGACAGCACCTGGAGCTGGTGATAATTGTTTGTCGTAATCGTTCACATGGCGATGAACAAACCACTTCCGGCGCTCTCATAAAAAGTTGACCCATGACCCCTGCTATTCTCACACTCAATGTTGGTTCATCCTCCGTCAAGTTCGCGATATTCACGAAGGCAGATGATCCGAAATTCATGCTCAAGGGCGCCGTCACAGGCATCGGTTCTGACGCGCGTGTGAAAATCAAAAGTGCTGAGGACGTGATATTGGAAGAAGTCGACTTGCCGGAGGCCCAGGCGCGCAACCCCGGCGAAGCGCTGGACGAAATATTGGCGGCGGTATCAAAACATGCTCCCAACGCCGCGATAATGGCCGTTGGCCATCGTATTGTGCATGGCGGGCTTGATCATGAGGGACCCGTTAAACTCGATACAAAGACACTTGGCAAGCTGACAAAACTGATCCCGTTCGCACCATTGCACCAGCCACACAACCTGGCAGGCATAAAGGCCACACAACAGGCATTTCCAGATGCGCCTCAGGTTGGGTGTTTCGATACGGCATTCCACCGCTCGCACCCTTGGGTTAATGACACATTCGCCCTGCCACGTGCACTCTACGAACAAGGGGTGCGCCGTTTCGGATTTCACGGGCTGAGTTATGAATATATCAGCCACAAACTGGATGAGATCGCGCCCT
>JAAEUI010000410.1 GCA_024227475.1 Paracoccaceae bacterium | reverse complement strand
CTGGGGTTCAAAGTAGAACCGGAAGTATTTTTTGACACCATTACGATTGATGTGGGGGCGTTGCAGGGTGTTGTGATGAAAGCCGCTGTTGCTCATGGCGTCAACCTGCGCAAAATCGGAGAAACCGCTGTCGGTGTTTCTCTTGACGAACAAACCCGCCCTGAAACCATCGAGGCCGTCTGGGCTGCCTTTGGCGGTGACATGAAAGATGATTCTGAGGCTAACCGGGAGTACCGTTTACCCGAACACGCCCTGCGCGAAAGTGAATATCTGACACATCCGATTTTTCACCTCAATCGAGCAGAGGCTGAGATTACCCGGTACATGCGACGCCTGGCGGACCGAGATCTGGCACTAGATCGTGCGATGATCCCACTTGGCTCTTGCACCATGAAACTGAACGCCACCATAGAAATGATCCCGGTGTCATGGCCTGAATTTGCCAACCTGCATCCATTTGTTCCTGCTGATCAGGCGAAAGGCTACCAGCGGATGATCGACGGGCTTAATAACAAGCTTTGCATGATCACCGGTTATGACGCGATTTCCCAGCAGCCCAACTCAGGAGCGCAAGGCGAGTATGCAGGGTTGTTGACCATTCGCGGCTTTCACGGCGCAAACGGGCAGGGGCACCGGAACATCTGCCTGATCCCGACCTCGGCACATGGCACTAACCCGGCGTCTGCCCAGATGGTAGGCTGGAAGGTGGTGCCGGTGAAAGCAGACGAAAAGGGCAACATTGACCTGGATCACTTCCGCGAGCTTGCAGAAAAACACAGCGACGCTCTCGCCGCCTGCATGATCACCTATCCTTCAACCCATGGAGTGTTCGAGGAAACCGTGACCGAGGTTTGTGACATCACCCACAAACACGGCGGTCAGGTCTACATCGATGGGGCCAACATGAACGCTATGGTGGGGCTGAGCCGCCCTGGTGACATCGGCGGGGATGTAAGCCATTTGAACTTGCACAAGACGTTCAGCATTCCACACGGCGGCGGCGGGCCGGGCATGGGGCCAATCGGGGTGAAGGCGCATCTGGAGCCCTATCTGCCTGGACACCCTGAAGGGGGATCAGACGTTGGCCCGGTTTCAGCGGCGCCGTTTGGATCACCTTCTATTCTTCCCGTCAGTTGGGCATATTGTCTTTTGATGGGCGGTGATGGCCTGACCCAGGCAACCAAAGTTGCAATCCTGAACGCGAACTATATCGCAGCCCGGCTGAAGGACGAATATGACATCCTTTACAAGTCCAACAGAGGCCGGGTGGCGCACGAATGTATACTTGATACCCGCCCACTGGCCGAAAGCGCCGGTGTCAATGTTGACGATATCGCAAAACGGCTGATGGACAATGGCTTCCACGCGCCGACTATGAGCTGGCCGGTTGCCGGTACTCTGATGGTGGAACCAACGGAATCCGAACCAAAAGCCGAGGTTGACCGGTTCTGCGAGGCTATGCTCTCGATCCGCCAGGAAGCCCGCGACATCGAAAACGGAGAAATCGATCCCGACAACAACCCGCTGAAACTGGCGCCACACACGGTTGCAGACCTGATTGGTGACTGGGATCGGCCCTACAGCCGCAAACAGGCCTGCTATCCTGCGGGTGCTTTTGCCGTGGACAAATACTGGCCACCGGTCAATCGGGTTGACAACGCTTATGGTGACCGCAATCTGGTTTGCACCTGCCCACCGTTGGACGCATATGAAGACCCTGAATAATTGCTGCAAAGGCACAATCTGAATGACGACTAAACCGGGTTACTCTGGCAATCCCCTTTCTGCACTGGCAGCTCACGAGATTGTTGAACTCCTGCGCCGCCGGGAGGTTAGCCCCAGCGAACTTTTGGATGCCGCGTTCGAACGCATTGAAACGGTTGAACCGGCAGTTAATGCCATGCCTACAACCTGCCGTGCCCGGGCAGAGTCGCGTGCCGCTTCAATTGGCGCTGCCGAGCCCAATCACCCTGGCTGGCTGGGCGGTTTGCCAATCGCAATCAAGGACCTTTCGGAAGTGGCTGGCGTGCGGACAACATTCGGTACCGAGGGCTTTGCGGATTATGTCCCGCAACAAAGCTCGGCTCATGTGACCCGGCTGGAGGAGCGCGGCGGCATTGTGGTCGGCAAAACCAACACGCCGGAAATGGGCGCCGGTGGCAACACATTCAACGCGGTTTTTGGCATGACCCGCAACCCCTGGGACACAAGCAGAAATGCAGGAGGGTCATCTGGGGGGGCTGCGGTTTCCCTTGCCACAGGCGAAGTGTGGCTCAGCCACGGATCTGATCTTGCTGGCAGTTTGCGCACCCCGGCCGCTTTTTGCGGGGTGGTGGGTTTTCGGCCAAGCCCGGGTATCGTAACGGGCTCCGAAGTTCTGCGCTTTCATACCGAGGCGGTTCAGGGCCCGATGGCACGATCGGTACGGGACTGCGCGCTTTTCCTCGATGCAATGGCTGGATTTGATCCCTCGGAGCCACTTTCCTGGCCGGCGCCGGACACCTCGTATCAACAATCAGTGTTAGAAGCAGACCAAAAGGTCCGAATTGCCTATGCTCCGGACCTAAATGGTTTTGCATCCGTTTCCGCCGAAATGGATATGCACTTGCGTCAGGCACTGAGCCAAGTCGAAACCCTTGGTGGGCTGGTTGAAGAAGACTGTCCGGAATTGCCTGATTTGGAACGCACCTACCGAACCCTGCGCGCCATGCTGTGGGCTGCCGGGCCGGGCCGGGCGCCTGATGCTGTGCAACGTCATTTCAAGCACACTCTGGCAGACAACATCGACCAGGGACGGAAGCTGGAGGCCGACGATATATATGATGCGCAGATTGCGAGGTCTGTGATTTTTAGTAACACAGTGGAATTCCTTCGTGATTTTGACGTTCTGGCCTGCCCGGTCGTTGGCTTAATGCCTGGGCCGGTCGAGGAAGAATTTCCGCACGAAATAGATGACGAACCGCTGGTGGATTATCTGGATTGGCTGAAATTCTCGTTTCTTTCGCCGACCACAACGCTGCCTTCTGTTTCTGTGCCAGTTGGATTATCGAAGAGCGGCTTGCCGGTTGGCCTGCAATTGATTGGCCACCCCCGCGACGAAGCCAGACTGCTTCAGGTCGCGCAGGTTGTTGAAATGGCGACCGGCGGGCCGCTTGGCCCCATTGACCCAGTCGTCCGACATTAGAGCGCGGATGGGTTTAATCGTGGAAAATACCCACACGTCCTGTTCACGAATCTCATTATGTCTGGGGATTCGCCAAAATCCGGCGTTGTTTCCACCAGAAGCCAAACGAAGGATATAACGGTCGGTTATAGTGATAATTGCCTGAGCGAAACCCTTGTTCCGCTCTGTGAATATGGCGGTCATTTCCCAAATTCGCAGAGCTTGGCCAGCCGCTTGGAGCCGGGACGAGCACACCAAGCTCAGCCCCTCTTGATGAAAAAACAGCCCTGTTTGACCGTAAACCCGAGGTCTTTTCCCTCAGTCACACCCTTATTGCCAGTTATTGCTTAGAGTGGAACGAGACCGTTAGAACCGGGAACAGAAGAGATGATTTTCTGAACAATACTGTAACTCCCCGAGTAATATATTGAATTTTAATAAAATTTTCTGACTCCTCCTTTATACAATACCCTGAAGATACGAATCGTGCCTTTGCCGGGTTCCAATAATCCCCGCGTTTCCGTCTGGTCAGGAAAACCTGGTTCGCCTTTCCGAAACAGAGTAGACTGATCGACAGGAACCGTGGAAAGGGGAACATTTCCTTACATGAATTTTTGTTGGCTCACGCTCTAACAGGAGAGTCAGTGAGGAATGAAGCGCGGGATTCGAGCAGACTTTCGAGCTTGATATTGGTCTGATTATGGCCTTTGCTATCTGGCGGGAACTCCCCGCCAAACGGTGATTTCTGCCTTATTGGTATAAAATTGGTCTATTATAAAAAGTTTTTGGTTTATCTTTGGCTCTGTAGTAAGGTGCGCGGCACTGACACTGCCGGTAACAGACAAGACCGCTATTCGAAAGCAGGCCGGCACCTTTTCCAAGGGGGAGTAACATGGAAGAACAACTAGCCGAGCTGGTCGCGCAAGTCGCTGCGATTGAGGCAAAAGGGAATACGACGAACACGATGTTCGCCGAAACCTACTATTATCTGACAATTCCGTTGATGATTCTGATCCACGCAGGCTTTCTGGCCTACGAGATGGGCGCATCGCGAATGAAAAACGTCCTGTCATCGGGCGTTAAGAACATTCTGGCATTCGCCTTTATGTGTCCAACATTCTACTATTTTGGCTGGTGGGTCTATTGGGGGTTCCCAACAGGTTTGCCGGGCGCACCGGGGCCGAACGGCATTTCCGGTACGGAATACGCCAACGCAATCGCGTTGCCGTGGGTTGAATACATGGGTCCGAATATCGCAGACAACGCTTCCGGCGTATTCTGGGGTGCTTTCACCATGTTTGCGGCGACAACCGCATCAATCATGTCGGGCGCTGTTATCGAACGCATCCAGACTGTTGGCTTTGTGATCCTTGCCATCGTGCTTGGTTCATTTGCCTGGGTGGTTGCAGCCGCTTGGGGCTGGCACGCAGACGGTTGGCTGGTCCAGAAGTTCGGCCTGCATGACTTCGGTGCTGCCGGTCTGGTCCACGCTGTTGCCGGATTCTTTGCACTGGGTATTTTGATTAACCTTGGCCCACGCATCGGCAAGTTCAATGCGGATGGCTCTGCCAACCACATCGCTGGTCACAACATGCCACTGACCTGTATCGGCCTGATGCTGATCATCGCCGGTTTCTGGGGTTTCCTGATGGCCTGTGTGATTGTACCGGGTGAAGCCTGGTCCTGGTATGGTGACAAGTTCGCCACCATCTACGGCACACCGATCACCTTGTCGGCATTGTCGTTCAACATCCTGATGGGCTTCTCCGGTGGTATCATCGGTGCCTGGGTGATGACCCGTGATCCGTTCTGGATGATGTCCGGCGCGCTTGCCGGTATCATCGCGACGGCTTCTGGTCTGGACATCTACTGGCCGGGTCTGGCGTTTGTCATCGGTTGCGGTGCTGGCGTACTGCTGGCTCCATGCGCCCGGATCCTTGAGAGGATGGGCATTGATGACGCCGTTGGGGCGGTCACCGTTCACGGTACGATCGGCCTCTATGGTTTGATCATGCTTGGCGTCTTCGCGTCCGGCTTCCCTGCACTGCAGGGCGCAGCTGGTGAAGTGCCGACCGTCAGCCTGATTGGTCAGATCGTTGGCGCCGTGGTCTTCTTCCTGCTGGGCTTTGTTCCGGGCTATGTTGTCTCGCTCCTGCTGAAAATGCTGGGCTTGCTGCGCGTACCTGCGGGTGCAGAAGAACACGGCCTCGATCCGGTGAAAGTTGCTTCGGCAGCTTATCCAGAAGGCATCCCTGCTTCTGCCGCTCCGGCAGAGTAAACTCAAAACTTGAAAGGAGAAATCAATGGGATTTCCATTCGCAGAAGCAACCTGGGACGCAGTAGAAGGTGCCATGTATATGGGTGCTGGCGGAAGCGCTCCGGCTATTTACACATGGATCTCGGTAGCCGTGTGTGTGTGGGCTCTTTGGAAGGGCAACAGCAAGGGGTACGCGGTTGCCGGAGCCTACGAGTAAGTCCAATCACTAGGAACGGATATGGGTCGCTGCTTCGAGCGGCCGTTATCTGT
>JAAEUI010000409.1 GCA_024227475.1 Paracoccaceae bacterium | reverse complement strand
TTGCCATGCAAAGCAACTGGTGCGCTGTGGCCTGAAGATTCAGTAACAAACTGCGTTACCGGCCCTTCAGCCACGGGGGCCCCGTCCGGGTGTGATGTTACCTACATCAAAAGGGTGGATTTGAACCACAGGCTTGCGCCTTTTCCAAGCCAGCTTAATAGGCTGGTGCAGAAGAACGGGAATCGAACCCGCGACAGGCTGAGTTGATCAGCTGCTCTACCCACTGAGCTATCTTCGCTGGGGTTGAAAAGCCCACTGTCGTTCTGTACACACCGGGCAATCCCCTTACTGGGTTAGCTTGGGTGCGCAGGACAGGCATACAGAACCTGAACCGCTGAACGATGTATTGCCTCTTTCAACGCATGGATGGCCGGGATACCCCTCCATCGCAATTCATTGTTATATTCGTGCAATTCACAATTTATCTCCGTCAATAATTGAGCACCTTGCGACGCCCGGCCTTTGCTTCGCTACGCTTGCGCTTCTCTTCCAATCGATCCTGATTGGCGGCACGGGAGCGTCTGCGCTTTATCCTCGGCTTTGGCGGCTCTGCCGCCTTGCGGATAAGCTCAAACAGCCGTTCCTGGGCATCCTTGCGGTTACGCTCCTGGCTGCGGTAGCGACGCGCAGTAATGATCAACTTGTAGTCACCGCTTACCCGGTTTCCTGCCAGTCGGATCAACCGCTGTTGCACCCCATGGCTCAGGCCATATTCCTGGGTGATATCAAAACGCAACTGCATCGCAGTGCGGTTCTTGTTCACATGCTGACCGCCCGGGCCTGATGCATAGATGGATTTG
>JAAEUI010000408.1 GCA_024227475.1 Paracoccaceae bacterium | reverse complement strand
ATTTTGTTGCCTTTTTTTGCACAGTCTGAAGCAAAGGTACCCTTTTCCCTCGGCCTTGTTTCCACGGCGGCGAGTACGGGGCCAGCTTTTGCACTTTTGCGGCGTGACGTAAGTAGCCATCCGCGGTTCTTCCCATCTTGAGAGTTCACGCATACCAGATTGCCAGCTTCATTGGTGACAAAAGGTTCTTACGACCGTGTCAAACTCTTACCAGAACCCGGCTTTGCTGCTAAGGACGCCTTTGTCGCGCTCAACTGACATTTGACGACTGGACAGTGGGGGTTCCCCAGTTCGTTGAACGGGTGGGATTTGAAGAATACTGCGAAACAGTTTGTAAAAACCCAAATAATCCGAACGAACGTAACTTGCTGAATTGAGAATAAAATGGGATGGCTACCATCTGCACCATTTTTATTTTTCGGGCTAGGCTGATTTAAGCAGGGAAATAATCTCGGAGCAGTTTTCCACACGGCCTTCGCAGCAGTCTGACAACAGAAAGCTGATCAGATCGCTGACGACGGTAAGATTGGTTGCGTAGTGGATTTCCCGCTGATGTCTGGTGGCCTTCAGTAATCCGGACCGCTTTAGTATTGCCAGATGGCCTGAGAGTGTCGAGGGCACAATATCCAGTCTGCGGGATATCTCGCCAACCAAAAGACCCTCGGGGCCGGCACGCACGAGAAGGCGAAAGATTGCCATACGCGAGGTCTGGGCGAGGGCCCAAAAGGCTTCTATTGCTGCTTCCTGTTCCATAATTCCTTACTGACCGAAAAGTAGAAACTTGACAAGACGGCAGGGTAACGATAATTCGTTAATCGCCGAAATGACTTTATTGGCGGAGAAAAAATGGATTTCGCGACACGCCACCTTCCCGGTCTAGCCGCTGCCCTTGGTAATGGTTGAGACGGATCCAATGTCCGCCACACTGATCACCTCCGAGGTCGATTTCGCCCAAGAAGGCAAGCAGACCGGGTATCTTCAGGTGCCGCATTCGGTTCATTGCTCGGCCTATGGCTGGATCCCGGTACCGGTCGCTGTGATCTCAGACTCTGAAGGCCCGACCGTGCTGATGATCGCGGGCAATCATGGCGATGAATACGAGGGCCAGATTGCGCTGACAAAACTGGTGCAGGAGCTGTCACCCAAAGACATCCTGGGTCGGATTATCCTGCTGACCATGGCAAATTACCCTGCCGCCGCGGCCGGTCTTCGCACCTCGCCGATCGACGAGGGTAATCTCAACCGTACTTTTCCCGGCGACCCACGCGGCACGCCCACGCAAATGATCGCCGACTACATCGAGAACAACCTGATGCCTCTGGCTGACTACATGGTTGATCTTCATTCCGGTGGCTCGTCACTTTTCTATCCTCCCACAATGCTGCGCGGGATGGGGCATAACGAGGGTGAGGCGACAAAACTCACATCGCTTCAGGCGGCCTTTGATCTACCCTATGCTTGGGTGTTCACCGGGGGTGGTGGTCCGAACTCCACCGCGCGCACCGCTTTGGGCGCTGCCAACCGCAACGGGGTCACCGGGATCATGGCCGAACTGGGCGGCGGTGGTGGAGTGGATCTCGACATACTGCGCCAAACCGAACGCGGGTTGCGGCGTATTCTGCATTCGTTGGGAATGCTGCCCGGCTATCGGCCTGATGCAACGCGGGGCACGCGCGAGCTGAATGCGCGAGGATCTGTCTTTGCTTACGAGGCGGGTCTTTTTGAGCCTTTCAAGGAAATCGGGGATCCGGTGCACGAAGGCGAGATTGTCGGCCAAGTGCAGCATCCTGATGCGCCCTGGAAAATGCCGGACCCGGTCCGTTCACCTTATGCGGGGATAGTCCTTTGTAAACGGGCAATGGGACAGGTTAAGCGCGGCGATGCTGTCTATCAGATCGCAGGCGACGCAGCTTGACGATGACCGGCGCACTGCCGATTTCTCTGGGTGATGTGCACTATGCCGCCAAGGCGCTGCAGGGTAGCGACGATGAGGTGCGCGGCGATGCGCTTTGCTTTCGAGAAGTACAAGATCGTTGAAGAGCCCGGCGCTGCCGTCGGCATTGCTGCTGTTTTGAACGGACGGATTGATGTTGCAGGCAAGACGATTGCCACAATTGTCACGGCGGAAATATCGAACCCGGAAGATTTTGCAGCCTGATCGCACAAGGCGCATCGTGATGGTGAATGGGCTTAGTTCGGGGGAGGAAACCCCGCATTAGAGCACCGTTCTGAAAACCGGAATGACTTCAGAAGATGGGGGCGGGAAAAGCGGTTTCGAAACCGCTTTCTCAAGGCGTTTCGAAACGCCTTGTCCCGGTCCGGATTAAAACGACGCGGCTCTAACACCAACACCCCAATCCTCGTCCAAGAACCGAAGTCCGCCTTTTGCTTCACTGAATGAGGCGGATGGGTTGATCAGAAAGGCCAGCCCTGAGCTTCAATACTACTCAGGATTATTTAACAATAAGTCTTTGTAGCGGATCTCCGGGAACTCCGAGGCGTCGACATATTTTGGATATTCGTCGAGATAAGGCAGTGGCCCGTCGGGACATGGGAAAACGCACAGAATTTCCCCGTCTTCATTGCGCAACTGATCCAATTGGCCCTGATCTTTCACCTTTTGCAAATGCTGCAATAACCCGGCCAGGGCCATTCCCGATGTCGGCCCAACCAAAAGCCCCAGACGGCTCATCGCCATGCTTAGACGGTACGAGGCCTCACTATCCACCCGCTCAACGTGGTTCACATGCGACCGCCAGTCGAAGCGCACGAGATTAAGCAGCTTTTCGGTTCGCGCCCCCGGCACGTATTGATCGGGGGCACGCATAACACCCACAACTGGCAGGTCGGGATTTTTGCGCTTGAGGTATGTCGCAGTCCCGATCAACGTGCCGGTCGTACCCAATCCGGCACAAAAAAGGCTGAGCTTGCCGTCAGTCTGATCCCAGATCTGTGGGCCGGTCCATTTTTCATGCGCCCCGGGATTGTCCGGGTTTTCGTACTGGCCGGGGTTCAGCATGTCCGGTCGCTCGCCGTCCTTGCGTGCCTTGAAAACACCACTTGCCGGGTCATTTTCCGACGGGCTTTCAGGTTCCTTGTTAACAATTGGATGGATGCCAAAAAAGAGAAGCATCAAGAGCTTGTTCCAAGAAATCTCGGCAGGAACATAGGAATTGGTCTTTTCCACACCGAACTGACGCGCGGCAATGGCAAGCGAGAACACGGTGTTCCCTGACGAGTTCTCGATCAACTCGCTGACGTTTTCGAGATCACCATTCAGGGCTTTTTCCATGATCATGTTATAGGCAGGCAGGGCTTTAACGTTGCCCAATGGCAAAAGGTTCATCAGCTTTGCCTGAATGCGCACGCCATCTTCGGTGAAGGGGTTGAGTGTGGATGGCAACTCAACCAAAGGCAGGTAGGGCAGGTTGCCCGGGTTTAGATAATCCTTGATCGCGTCCGGCCCGCCGAAGACGTTCTTGTTTATCTGCATTTTGCTGCCCCATCAATTTTCACTTGCAGATATTAGTGCCCCACGATCCAGCACTCGTCCATAGAAATTCCTGCTTGGTGGCATGACCATTGTTAACCGGTGGCGAGCGGTTCTATAGTATCTCTGGCGCTGCAATCGCGGATGACTTCACGGAGGAATTGTCCTGAAAGGCGTCATAGCCCAGTGTGCGGCGCCGCTTGAGGTGATGGATCAGATGATTTCCGACAGCATTGCTGCATTTTCCCTGCTGCCGTTCCTGATGGTATTCATCGGCGCGGCACTGCAAATGACCACGGGCGTGGGGCTGGGGTTGATCGCAGGACCTTTTTTGCTTTTCGTGATGGAACCACCGCAGGCGATCCAGACAGCAATCATTCTTAACTTATTGTTAAGCGTGATCATGCTGCCATCGGAAATCCACGATGTTCAGGCCACACCACTAAAAAGGCTAAGCCTGTGGGCCTGTACTGGCATTCCCCT
>JAAEUI010000407.1 GCA_024227475.1 Paracoccaceae bacterium | reverse complement strand
TGCGGAATTGATGGCTGACCCGGATCAGGCCAGTGACGTTGCGCAAAAGGTAGCGCGACGCCTGGATGCCATATCCGAAGAAACTGAACAGGGCTGGCAAGGTTCGCTCCAGGATGATGGCGGACTGTTGTTTGAACGAACAGTACGTGGTGTACGTGAAGCCCGGCATATAGATATGGCCTTGATTGGCTCTGCTGATGCCCGAAAACTCGACGGATTTTCCAGCCAGCTTCAGGAGATTTATGCCAGCCCCCCCGTATTCCGGCGCAAGGACACATTTACCACGATCAGCGGCCCCGCCAAATTGCTTGAAACGGTTTTTGCCGCTGGGCGCAAGGGTATTGCATTGCAGCGCTACAAGGGACTGGGAGAAATGAATCCGGATCAGCTGTGGGAAACCACGCTTGATCCTGATGAACGCACCTTGTTGCAGGTTCGGGTAAATGATGCGGCTCAGGCCGACGATTTGTTTTCACGTCTGATGGGCGAAGAGGTCGAGCCACGCCGGGTTTTCATCCAGGACAATGCCCTCAGCGTTGCCAATATCGATACGTAACGGATTGCAGCTACCAGTCGCCTCCGCTTTGAACGTAGTTAGTATC
>JAAEUI010000406.1 GCA_024227475.1 Paracoccaceae bacterium | reverse complement strand
GCAGTTGCCCCGGCGCCACGATTCTAATTTCTTCGTTTGTTGTATCCGAACGCTGATTGGTGAACGTCCGGTGAGCCCCACCTAACCTGAATTATTCATCGGTGTGATTGAAATGGTTGGCGAGTGTGGATTAAACTGTTGAAATATCGTATGATTTTGGTGCTTAAACAAGAACATACGTTACCGACAGAAAACCCCACCCGCCATGACCGAAGATAGCCTGTTACTGCCCGGTTTGTCACCTGTAGAAGGCGTTGATGTCCACGCCCGGTTTGATGGCGGGGCGCTGTCCAGTGATGGTGGCGTGCTTTTGCTGCGCGAACTTGAACGGCGTCTGAAATTCGCCGACACGCTGGCGGCTTGCTTGCACGACAGACGAGATCCATCACGTACTCTTCATGGTTATGCCAGCATGATCCGCTCGCGCATATTGGCGATTGACTGCGGATACGAGGATTGTGACGACCTTGATGAATTGCGTCATGATCCGGCATTCAAGATGGCTTGCGACCGTCTGCCGGACACCGGTCATGCGCTGGCTTCCCAGCCGACCTTGTCGCGGTTGGAGAATACCCCATCGTGGCGCGAACTGGCCCGCATGGGGCTGGCACTGATTGATTTGTTCTGCACCAGCTTCCGCACCGTGCCGGGACATATCGTGCTTGATATTGATGATACCAGTGATCGCACGCATGGTGGTCAGCAACTGTCCTTGTTCAACACCCACGCTGGCGGCTATTGCTTCCAGCCAATCCATATTTACGATGCAGCGTCACAAAAGCCGGTGTGTTTTGTGCTGCGGCCTGGCAAACGTCCCTCCGGACAGGAAGCAGCTTTAGTCCTGCGCCACGTGATCCGACGCATCCGGCAGAACTGGCCGCGCGTCACCATCACAGTACGCGGTGACGGGCATTATGGCACCCCTGAAGTGATGAAGCTTCTGGAACAAACCGGCTGTACCTATATCCTCGGTTTGCCCGGCAACAAAACCCTGAAACAGATATCACACCCCTGGTGCGAAGATGTTGCAACCCGCCGGGCGGTTGGAGAAAGACACAAGGTCCGCCGTTTCTTCCAGACCCGGTATGGTGCAAAAAGCTGGTCAAAGGAGCGCAAGGTGATCGCCCGCGTGGAAGCTACAGAGCAAGGCAGTGATGTTCGATATATCGTCACCAATCTGGCCGGGCGCGGCAAACATCTCTATGAAAAAATCTACTGCGCGCGCGGTAAAATGGAGAATCTGATCAAGGAGCACAAACTATACACCAAATCCGACCGCACGTCCTGTCATCGCTGGCAAGCCAACCAGTTCCGGTTGT
>JAAEUI010000405.1 GCA_024227475.1 Paracoccaceae bacterium | reverse complement strand
TCCGTTTTGTTGATAGAATTTCTCGCCCAGATACGCCGGAATGGCTTTATATGGTGCAAAGGTGTCGGTTATAGAATTGCGCTTTTTTGTCCCAACGGGCATCTGCAACGCGATACTACGGGGCACAACAGCATGTTTTTCAGCATTTTCGAAATCTTCAAGGTTGGCGTCGGCCCGTCAAGCTCGCACACTATGGGGCCGATGATTGCCGCCGCGATGTTTCTCGACGATCTGAAAGCGCACAGCATTCAGGCGCGCCGGCTGGGTGGTTCGTTGCACGGCTCGCTGGCCTTCACCGGCAAGGGGCACCGGACCGACCGGGCGGTGATTCTGGGCCTGGATGGGTTTGAGCCGGAAAATTTTGCCCCCGCAGCCGCCAAGGCCGAAGAAGCCCGGATTGCCTCGGAACACATTCTGCGTCCACCGGGGCATGCCGACTATACATTTAACCCCGACAAAGACCTGATTTTCGACTATGAAAACGATCTGCCCGGCCATGCCAACGGGATGAAACTGTTTGCCTGGGATGCCCAGGCTGGGGTTCTGTTCGAAGAAACCTATTATTCCATCGGTGGCGGCTTTGTGGTCACGGCTGCCGAAATGGACTGTGCCGAAGACATGCTCGACACCCGCGGAGAAGTCCCCTACCCGTTCGAAAATGCCGACGAAATGATGCGGATGTGTGCCCAAACCGGCAAGTCGATTTCACAGATCAAATGGGACAACGAATGCTCGCGCTCGGGAGAGGAAAACCTGCATGAGCGGATCATGCACATCTGGGAGGTTATGGAACGCTGCATTGACACAGGCCTGGCGAGCGGAGGCATTTTGCCCGGTGGTCTGAACGTCAGGCGCCGGGCAATGGAAATCCAGGACAAACTGAAAGCAGAGCAGGGCCAGAACATGACCCCGCCCCATGTCATCAACGACTGGATAGCCTCGTATGCCATGGCCGTGAACGAGGAAAATGCCGCTGGCGGCCAGGTTGTGACCGCCCCGACAAACGGTGCGGCTGGCGTGGTGCCTGCGACGATCCGCTATTATCTTGACCATGTGCCCACGGCAAAGCGCGAAGATGTGGTGATTTTCCTGCTGGTCGCCAGTGCGATTGGAGGGATCATCAAGAACAACGCTTCGATTTCCGGTGCTGAGGTTGGCTGCCAGGGCGAAGTCGGTTCTGCCAGCGCCATGGCCGCTGCGGGCTTGTGCGCGGTTCTGGGTGGCACACCCGAGCAGGTGGAAAATGCCGCGGAAATTGCGCTGGAACATCACCTGGGGATGACCTGCGATCCGATCAAAGGGCTGGTTCAGGCCCCGTGTATCGAACGCAACGGATTGGGAGCCATCAAAGCAGTGTCGGCGGCATCTCTGTCGCTGCGCGGCGATGGCAAGCATCTGGTGTCACTTGACGCCTGCATCGAAACGATGCGCCAGACTGGGCTTGATATGCACACCAAATACAAGGAAACCTCGCTGGGTGGTTTAGCCGTTAACCTGCCCGCCTGTTAAGGCAGCCATTACACGCTTGAGGTTTCGTTTTGGCAGAATGCAGATCGGGTGACCGGCCTGGACGGTTATTCTGACATTAGGCTGGCAAACCCGGTTCGACGTTCCGATTTGGCCGTTTGGTTGCATATCCAATCCTGCCAGCGGCCACTCCAGCCCCCGGCTTTTGCAACGACAGTCTGCCATTGGGAAGATTGAAACCCTTTCCCCTACCGGCAAATCCAACGCCAGGGTTGTCGGGCAGACAAAGCAGAGATCCACATCACCGATCAGTAGAACCTGTTTGCGCGGATACTTCACCAGCGCATTGAAAGCGGCAAGCTGATGGTCCAGACGCTTCCCGGTAAACCCCACCGCGATAATGGTTTTGGCTTCAAGCAATCCCAGGCATTTCTCAAAATCAGTAGTTTCCTGATCCAAAACCTGTATTTCCGGAATGCCCTCCCGACGCAGCCTGTCACGGTCAACCGAATCCAGATCACCAATGACCAAATCAGGTTTGTACCCCCATTTCAGGGCTGTATCCGCACCCGAATCCGCGCAAACAAGCCGCTCTGACACCCGCAAAGCCCGGTTCAAATCTGGCTTTTTTGTGGCACCGGCGCCCAAAAGTGTCAATATTTGGGCAGTCTCAACAATTTGAGACACATTCTTCTTATTGGTTCCCAAACTGATCTAATCCCTGATTTTTCTGATCGATTCACACAAGCTTTATGTTTTTTCTCTAGGTAGGACCAATGAAATCAGCTAAATTAACCATGGTTGGGGCGTGTAGTGAGTAGTAGAGTAAATCATGGAATCGCATCCTAAAGTAATGACTGTGTCCTATGGGACATTCGCCTGCACGTTGGAAGGTTTTGACGACCCGTTCACAACGATGCAACTGGTGGCCGAGTATTTTCGCAAACTGGCGGCAGAAGACCGGTATTTTGGCGGCGAGCCATTACAACCCGATGCGAACACATTGCACCGGATCGCAAAAGACGCCAATCCAAACAAAGTGGATGCCGAAGTATCCGACAGCGGAATTATTCTGCGCCAGGCGGATGTGGTCGATGCACCAAAATCACCGGCCAAGGTCGCGGCGCCTGAGCCCAGGGTTGAAAAACCCGTTGTGGTTCCCACTGAAGAACCAACCAAGGAAGAAGACAGCTTTGTTGCCGAAGCAGTGTTCTCATCGCGACGTTCCCTGTTTGAACCGGCAGAAGATGAACCGGCCCAGCCTGCGTCGCAATTGTTGCGCGAAGAAGATGAAGAGGCGCAAGATTCGGCTGATCTGGATGTGCAGCGTGCTGTTGAGCACGTGGCAGAAACCGTTTCCAGAGCCAGCAAACCCGCACCTGTCGCACCTAAACCAGCGGAAGATTTCAAGACAGAACCTGAAGCGAAACCCGAGCCTGCTGAACCGGTTGCCCCTGCCCCTGCCAAACTTGAAAAACTGCAGGAAATAGAACCAGTTGAACCGGCAGAAGAGCTAAGCCAGGTGATTAACCGTGCTGCGCGGTTGCAGGAATTGCGCCAAAGCGACGATATTCAGCGCGAAGAAGAGGCGCTGGAGCGGCTGCTCGAAACAACCAATACAAAACTCAGCGCGCCTTCCCACGCCCGGCGTTCAAATGCGCTGGAGCGTCTCAAGGCTGCGGTTGCGGCTACGGAAGCCGAACGGCGTATGCGCGGCAGCGCAAAAACCAACCGCCCTAAGGTGCAGGATCTCAGCAGCGAACCGGAAAACTTCCGTCAGGAAATCCGCTCAGTTCGCAAAACGCATGAAGATGATATGAAAATCACCCGCCCCGTGGTGAAACGCAATGGCACTTCGCGGCGGCGCGCATCAGTTACAACGCTCATTCTGGACAACGACCAGCGCGTGGACGGTTCACAAGCCCCAGAGACAGACCCCGTAAAAAAAAAAGCAGGACGCTGAAGTAACAGCATCTCCAGCAGCGGCAAAGCCATCGCTCAAAATCGTCCAACCCGAAGATGAAGACTCAGGTTTTGCAGCGTTTGCGTCCAAAACCGGGGCGTCAACTCTGCACGAACTGCTGGAGGCATCGGCGGCTTATCTGGCGATTGTCGAAAACCAACCGAGGTTTTCTCAGGAAAACCTGGTGGCCAATCTGGAGACCTATCTCGAAGAGAACGAGATCTCTGAGGATGCGACCAACCGCTCGCTCTCCCGCCTGCTGCGGGATGGAAAACTCCTGCAGGTGAAGAAGGATCGCTTCACCATCTCAAAATCGGCCCGGCATGGGTTTCAGGATAAACTGGCGAGCTGATATCTAAAGCGTTTCGCGAAAAACCTGAGACATCAGGTTTTCGGGAAACGCAGCAACATCATTGTCTTGTCGGGACGTTTTTCGCCAAACCTGATTCAGGTTTAACGAAAACCGCTGTAGGTCACAGACCCATAGACCGGTGATTTCCACATCAACTTGTCTCTATTTAATGGAGAAGCGCTATAGCCGGGCTGGCTGATCACAAATACTCCCCCCCCGGGAGCAATCACTGTTTTCGGAATGGAAAAGCCAGTTGGCCAATGAATCCGCTTGGAACCGGTGATTTGGTTCCGAACGAAACCGGCAACTGGTCGCGCGGCATATTATATGTGCCAAACAGAATGTCCCAGAGCGGCAACAGGCCGGCAAAGTTCGTGTCCCGGCCAGCTGATTCATCAGTGTGGTGCCATCGGTGAAATCGCGGCGAGACAATAACCTTCCTTAGCGGTCCCCAGTCCCAGTCAACGTTTGCGTGAGCCAGAACCCCCATCAAGCCAAGCACCGGAACAATGCCAGCGACCGCCATCGGGGCAAAGCCGAGCCCCAGAATGGGGATAGCAGTCAAAACGCCACTGATAATGCCGTCGACAGGGTGAGCGCGCACCGACGATAGCCAGTCAAGATCCACCGAGGAATGATGAATCGCGTGAAAGCGCCACAAGCGACGACCATGGAGCCAGCGATGCATCCAGTATCCGGCAAAGTCCGCGAGCAGGAGGATTGCAATAGCCTGCACCCATAATGGCAGCCGGGCCACCGGACCAAACCCCTGGCGGATCAGGTCCTCGTCGATCTTACCCCAGACAAATAGCGCGAGCGGCGCGATCACCGCAAAGAGGGCAACCCTCGTTAGAGCTTTCGTCACCACCGGTGCGAAGGCCCAATATGCCAGATCGGTCGCGAAGCCACGTCTGAAAACCGGCAAACGCCGTTCCCGCGCGCGCAGCAACTCGATAACCCGGAACACAATGAACAGAATTACAAATGATATGATAATGCTCGCAAGGGTCGGAGACATGCTCTTGTCCTTCTATCTGCTGCGTCACCGCAACCATTAAAATCTAGCATCCCCATATGGATATTTCCGTGGCAGGAGTCTGGCATTGGCCAGTCTTTTTTCCAAGCCCCACTCCGTAAGACACGGCATCCGATCATTTTTCTGCCTATCTGGGTTAAAGCACTTCCTGTTCAATCTGGATCAGATTGCCACTACAGCGGTTTTCGTTAAACCTGAATCAGGTTTGGCGAAAAACGTCCCGACAAGACATTGATGTTGCTGCGTTTCCCGAAAACCTGATGTCTCAGGTTTTTCGCGAAACGCTTTAAACATCAGGCGTAACCCCTTGATAAGGTTCTGCGTTAGTTGAGTCCTGCTGTTCGGAACTCGGTAAAAAGCGCTCCACGCCGCTTTGCGTTTAAACTGAAGCAGTTTGGACGCAAAGCGCCGGTTTAAACCTTTGGTGTGGCCGCGTTTTGTGTTCACCTTGTGATTCAAGGTAGCCGCAAAGCGCAATCCTTAGGATTGCAAATCCGTGTGCCCCGGTTCGGTTTCGGAACCCTTAGCCAAATGCTGTTCCAAAGCTCGCTTGAATAACTTCCGGTTCGAATCGACAGATCGTCTGTATACAAACCGAAGCAGCCAGCCGGGTATGCCAATCCCGCGTTCTTCCTTGTCCACACGAGCCCGCGGATGCTCCATAAAGCGCAGAGCCGCAGGCCGGTAATTCTTGTCACTCTGCATAAAGTCAATGCGATTGAGGTGCTTTGGGCTTTTGTATCCGTAGTGAGCCGGCGCAATCAGGCGTAATGGCGCGCCGTTTGCGATTGACAGCGCTTCTCCGTTCAGTCTGTCCGCAAGCATGACGTCGTCAGCCAGCAGGTCATTGAGCGACAAACTACAGCGATAGCCATCCTGACAACGGAAAACCACAAAGGATGCTTCCGGCCTTGGTCGAGCCGTTGGTTTGACGATATTTGCAAAAAAGTCTTTGAAACGGATACCCTCCCATTCCAATCCCTGACAGCTCCATGTCGTCACACAATGAAAATTGGAAACTTGTTTGACTCGCGAAAGGCCCAATA
>JAAEUI010000404.1 GCA_024227475.1 Paracoccaceae bacterium | reverse complement strand
GCATTACCCAAAGCGACGGCGCCAGCGATGGTGCTGGGTGCCGTGCCGCCTATCATCGGGGCGGGTGAGTGGGTGACGGGGATTCGGTATTCGGCACAGAAAAGCAGTTTTTCGACGGCCTCTAGGGAGTGTTGCAGTGGGGTTGTCGGCTCGGAGTAGAGCAAAATGTTGGGTGTTTGGGCTAGTTTGTCCATGCCGCCCATTGTGGCCGCCGCCATATGGGCAATGGCTTCCATATCGGCTAAATCGTTGCAGACAACAACCAGCGGCTTGGTCGTATTTCTGAGCATGGTTGCACATTGGTAACGGAAATAAAGGTTGGTTGGCACATCGCGGGGAACGCCAATCGACATGACAAAACCGATTTCGGGCAGCGCATCACAGAGGCGAATGGTGTCGGCAATATCGGCTAGGGTGAAGTCGCGGCGTTGGCCGCTGCGTGGGTCGAGATAGCGAAAGGTGTCTGAACCGGGGCCAAAGTAAACGTGTTGTCCGTCCAGCTTTAGCGCGACTTTATCTGAACCTCGAAAATATAGATTGAATGAGTTGGGTGCTGACTTTAGAGATTGCTCGACAAGTGATGGCGGGATTTTGACCAAATCTCCGCTAACGTCTGCTCCTGCCTGCCGCAGTAAATCCAATCCGGCCG
>JAAEUI010000403.1 GCA_024227475.1 Paracoccaceae bacterium | reverse complement strand
CACTCAAGGAAACCGGTTCCAGACAGACAGGCGCAGCCAGTCAACCAATCGCCGGGTCCAGATCCAGAGCAGCTTTTCCCGACCAATCTCTATTTTTGCGATTCCTTGCATGCCGGGACGCATCAGATCCGAATGGCTGTCCATGATCGCTTCGACGCGGAAGTAGTTGCGCCCCTCCTCGGTGGTTGAGACAGGCGTCAGCCGATCGATTGCGATGTTGATGGATTTGTCCGGAATGCCGGACAATTTCAATTGCCCCCGTTGTCCCAGTGAAACAAATCCGATATCCCGGTCGTCTACCATCAGGACAACCCGGTATGCATCGGTCGGAGCCACTTCGTATAGCACCTCGCCCCGCGTGACAGGCGAGCCCAAAACCTGGCTGAGGTCACCCTTGACAATCAGGCCGGAAAATGGTGCCATAAGCGTTGCGCGCGCCAACTGCTGCTCGACCATTTTCAGCTGCGCTTCGGCCTGGGCTCGTTTGGCGTGGATAATGGCAACTTCAGCGCGGTCGAATTCGGCCAGTGCCTTGCGGTATTCCTTGAGCAGCTGGGCACGCTGGCTTTGCCACTTGCGCTGTTCGAGCCGCAGCTCCTGGTCATCCAACGTCACCAGCAGGTCCCCCTCCTGGACCAGATCACCGGCCCGGACATGGGCCGCCGCAATGTAGCCTTCCTGCGGCGCGACGATCGACCGGCGGATCTCCGCTTCCAGCACCGAATCGCTGGAAATGCGAAAGGGTGCAGTTGCCAGGGATAACCAGATCAGCAGCACCAGGCTCAGAGCGGCACCAACTTTCAGCGGCAGATGGCGTGGACCGAACAATTTGGCGCATCCGCTTTGCAAGGACTCAAGGATCTTTGAGGGCAAGGGACGTTCATCCCGCCTGCGGGTTTCCAGCACCGGCCCGAGCAGCAGCCCAATCTGCTCACATTGCAACTTCGTTTCCACGGTAAAGGGCTTGTCCGCATCACGTTCCAGCAGCAGTGCGCCGATTGGTTTACCGTTTTTTATCAATGGCAATGTACAGATCGCTGCCCCCTGCTGCGCGTTTGCCAGCCGGGCATGGAATCGGGTGACCAGTAAGGTGTCGTCAGACTCCACCGGATACACAACGATGGTTGCCTGATCCAGAGATTCTTCCATGGCATCCCGAATTGCGCGAATCATGTTCGACTGCTGATCGATTTGGGAACTATGGGACAGTGCCTCGATCCGTACGCGGTTGTAACGCAAAAAACCGAGACTCACCCGCTGACAGGAAAAGCGCTCTGCAAGTTCGTTGGTGACCTCGGTCGCGGCAATCCTGAACTGCTCATGTTCAAGGCCAGAGGCAACCAGATCGACAAGATTGACCAATTGCTCCTTGGCCGTTGAACCCTGCAGCTGAATCATGGTTTCGAGCCACTTGGCACCGGTCTGAATTTGTTGCACCTATGCTCTCTGCATTGGTTGCGAGCGATTGGTCATCTCGATGGCGACAACCCCGAACAACCGGCCACTCAAATACAGGGGACAGGCCAGCGCGTCCAAAGGCTCACCGGTCTTTTCATCAGCATTGTTACGGGTTTTTAAGACCGCCTGTTGTTTGCGCAATGCCGCCTGGGCAACGCGGGACAGTACGGAGTGATCACGTCGTTCAGCCGGCCAGTGCAGGGTGCAATTATACGACCCCTCGTCAGGTGGACCGGTCAGCAAGACGGCATGTATCGACCCGGGCAGCGCCCGGCACTGATGATTCAGCCAGGTATTTAGGACTTTTTCCATTTTCCCTCTATCGCAAGTATTCCTTAGTTGTCTTATTTTCGACCATTAATTCTATCGGCTGTTATTCTCTCACCTTAAGAGATTTTCTGGATGCCGGCTGAAAGGGGTTCCTTGTTGGCGGCTGATCATTGTTTGTTCATGAAATTTTGAATGCCCAAATAGAGAATCTGTTTTCTTTGTCCGGTTGGATGAGAGCT
>JAAEUI010000402.1 GCA_024227475.1 Paracoccaceae bacterium | reverse complement strand
GTTTTGTTTGAACCCCAAACAAAACTCAAAACTTCAACGTTATCAGCACCATAGACAGGTGATTTTCACATCAACTTGTCTCAAGTTAATGTGAAAACGCTATAGCGTCAAAAGGCTCGGGGCACAGCATTTCAGGTTTGGCCGGACGTCGTCCAAATCTGAAGCGCTTTAGAGCATGTCGCGCTGAAACGGATTCGGCAGGTGCGTCGCGACATGCTTTTCCTATGTGACCGGATGCAACATGAACCGTCACCCAAACACAACCGAATAAACGCGACGCGCCCTAGCGGCCAACCGTTATCTGGTTTTGTGCAGCTATGACGTTGATTGCGCGGGTCCGGCGCAGCTTCTGGATCGAGATGAAACGACCAACGACAATTTTGCGTGAGCGTTCTGTGCTGGTTGGGGTCCAGTGTTCGGGCTGCTTGGCGCGCAGTTCCAGCGTGATGACGCCGTTTTCATCAGGCTCAAGCCCACCCGGTGCCAGCAGAACGACATCATAATAACCCTGCCGCGAGGCCTTGGCCGTTACCCTGATGATGGCACCGGCCTTAACCGGCTCCACCCGCACGTCAGACACAACGGGAACAAAATTGCCGTGATCAGACGCCACTTTTTGTGCCGGGGTCAGGTTTTTGTTTTGTCGGTTGGGAAAGAGACCAAAGCTGCCCGCCGAGCTGCCACCGCCCGAAGACCGGGCGCTGCCTGTACTTCCCGTACTGCCGCCAAGGCTGCCGCCGGTCAGGCTGTTGCCGCCGCCACAGCCCGCTGTCATGCCGCAGATCGTCAATGCAATCAGGAGCTTCTTCATTCGCTCGACCCCAAGTATTCTTTGCCAATGGATAGACAAATCCGGACCCAAAGGAAAGGCCGGAGTGGTGGTGGGGGTAAAAACCACTGGACCTTTGGTTATGACAGGCCTAGGTCAGCGCGTGATGCCGACCGTAGGGTGAAACGATGACAGAAGAATTTGAAGAGATCGTCGAGACCTTTGAGTTTCTGGACGAGTGGGAAGACCGCTATCGCCATGTCATTGAACTGGGCAAGGCAATGGAGCCGCTCGATGAAGTGCTTCGGGTTCCGGCCACCAAGGTCGACGGCTGCGCGTCACAGGTCTGGTTGGTGCCACAGATCGACGGGCAGGGGCCGGAAGCGGTGCTTTCCTTTTCCGGGGATTCAGATGCAATGATCGTGCGAGGTCTGATCGCAATTTTGAAAGCATTGCTCAGTGGGGTTACCCTGGCTGAAGTGGCACACACGGATGCGTCAGCGGCATTTGCAAAACTGGGGCTGGACCAGCATTTGTCGGCACAGCGTTCCAATGGGTTGCGCTCAATGATTGCTCGGATCAAGACGGTTGCGGCGCATGCTTTGGCTGAGGAATCCGCGTAGTCTTCATAATTGTTATGATAATTATGAATTTGTCTCAAGCCCGGTTTCGTGGCACAGGCAACTTAGGACGCGTCGCGTTTATTCGGTTATGTTTGGGTGATGGTTAATGTTGCATCCGGTCATATAGGAAAAGCATGCCGCAACGCACCTGCCGAATTCGTTTCAGCGCGACATGCTCTAAAGCGCCAAACTGCACCGAGGCACTGCAAAGTGATTTCACATTAGGAAAGATGTATAAATGTCTGAAGTATTATCGAAAATCCTAGACAGGCAAGGTTGGATTTTGGCCGACGGAGCCACTGGAACGAACCTGTTTAACATGGGGTTGGAGGCTGGCGAGGCCCCCGAATTGTGGAATGATCAGCACCCGGACCGGATCTCGGCGCTGTATCAGGGGGCTGTTGATGCCGGGTCTGATCTGTTTCTGACCAACAGTTTTGGCGGCAATGCCTCGCGGTTGAAATTGCACAATGCCCAGGGACGCGCGCTGGAGCTTTCACGGATTGCAGCGGAAATTGGCCGCGAAGTGGCGGACAAGGCCAGTCGCCCGGTTGTCGTCGCCGGCTCGATGGGGCCGACCGGCGATCTGATGCCGCCGCTTGGCACGCTTACCCATGCCGATGCGGTTGAAATATTTGAAGAAACCGGTGCTGGCCTGCTGGAGGGCGGGGCGGATGTGCTCTGGGTGGAGACAATTTCGGCACCCGAGGAATTTGCCGCGGCAGCCGAAGCCATCCAGAACCTCGGTGCCAGCTGGTGTGGGACCATGAGCTTTGACACTGCAGGACGTTCGATGATGGGGGTGACGTCATCCGCACTGGTGGAAATCGTGAATGGAATGCCGTATCAACCCCTAGCGTTCGGCGCCAACTGCGGCGTGGGTGCGGCCGATTTGCTGCGGACGGTTTTGGGCTTTGTCGAGGCAGGGCCAACCCGGCCAATCATCGCCAAAGGCAACGCCGGGATACCGAAATACGTTGACGGCCATATCCATTATGATGGTACGCCTGAACTGATGGCCGATTATGCGGTTCTGGCGCGGGATTGCGGGGCGCAGGTTATAGGTGGATGCTGTGGCACGACGCCGGACCATTTGCGCGCCATGCGGGCTGCTCTGGAAGGTTCAGGCAAAGGCGAAATGCCTGAACTTGAAACAATTTCTGCCAGATTGGGAGCTTTTTCCTCCGAATCTGACGGAACCGGAGAACAGGCCGAGCGGCAACGAACCCGCCGCCGCCGCCGCGGATAGGCAGCTCCCCCTTTCTTTTAGGTCGGAATGAAGAAAAATGGTGTCGCAAATTTTGCAGTAAAATGTCCGATTAGGAGGCAGATTGCCGCCAGCCAACCCTCTAGCTGCATATGCAGAGTCAATTTAGGATAAGCCCATGTCTGACGAAGAAGACGAAATCATCCTGTCGGAACTTAGCGATGATGAACTGGTGCTGCAGATGCACGACGACCTTTACGATGGCCTGAAAGAGGAAATCGAAGAGGCTGTGAACATCCTGCTGGAACGCGGCTGGGTGCCCTATGACGTGCTGACCAAAGCGCTGGTTGAAGGTATGCGGGTTGTGGGGGTGGACTTTCGCGATGGTATCCTGTTTGTGCCAGAGGTTCTGCTGGCCGCCAATGCGATGAAAGGTGGCATGGGCATCCTCAAGCCTTTGCTGGCAATGACCGGCGCGCCGCGTCTGGGCAATATGGTCATTGGCACCGTTAAGGGTGACATCCACGATATCGGCAAAAACCTCGTCACCATGATGATGGAAGGTGCCGGCTTTGAGGTTCAGGATCTGGGCATCAACAACCCGGTCGAAAACTATCTCGAAGCGCTGGACTCGGGCGAGTTCGACATTCTGGGCATGTCGGCGCTGCTGACAACAACCATGCCTTATATGAAGGTTGTTATCGATACGATGGTCGAAAAGGGCCTGCGTGACGATTATGTTGTGCTGGTTGGCGGGGCACCGCTGAACGAAGAGTTCGGCAAAGCCATCGGGGCAGATGCCTATTGCCGGGATGCAGCCGTGGCCGTGGAAACTGCCAAAGAATACATGGCTAAAAAGCACAACGTTCTGGCGGCAAGTGTCTGACACCAAAGGTAAATTACCGGTCAGCGACCATACGCTGACCGAAACCGGATTGCCTGCGCCTGATCGTAAGATCGGGCGCGTGCTGATTCTGGCGTGCGGCGCGCTGGCGCGGGAAATTCTGACGATTATCAGGTTGAATAGCTGGGATCACATGGACCTGACCTGTCTGCCGGCCAAACTGCATCTTCATCCCGAGAAGATCACCGATGCGGTGGCTGAGGCAGTAGAAAAGCACCGTGCCGCCTATGACCAGGTATTTGTGGCCTATGCAGATTGCGGCACCGGGGGACTGTTACAGGCGAAATGCGAAGAAATGGGTGTGGAGATGATTGCCGGGCCGCATTGCTATTCGTTTTTCGAGGGTACCGAGAGGTTCGCGAAGGTTTCACAGGACGAGGTAACGGCCTTCTACCTGACCGATTTTCTGGTCAAGCAGTTCGATGCCTTTGTGTGGCGGACGATGGGCCTTGATCGGCATCCCGAACTGCGGGACGTGTACTTTGGAAACTACACCAAACTGGTCTATCAGGCCCAGGTGAATGACCCGGCGCTGGACGCCAAGGCGGCTGAAGTGGCCGAGCGCATGGCCTGCCCCTTGAAAAGCGGTTTACCGGGTATGGCGATCTGGCGGTGGCTTTGGCGCGGGTTTAGGCGGTGTGTTAACCAAGTTTCAGTGCCAAATTCCGCTGTATGGAAAGCGTATGGCAGCGGGTGTGGCTGGTGTTTGGGCTAAAAGTGTTAACCTCGTAGATGCCCTTGGATTGAACCGCGAAGGGAACGGGTGGTCGCAATGGCTGGTGTGAGGCCAAATTTACTGAATGCTGCCTATGCACATGTACTTCACCTCGATGTAGTCTTCGATACCGTATTTGGACCCTTCCCGGCCCAATCCCGACTGTTTGATTCCTCCAAATGGAGCCACCTCTGTCGAAATCAACCCGGTATTAACGCCGACCATTCCAACTTCCAGGGCCTCAGCCACCCGCCAAACACGGCTCAGATCTCTGGCGTAGAAATATCCAGCCAGGCCGAACTCTGAATCGTTTGCCAGTTCAAGGACGTCATCTTCGGTTGTGAACCGGAACAACGGAGCAACCGGACCAAATGTTTCTTCAGTCGCCACAATTGAATTGACAGCCATATTCGCCAACACTGTTGGCTGGTAGAAGGTCTTGCCATGTGCATGACGTCCGCCTCCTGCTAATGCGACAGCGCCTTTTGACAGGGCATCGTCAACATGTGCTTCCACTTTAGTTAAGGCTGCTTTGTTGATAAGCGGCCCAATAGTTGCATCTTGGGTGAAACCGTCACCAACAACCAACGATTTCACCCGCGCAGTCAGCTTTTGCGCAAACTCATTGTATACCGCATCCTGCACATAGAACCGATTTGCACAAACGCAGGTTTGTCCACCGTTGCGATATTTGGCGATCATCGCGCCTTCGACTGCTTGATCGATATCTGCATCGTCAAAAACGATGAATGGGGCATTGCCGCCCAGTTCCAAAGACATCTTCTTGATACTGGAAGCGCATTGCGACATTAGGATTTTGCCGACCCGTGTCGATCCGGTGAAAGTAATTTTTGAAACTTTGGGATTCTCACAGAGCTCTTTGCCGATGGCAACAGCATCGGCACTTGGTACAACATTGAACACCCCGGCAGGAATGCCGGCCCTTTCACCGAGAACCGCCATCGCTAGCGCCGACAAAGGCGTGAGCTCCGAAGGCCTTGCTACAAAGCTGCAGCCAGCGGCCAAAGCCGGCGCAACCTTGCGGGCAATCATCGCGTTGGGAAAATTCCATGGGGTGATCGAGCCCACAACACCAACAGGTTGTTTTAGCACCACAATACGCTTGTCCCGCTGGTGGCCGGGTATCACGTCACCGTAAACCCTTTTGGCTTCCTCCGAAAACCACTCAATGAACGATGCCCCATAGAGAATTTCCGCTTTCGCTTCTGCTAGGGGCTTACCCATTTCGGCTGTCAGGATTGCCGCCAAATCATCTTTGTTTTCAATCAGAAAATCATACCATTTGCGCAGTATCGCGGCGCGCTCCTTGCCGGTGTACAGTTTCCAGGTTTTCTGAGTTTCGTACGCTGAACTGATTGCTTGCGAAACGTCTCGAACCCCCATGCTGGAAACCGTTGCTACGACTTTTCCCGACGCCGGGTTACTGACATCGAACGTATCATTGCCGACAATCCAATTGCCACCAATATAGCCTCTGGTCTCAAGAAGACCCGGGTCTTTCAAATCGAGCATATCGGTCAGCCCTTCGTCGCTGCCGCAACCGATTCATCCAACAGATCAAGTGCTTCGCTAAACACTTCGTCTGAAATCGTGATCGGTGCCAAAAAGCGAATAACATTGCCGTGGACGCCGCAGGTTAACAATATGAGATTGCGTCTGAGGGCTTCGACCCGAATTCGATTGGCCAGGTCCGGATTTGGGTTGTCGGTGTTCGCGATGTTTAACTCGACCGCGATCATAAAACCGGGGCCGCGAACGTCTACGATTTCCGGCGTTGTGCGGCGCAGCGCCTCAAGTCTTTGTTTTAACCTGGAGCCCAATTCGTTCGCACGTGAGCACAGGTCCTCCTCGCCGATGATGTCCAAGACGGCATGCGCCGCAGCTATTCCAATCGGGTTGCCACCATATGTCCCGCCCAGTCCGCCCGGCCGCGCCGCATCCATCAGTTCGGCTTTTCCTGTCAGCGCCGCTAAGGGGAACCCGCCCGCGAGGCCTTTCGCTATTGTCGTTATGTCCGCAGAAACGTCATAGTGCTCCATGGCGAAGAGTTTTCCGGTCCGGGCAAACCCGGTTTGAACCTCATCCGCAATCATGACGATGCCGTGCTGGTTGCAAATGTTTCTGATCCCGCGAACCAGTTCCAACGGGGCCTGGTAGAAACCACCTTCTCCTTGGACCGGTTCGAAAATGATTGCGGCAACACGGTCAGGATCAAGGTCTGTTTTGAACAGTTTGTTCAATGCTGCCATGGCATCAGCAGTAGAGACTCCATGCAGATCAACTGGAAACGGAGCATGATAAACGTCCGGCATCATCGCACCGAAGCCCTTTTTATATGGCGCCACCTTACCGGTTAGGCTCATCCCCATGAAGGTCCGGCCATGGAAGCCGCCGCCAAACGCTATTACCGCTGGTCGACCGGTCGCAGCCCGGGCAACCTTCACGGCATTCTCTACCGCCTCGGCGCCTGTTGTGACAAACACCGTCTTCTTCTTAAATTCCCCGGGCACGGCCGCGTTCAGACGCTCCGCTAATCGAACATAGTTTTCGTAAGGAATGACCTGGTGGCAGGTATGCGTGAAGGATTTGAGCTGTTTTTCCACAGCAGCGATCACTTTTGGATGTCTGTGACCTGTGTTGACCACTGCGATTCCGGCTGCGAAATCAACGTAGCGATTGCCTTCTACATCCCAAATTTCGGAGTTTTCAGCTCTATCGGCATAAATCTGTGTGAGCATTCCCACGCCGTTAGAGATCGCGTCGTCACGACGCCGAGCGATGTCAGCATTCAACATAATGAGTTCCTCATTTTTTTGATTGGGTGGAGTAGGCTACCGACCGCTCATCATCATGCGATAGCGCATTTGATCAAAGATCACGGCGAGGATCAAAAGAGTGCCCAGCAGCACCATCTGCATGTACGAACTGATCTGGGACAAGTTCATGCCATTCTGAACCAGCACAATAAAGAACCCGCCCAAGACAACGTTCTCGACCCGGCCAATGCCGCCTCTGAGAGACACCCCGGCGATCACACAGGCAGCTATCGATTCCAGCGCGATGGTGCCGCCTAGGTTGGCTTCGCCACTCTCGACACGAGCGGTTAAGAGTAGTCCCGTCAGCGAAGCAATCAGCGAGCAAATCATGTAGGTCAGCAGAAGTGTTTTCTTGGTGTTGATCGCCGACAGATGCGCCGCCTTGATATTTCCGCCGACCGCGTAAACCTGAGTTCCCAGGCGCGTTCGGGACATGAACACCCACATGATTCCAATGCAGATGATCGCGATGATAACCGGAACAGGGATGCCGAAAAGACGCCCGAAACCGAAAGTATCACCGAAGGCAAAAGGCAGGTCTGATACGGGAACACCGCCCGTGAGGAAAAGCGCCAGGCCAGCCCCAACTGAAGAAACCCCAAGCGTCATAATAAACGGCGAAACACCGAAGTATGCCACGCCAATGCCATTCACCGCACCAACCAGAAGCGCAGCGCCGAAACCCATCAAGGCACCCAGAAGGATTGCGATCCAGATCGCCTCGGGGAACATCGGCACCATCCAGACCATGCCCAAAGCCGATACAACCGAGGTCAAGGCGATCGCGGTGCCAACAGACAAGTCAAACCCGCCGGATATCAAGACCAGCATTTGCCCGAGCGAAACCAGAACAAGGTATACCGATTGCCTGGCGACGTTACTCAGATTTTGCCCGGTCAGGAATTTTGACGACAGCAGCGAGAAGATTACCAGCGCTCCTAGTAAAAAGAACGGAAGAACGCCCACTTTGATGAATACAGCCCTGATCCATTCAAGCACGCCATTTGTTTTTGCTTCTGAACTCATTTTGATGCCCCAGTTTCTTCGAAGAAGTATTTGAGGACCTGGTCCTCGGTCATTTGTTCGCCGATCAGTTCAGCAGTGATGCGCCCATGCGCGAGAACCAGCAGGCGGTGCGAAAGGTTCATGACTTCCGGCAAATCGGATGAAATCACGATGATGGCCTTACCGGCCTCCGCC
>JAAEUI010000401.1 GCA_024227475.1 Paracoccaceae bacterium | reverse complement strand
GTCCGGTTTGACTGGCGCCGCAGCCGAGTTGGATGAAGAAACGCTGGCGGCCGTTTACGCTGCTGGTAACGATGGCCGCCAGTTCGGATGGCAATCCGCCTGGACCACATTCTACTGGGCCTGGTGGATCGCGTTTTCGCCCTTTGTCGGCCTGTTCCTGGCCCGCATCTCCAAAGGGCGCACCGTGCGCGAGTTCATCATCGGCTGCGTGTTCGCACCGGCAATGGTGTGTTTCGCATGGATGACCATCCTGGGTGGTACCGCAATCGATCTGGAGCTCACCGGTGCGGCACAAGGGGCGATCACCGGGGCATCACAGACCAACCAGCTCTTTGCCACTCTGGGTCAGATGATCGACGGTGGTCTTCTGTCAGGTTTGACCATCATGTGTGTGGTGCTGATCATGACCTTCCTGGTCACTTCAGCTGACTCCGGCATCCTGGTGATGAACACCATCATGTCGGGCGGCAGCCAGGAAACCGGCATCAAGCACCGCATCGTCTGGGGTATCATCCTGACGCTGGTGATCGGTACACTGATCGTGGCAGCGGGCGAAAACAACCCGATGAATGCGCTGAAAAACGCGATGATCATCGGCGCTCTGCCCTTTACGATGGTGATGGGTCTGATGTGTGTGTCTCTGGCCAAAGCGCTCTATCGCGACGGACAGCGTGAAAAGCACGGTGCCATGGAAGGCGCACCTGCTGAGTAAGCCAGAACCAAACAAACTAGGAAAGGCGCCGGATTTTCCGGCGCCTTTTTCGTTAATCATCTGTTAATAAACAGAAAACATTCCGCATGTGGAATATTTATAGTTTCCGCTCACCCATTCACATCCACAACGACACGCCCCTTGACCTGCCCCTTCAGGATATCACGGCCCAGCCCTGGCAGATCACTCAGTGTTGCTGGCTGCACCATCGCCTCTAGCTTATCCATTGGCAGATCCCGCGCGATCCGCCCCCAGGCCCGGACCCGGTTGTCGTAAGGCTGCATCACGCTGTCGATCCCCAGCAGGTTCACACCCCGCAGCAGGAACGGGATAACCGTCGCAGGCAACCCTGCCCCACCGGCCAGACCGACCGCCGAAACCGAAGCGCCATATTTCATCTGCCCCAGCACCCGCGCCAGCATCGGACCACCGACCGCATCGACACAGCCAGCCCAGGTTTCCGCTTCCAGCGGGCGTTTGGTGGTCTCGTTGATCTCTTCGCGGGCCACGATCTGGGTCGCACCCAGCGACGTTAGGTAATCCGCCGTTTCCGGTCGTCCGGTTACCCCAGCAACTTCATACCCCAGGTTGGACAAGATGGCCGTGGCCACCGATCCAACACCACCGGCGGCACCTGTCACCAGCACTGGACCATTGCCCGGCTCCAGCCCATGATCCTCCAACGCCATAACCGCCAGCATCGCGGTAAAACCAGCCGTGCCGACAGCCATCGCCTGGCGCGTTGTCAGCCCATTGGGCAGCGGCACCAGCCAATCGGGCTTGGCCCGGGCTTTTTGCGAATAGCCACCCCAATGCGCCTCGCCAACGCGCCAGCCGGTCAGCACCACCTTGTCGCCCGGCTTGAAACGGTCGTCGCCGCTGCTCTCGACGGTTCCAGCTAAATCAATGCCCGGCACATGCGGATAGTTGCGCACCAGCCCGCCGCCCGGCCCGATGCACAGCCCATCTTTGTAATTCACCGTGGAATATTCCACGGCGACAGTAACATCCGCCTCCGGCAGATCCTCCAGCGTCAGTTGCTGCACCGCGGCAGAGGTTTTTCCTTCGTCGTCTTTGTTAACGACCAATGCATTGAACGCCATGGGCTTTCCTTTCGTAATTTCGTCGGCCGACTATTCCGGCATGAACGGCAAATCTGTGACTTCGGTTTCAACTCCGGCGGCGGTCAGCATCGCATGAACCTGCCCCCGGTGATGGGTTTGGTGGTTGAAGAACTGGGTGAACAATTGGGCCGTCGGATGCACAAATTCCTTCCCCAGACTGGAGCGCCATCGGAAGTCCCCGGTGCAGTCCTCTGGCGTCAGACCGTTGGTCCAAACCTCGATCCTGTGATCGGTCGCAGCGCGCAGGTTGCGATACTTGGGCCAGACCTGAAAGGCGCGGGCGGTGCCGCTGGCGTCAATCGGGGTTTCCGGCGCCTCACCGCCATCGAACCGTGACATCCAGATCAGATCTCCCCACATCAGATGGCTGAGTGTTCCGGTAATGGAACTAAAGAACGCGCCCCGATCCAGATCGCGTTCCGCAGCACCCAACCCGTCCGCCGCCTCGACCATCCAGCCATTCTGCCACGCATTATAGCGTGCCATCATCTGCATCCATTCCGGGCTGACTTGCATCACCGTATCTCCTTTAAGAACTCTGAAACAACCGCGTTGATCCGCTCAGGGTCAGATGCCGCCGCCATATGCCCCAAGCCTGCAATTTCGGTCAGGCTGGCCTGCACAATAGCATCATGAACGACATCACAAACCACAGTTGCGCAGTGCCGGGTTGCACCGCCACGGATCAGCTTTACCGGCATCAAAAGCCCAGCCAAATCTGCGGCACTAAGTTGCCTTGGAGCGTCTTTAAACATCCCCGCCCAATCGTCCACAACGCGCGCGACGGTCTGCACGATGTAATCCTGAGTTCGGGACCCAGCAGCAGAAAATGCCCCTGACCCTACCCAGAAATCCATGAATTTTTCTGCGGCGTCGCGCATTTCTCCCAGATGAACCAGCATCGACATATGGTGGGAAAGTTCAAGGTACTCCAGCCGCGCGGGATGTTGCGCCTGTTCCAACAGATAAAAGCACACCGGCTCGATCAAGGTCAGGCTGCGAACGTTCGACTGATCCATCAACCCCTGCCGCAGCACAACGGTGCCGCCAAGCGAATGACCAACAAGATGCGCCTTGGGCCCAAATTCCTTCATCAGCGCCGATAGTATTCCGACATCCGCCTCAAAATGAGGCCTGCCATTGTCGGGCAACGGATCACTTTTTCCATAGCCGTAAAAATCCGGTGCGATCACGCGAAAGGATGGTTCCAACCGATCAGCCAGCGCTTTCCACTGGCCGCTATGACTGGAGGAACTGTGGCATAGGATAACCAGCGGCCCGGTTCCGCTGTCGCGGTAGTGGATATTCCTGTTATCCAGGCGCAGCGTTGGCATCCGTTTGTTCCTTACGGTCCGGACCAGTCGATGGCACAGATTTCAGCAGACTTGCCGTCGAAATTCCAAACCCGGCCGTGATCCTTGACCCGGCTGCGGGTGCCCTGTGCCACGGTAATGTCCGGGCCCATCCAGTATTTGGTATTCTTGACCTCGATCGGTGTTTTCCCGTCCTTGCCGATAACCTCGACAATCTCGCCCTGAATCTTCTTGCCGACGATCAGGCGGCGGGTGATGCCTTCGTGCTCAATGATCACCTTGGTGCGCTCAGCGTGAATGATGGTGCTGACCAGCATGGTGAACAGCCCGGTAGTGCCCCCTGCACTGCCCGAGAATATCTTCAGCAACCCGTTATAGGCTTTCTGCGACGCACTGTCGTCTACATAGGCCGCAACCCGCCAGTCGCCCTCACCCATCTTGCCCGGGATTTCCACCATCAGGCCGACGTTGATGCCGGCAAGGTTTTCACCCTCGAAATGGCCTTCGTCAATGCGAATTGCCATCCACGCCTTGCAGTTGTCATAGGTTGGCGGGTGCTGGCCCAGCGAAATCACGCAAGGACACCACAATTCACACGAGCAGTTTAGGAACAGCTCGCCCTTGATCGCCCAGTCAGTTGGCTCTTTGCGCCGTCGCGTCGGAGCCATCCGTTGATCCAGCTTGTCCATCACAGCGATGCGCTCTTTGATGCGCTTCTTTTTCTCCGCCATATGCGGTCTCCTCTTATGCGGTTCAGGGTTAATCTGAACCTGATTGATCCTGAACCGTCGGTCCAAGTATTTGGTGTTGCCGCGTTTCTGTAATTGCTTTCGGCCAAACAAAGCAGACACGCGCTAGGTCAGAATTACAGTCAGTCCGGTCCACAGCCCCAGACCTATCAGCGCCACCCCAAGGGGTTTGCTGATATGCCTTGAAAGCTCGGGTAATTTTTCCATGGCCATGATCAGGGTCGCCAGCCCCATCCACGCCAGGTTCATCGTTCCACCGACAAAGGCCAGCAGCATCAGCGCCCAGCAGCATCCAAGACAAACCAGCCCAAGGCGGAAGCCCATTCTGGCCGCACTGGGCACCCCTGGCCGCCAGTACTGCAGGAAAAATGCCAGCGGCGCCTTGCACTTGCTGAGGCAGGCTTCCTTCAGCGGAGTGAACTGATAGGCCCCGGCAAGCATCAGCAAAACCGCGGTAAACCCCGGAACAATGCTCCGGCCATCGCCGGACACCAGCGACAGATCGGCCAGCACCAGTTGTGCCGCCGCGGCAACCGCAGAAAAACCTAGCCAAACAACAAGGTATCCGCCCAGCAGTGCGGCAAAACCGCTTCCAGATGAGGCCGCAACGGGCAGGTCATTGTAGGTCTGTAATGCCGGGATCACGGTAGGCGCCATCATCGCCGCCGACATCAGAACCCACATCAGCAGAACCGGAAAAAAGGCGGTTCCCGCAGTGACCTGATTGCAAATCTCAACCCAAAAGCCAACACCGGGAGTGGTGCCTGCCAGTTGCATCAGCATCAATGCCACCCAGACCACCAGGATCAGGCCGTAAAAGCCGATCCATCGCAAGGATCTCGGGTGCGTCAGGGCTGCCAGTGTCGTCACGTTGGTCTCCGCAAGGATAGGCAGTGGATTGCAATTGAGTCCCCCGCCTGTAAGGTGAACTGTGCCAGAAATTCAATTGTCTGACAATTGATTTTTTTGCCGCAGCGACCAAGACACGGAACCACCACGCTATGAAGTACCAACTGGATCAGGACCGCGAGCTATCTGCTCAGATTGCCGGTGAAATCCGCGATGCCATCGTCAGCGGCAAACTGATCGTCAACGAACGCCTGCCGTCCGAAAGCGAGCTATGCGAGCGCTTTAACGTCTCTCGCCCCACCGTGCGCGAGGCGCTGAAGCGGCTGGCGGCGCAAAACCTGATCCGCACCATGCGCGGGGCCACCGGCGGGGCATTTGTCAACCGGCTCAGCTACCCCGACGCCTATGGCCAGCAGATCACCACCGCAACCCTGTTGTTATCGATGAATGAGGTCAGTTTCGAAACCGCCTGTGAGGCCCGCTTTGCGCTGGAACGTTCCTGCCTGCCACTGGCCGCTGAGCGCCGCCAGCCGGATCATCTGGCCGCCATGCGCGCCGAAATCCACCGCCAGAGCCAGCCGGGGCTGAGTGATGAGGTGTTCTGCGCTTCGGACGTCGCCTTTCACCGGGCTTTGGTTGATGCCGCCGACAACCCGGTGATTTCATACCAGTTAGCCGGCGCAGTTGAAGCCATGCAGCCGCTGATGAACATGATCACCTTCAACGAGCGCAACCGTGCCCGGATCATCGCGCTGCACACGGAAATCGCTGACGGGCTGGAGGCGCAGGACTCCGCACGCACCGAAGCCGCCATCGGCGAACTGGCCACCTATACGGTTGAATTGGCCACCTCCGCCCGCAACCGACGCGACAGCGGCAGTAAAACCTGATCACCTGAATCCAGCTAAATTCCGCGGCAGACTAGAAATTTTACGCGGTAATTGGTTATTGTTCACCCAGGGGACCACTGCAAGGGGTGACCAAAATTGACGAATTCAAATAATCCCGACCTTTTCGGATCGCCGTTGTTTGCAAGCCTGACCAAACCCACGGTAACCCACCGACCCGACTACGCACGATGGAGCCTGCTTGCGCGAGCCACGGTTATACTGGGTGTTTTCGGACACGCATTTTTTGTTCCGATTTTCTGGTATCTGAACCTCCCTGTTCTTGCCTTGGTCCAAGTCGCAAGCACTCTGATATTCGCTTTGGCCTACTGGCGCATTTCTTTTGGGAAACTGCACTTCGCCTTCTATTCCACCTTGTTGTTCGAGATTCCGGCGAGCGCTTTTATCTCGACGGCCTATCTCGGAACCGCAGCCGGTTTCTGGATTTATCACGTCATTTCGATCACTGTTATCAATCTTGTGCCGATTCTGACCATTCGAATCCGGCATACGCTCAGCGCGATGCTGTTTGCCGTGTTCGTCGCCTTGGGCGTTTCAGGCGTCAATTATCAACCGATCGTTGTGCTGTCGAACGAATGGCTGACGTTCTTTTTCATTATGAATATGTCCTATTTCTCATTGATTATGGTCAGTTTTTTCGTGATCTATGAAGGGGCCGTCGATAAGGCGGAAACGGAACTGGCGGACTTGAACCACGAGTTGGAGGAGAAAGTCGCCTCGCAGGTCAAGGAACTCGAACGTTTCGGCCGACTCAAGCGTTTCTTGTCGCCACAAGTGGCCAGCGTGATCGTTGAAGGTGGCAATGAAAGCCAGCTCGAAAGCCACCGCGCCGAAATCACCGTGCTGTTTGCCGACCTACGGGGGTTTACGAATTTCGCCGACCAGACCATCCCCGAAACCGTGATGGCGGCGCTTAACGCCTATCACGGGCTGGCTGGCCCCCTGATCAACAAATACGAAGGCACGCTGGAGCGTTTCGCTGGTGACGGTTTCATGGTGTTTTTCAACGATCCGGTGCCCTGTCAGGATCCGGGCCTGCGCGCGGCCCGGCTGGCGCACGACCTGCACTCGGGCTTTGACGCGGCTATCTCTTCCTTCAGCAGCCAGGATTGCCCGCTTGGACTGGGTATCGGCATTGCACAGGGCCCGGCGACCCTCGGACCGGTTGGGTTTGAAGATCGGCTTGATTACGCGGCTATCGGGTCAGTCACAAACCTGGCCTCAAGGCTGTGCGACACTGCACGCGACACCCAGACGCTGATCAGCAAGGAAGTGTCAAACGCTGTGCGCGGATATGTGGAAATGTCGAAACTCGGTGAGTTCAATTTCAAGGGATTATCGGAGGAAATAACCGTTTTTGACCTGACAAATACCAACGGTCAGGCCGCATAACGGTTGCCCTGCAAGGCCGCAGTTAGTCTGCGAACCTGCCCGCCGTCTGATCCGAAATCATGCATTGATCCTACCACCCGCTTCCCCTATACCGCGCGGCAAGCACCCGTAGCTCAGCTGGATAGAGCGCTGCCCTCCGAAGGCAGAGGCCACACGTTCGAATCGTGTCGGGTGCGCCAATATTTTCAATAAGTTAGATGATGATGGCGCGGTATGTCGCGCCAAGCTGTCCGCGCTATGCCCGCAGAATCCTCTTCGGAGGGCTGCATTATGAGCCATGAAGCAACCAATTGGCTGGCCAAGCTGCCTGCATCGAATCTGATCGCGAGCGAGTTTCGCGTGCTGTTCCGCCTGTGCGACTGCCACAATCCGGCGCAAGGCTGCTTTCCTGATCGTCACGATCCGACCAAAGTACGCCTGTCGCAAGAAAGAGGGAGGGATTGTTCAGGCACCTGCGCCGGTGCATCTGATTGAGGGCGGCTTGCCCACCGAGGGC
>JAAEUI010000400.1 GCA_024227475.1 Paracoccaceae bacterium | reverse complement strand
TTATAAACGTCCCGTTCCGCAAATCTGAAAACGCCTGCTGCAATTCCTCCCGCGTGTTCATCACGACAGGCCCGTGCCAGGCGACAGGTTCTTTGATTGGGCGGCCCGATACCAGCAGAAAGCGCATGCCTTGTTGGCTGGCCTGCACAGAAATTGAATCGCCGGTGTCAAACTGCACCAGTGTGCGGTTGCCGGACATGTCGCGGATGTTGGCTTCCTGGCCCATCACCTCTTTTTCCAGCAAAACCCCGCTGGGATCGGAGGCGGAGGCGAAAGCGCCGGAGCCTTCGAAAATATAGGCGAATGTTTTGCGATAGGCGTCGATGGGCAGGATTTTCTTCACTCCCGGTGGTATGGTGACATCAAGGTATTGCGGATCGGCGGCGATGCCGTCCACCGGGCCGGTCTTGCCCCAGAAACTGCCGATGATAACGCGGATTTTGGTGCCGTCGTCGTCAATGATCTCCGGGATTTCGCCTGACTTTACATCCTGATAGCGCGGGTTGGTCATTTTCAGGTCACTTGGCAGGTTGGCCCAGAGTTGAAACCCGTGCATCTGGCCGCTGGTGTTTCCTTGCGGCATTTCCTGATGCAGGATGCCCGAACCGGAAGTCATCCATTGCACATCGCCTGCCCCAAGCGTGCCGGTATTGCCAAGGCTGTCGCTGTGTTCGACCTCACCGGCCAGAACATAGGTGATGGTCTCGATGCCCCGGTGCGGGTGCCAGGGGAAGCCTTTGGCGTAAGCTGCCGGGTCATCGTTGCGGAAATCGTCAAACAGCAGGAACGGGTCGAGCATGGTCGGGTCGTGAAAGCCAAAAGCGCGGTGCAAATGCACGCCTGCGCCTTCGATGGTCGGGGTGGCCTGGGCGAAGGATTTGACGGGTCTGAGTGACATGGCGTTTCCTCAAAATGAGCGGGCTTTGAGGTAATATGGGGCAGATCAGGCCTTTGGCCACCAGTGCGCGGGTTTCATCCGTTTACCCCGGTTGCGTGACAGCCACAGCGCCAACTTGCGAAAGCGGGACAAGGCGAAGCGCAGCCACAGGCGGTGTTGGGGTTTGGTATAGTCGCGGTTGAACGGGCAAACCCGCATGCAGATGGCGCAATCGGACGCGAGTTTGGCCCAGAAGCCGAAACATTTTTCCGCGTCCGAGGTCCATTTACATACCCCCCTGATGGCGGATTTGTTGGGCATGTCGGCGGTGGGCGGACCATAGGGAAGGGCCTTGACCGGGCAGGCATCAGCACAGCGGGTGCAGATGTTGCAGAATTCCGCGACGCCAAGTTTTCGGGGCGGATCGTGGCTGAGCGGCAAGTCGGTGAAAATCTTGGAGAACCGCAGGCGAGGGCCGAATTCGGGCGTGATGACGAGCTGGTTGCGGGCGTATTCGCCAAGGCCGGCCTTGAGCGCATAGGGGATGACAAGGCCGGTGTCGTTCATCGAAGGGATGGCCTGATAGCCCAGGTTTCGGATGTAGGCGGCCAGTTGCATCACGACGGCAGCCTCGTGGCTGTATTCGCGGCCGGTTGCGGCCCCGGCCAAAGCCGAGGGATAGGTATCGACCAGCGCCTCGTCCATCTGATGGCCAAGGACGATAACCGATGTGATGCCCGCAGGCAGGGTGTTGGACTGTTCCGATCCATCCCGCGCATCGGTCCGGCGGCTGTAAAGCCAGCGCTGATCGAAGTCCGTGATGCCACAAAGGTTTGCCCCGAAGAATCTCGCGACATGCTTGATTTCAGTGGCCATGGCCGCGGGGCTTTCAACGCCTACCACTTCGGGTGCGACTGGTGTGTCGTTGGCGATTACGCCCTGAAACCCTTCGCGCACGCCTTTGGCGGCGCTGCGGCTGGAGATGATGTCCGATACCAGCCAGCTGGCGTTGCGCAGGGCGAAATCACGTTGTGAAAATCCGTTGCCGCGACGAGGAGCGGATTCAATGCGGTATGAGTTGAAAAAGGCCTTGGCTTTTTCGGATTTGACAGCAGGGTCCCAGATCGCGCGGCTGAAGGCATCGTTGCGCTGCGAGAAAGGTTCAAAATCATCCATGACCTCGATTCCAGCAGCAGTGTCGTCGGGGTGTTGAATTCTATTGGAAGGCCAGGACATTCTGGCAGCATAAATTGATATTGTTGGTATGCAAGCGACGTGATTTCTGTCGGAAAGTTACTAGATTAGCCGATCATTCAGCCGCAACCTGCCGTAAAACGGGGAGGTATCTGGTGAAAGTCGGCTTTATCGGGCTGGGCAATGTTGGCGGCAAACTGAGTGGCAGTCTGCTGCGAAATGGCATTGATCTGACAGTGCATGATCTGAACAGCGATCTGGTGGAGGAGTTTGTGGGCCGGGGGGCAACGCGCGGCGAGGGACCGACGCAGATGATGCGGGACTGCGATGCGGTGATCACCTGCCTGCCATCGCCTGCTGCCTCGGCTGCGGTTACGGCGGAAATGATGCCGGAGGTAGGCCCGGGGAAAACCTGGATGGAAATGTCGACCACGGACGAAGCCGAGGTCAAACGCATCGGGGCACAGATCTTCGAGCGTGGCGGGGCGGCGGTGGATTGCCCGGTTTCCGGCGGCTGTCACCGGGCGGCGACCGGTAATATCTCGATTTTCGCTGGCTGTGACAGGGCCACTTTTGAGCGGATACTGCCGTTTCTGACCACCATGGGGCGGCGGGTGCTGCATACTGGTGAACTGGGATCTGCAAGTGTTTTGAAGGTGTTGACCAACTATCTGGCCACCGCCAACTTGATTACTTGTGCCGAGGCGCTGGTCACCGCCAAGGCGGCGGGGATGGATTTGAACACCACCTATGAGGCGATCAAGATTTCCTCGGGCACCTCTTTTGTGCATGAGACCGAAAGCCAGGTGATGCTGAACGGATCGCGCGATATCGGCTTCACAATGGATCTGGTGAAAAAGGATATCGGGCTGTTTCAGGAGGTTGCGGACAGGGCCGGGGTTGAGCTGGAAATGAGCCCGCTGATGATCAGGATATTCGACGACGGGATTGCGCGTTACGGTGAGCGTGAACTCAGCCCCAACATCATCCGCCGGCTTGAGGATGCCACCGGGATCACCATTCAGGCGCCGGGCTTTCCGCCCGAGATGCTGGATGATGAGCCCGAGGAGCCGGGGTATGAGGTGGTGCCCCAGGGGGCGGAACTGAAAGCGGCGGAGTGACAGGAGAAAAAGGCGATGACCCACATCAACCTGACAGACTATCCGATAGATCAACCAGGCACAGCGGCCTATGACGCTCTGGTCGCCCGTGTTCGGGGGCAACTGGCCGAAGACGGCTGTGCGGTCATTAAAAGTTTCCTGACCCATGAGGGCGTCGATACGCTGGCAGCAGAGGCTGACAGTGTGGCAGCCTCTGGCCACAGATCGTTTTCCCGCACCAATGTTTATTTTACCAAGGACGACTCAGACCTGCCGCCAAATCACCCCGCGCGGCAGTTTTTTGATCGCTCGAATTCGTTCATTTCTGCGGATAATTTCGGGCCGAACAGTCCTTTGCGGGCAGTCTATAACCACCCTGGCTTTGATGCCTTTGTCCAGACCTGCCTGCAGGAAGAGGCGTTTTACCGCTACGCTGATCCGCTGGCCGATGTGATTGTGAACATGGCGGAAAAGGGTAACGGGTTTCCCTAGCATTTTGACACCAACAATTTCACCGTGACGCTGGCGATACAAAATGCCGAAAGCGGTGGAGCGTTTGAATATGCGCCGGAGATCCGTAAGGGCAATGAGAATTTCGCTGAGGTGTCAAAGGTGCTGAATGGCACGTCGGAAAGGGTTAGAGCGATCAACCTGGAACCCGGCGATTTGCAATTGTTCAGAGGGCGGTATTCCTTGCCTAGGGTAGCACCCCTGACAGGCGACAAGCCTCGCTATGTCGCGATCTTCTCTTATGTCGAGGAGCCGGGCATGGTGGCGACACCGGAACGCTGCAAGCAGCTTTATGGCAGGGTGTTGCCGGTCCACTACGAACGCGCTGGGGTCAGGGCAGATAGTTTCCTGGACTAATGTTTGACTTCAGCTAGAGTTTTTTTCACCAAGGGAAGGCGCAGAAGGCGGGGGCACCAATGGCGAGCAACTCATCAAGTTTCGTGGGGGATATCCCGGGCCATTATGACAATGGCCTGGGCCCTAACATCTTTGAGGACTACGCTGACAGGCTGACAAGTCTGTGCGGTGACGGTGACCTTAAGAACGTTATCGAACTCGCTGCCGGGACCGGCATCGTGAGCCGAAAATTACGGGACAAGCTGCCGCCAGATACCCCGTTGTTGGTTACCGACTTAAACCCGCCAATGCTGGAAGTCGCTAAAAGTAAGTTTTCCGACGGAGAAAACGTTGATTTCGCCGTTGCGAACGCTATGGACCTGCCCTTTGACGACAACGTTTTCGACCTGATGGTCTGTCAGTTCGGGGTAATGTTTTTCCCGGACAAACCTGCATCCTATCGCGAAGCGGCGCGTATTCTGAAACTTGGCGGGCGCTACATCTTCAATGTCTGGAGCGCCATGTCCGAAAACCCGTTTTCGAAAATGGCGCATGCGGTAGCTGAGCAGTTCTTTCCGGACGATCCACCCGGTTTCTATAAAGTTCCGTTTCACTATGGGGACCCAGAAGCGGTTCGGGCCGATCTGTCTGCAGGAGGGTGGCAGGATGTGGAACATGAGACTATCCAACTCAACAAAACCATCGCCGACCCGGAAGCATTTGCAACTGCGCTTGTCCACGGCAACCCGCTGATCGACGAAATCAGGGCCCGCGGGGGTGTGAATGCTGAAGAAGTTGCTTCAGAAATGCTATCCGCACTTAACGCTCTATTCGGGCCGAGCGGTATGACGATGCCACTGTCAGCAACTACGTTTGTTTGCCGCTTGTAGCAACCGGGGGGTCTGTTTGCGCATGGTCCAGTGCGGGCTTAAGCGTTTCTACATTAACCCGAGACATGTTGATACGGAAATCGCCGGGCGCTGGTGCTGATAACGTGGCAGTTTCGTGTTTCACTTGGGGTTGAGGTTAAAAGCGAAACTTTCCGGGGATTTGCGTCATTGGTGGGGCCGGGTCTGCATGGCAGGGACAATGCTGACGTTGCCAAAAAAACGCTTCTTTGCAATTATTGCTACGAACTCGAAGCTTCCAGTTGGGGGATCATCTGAATGTCTGGCCAGAGAGTAAATGTCAAAGGTGTGTGGAGTAACGCCGATTTTCCGATGAGCCAAGCGGTAATCGAACCGGACGGAAAGCGGGTTCATCTTACCGGGCAGGTTGGCTGGACAGAAGAATTTGAAGTCATAGGCCCAGACAATGCCGGGAAGCAAACCCACGCCGCAATTGATAATATTGAAATGGTTCTCGCAAGTTTAGGCGGTACCATCGAAGATGTTGTTTCAACCACGATGTACTATGTGCGTGACGAAGATCTCGATACCATTCAAGAAGCGAGGCGAACTCGTTTTTCATTCAATGCGGGACCGGCAGTGACAGGCGTAAAAGTTGCAGCGCTCGTCGATGCGGCACTTCTCGTGGAGCTTACCGTCGTCGCGGTCATACCGCATAGGAAATTCAAATCGCCATCAACGCAAGCCACGTAACTCTGGGCTCAAACCTACCCTTCCAAAATCACCCCACAGCCCCATCACCTCTCGGCCAGTAAGCTCCCAAACCCCGTGATCCGGTCCTCAACCCCTGCCAGCCGCAGGGCGTCCCACATCATGGCCTGATTGGAGCAGATCGCCGGTTTGCCGACCGCCGCCTCGATCTCGCCGATCACATCCAGCGTCCTGAGTGCGCCGCAGGAGATGAACACCGCATCCGCCTCGGGCCGGTTCAGCCCGATGGTAAAATCACGCAGGAATGCGGGGGTAACGCGCACCATGTCGCTGTCGCGGGTGATGTTCAGGCCCTGAATGTCAAGCACCTCGAACCCCGCCGCCTGCAGGTAATTCCGCTCTGTCGTGTTCACCGCATCAAGATAAGGACTGCCCACCACGATGCGCCGCGCATCCACGGCCTTCAGCGCGCGGATCACCGCCGAGATGATCGAGGTTGGTCTAGCCCCGGGAGCGCCTTTCTGAAATTCGGCGAACACCCGCTTTTCACCCACAACCAGAGAGCCCGAGGTGCAGGCGTAGCTGATCACATCCAGCGAACCATCCGGCAACAGTGTCGCCGCTGCCGGGGCCAGCATTTCGGCTGATGTGGCCAGTGTTTCGTTGGTGATCTCATCGGGCGTCGGGATGCGGGCGAAATGCACGCCGACCCCGTCGGGGCGCAACTGGGCTACGTCATCCTCGATGGTCTGTTCAGTGGCCAGCAGAACAAACCCCAGTTTGGCCCTGAAATGGCGCCCCTGGTCGAATTCCACGTCATATGTCGCGGAGCGGACGGGATTTGTCGGTGACATCTTTGTTTTCTCCCCAGCGGGCAGCCTAGCTTCGCGTTATGCACCACACAAGAGAGAACCCCTGATGCTTGAACAAGCCCGCAGCCGCACCGCCGAATTCCAACGCCGGATGGCCGAGGCCGACATCGACGTGGCAGTGCTGACCGACGAAAGCTCGATTGCCTATCTCGCCGGGTTCTGGGGGTATTTGTCGGTTGAGTTTGGCCGACCCACCTTTCTGATTGTGCGCCCGGATACACCGCCCACCGTCATCACCCCGCTGATGGAAAGTGAAATGGTTGGCGCGATGACCTGGGTTGAGGATGTGCTGACCTGGGAGGACGCCGGAACTAACAGTTGGGAGAATGTGCTGCGCAAGGCACTGGGGGACCAGCCGGGACGGGTGGCTGGCGAAACCCAGGTCATGCCTGCCATCGTACGCAACTGGATTGACGCACAGGATGATATCGGACCGCTGGTCGATGTGGCAGGCACGCTTGGGGCCATGCGGACGATCAAGTCACCCGAAGAGATCGTGGTGATGAAACAGGCCGGCGAAATTGCAGCAGTGATGATGGCGGCGGCTCAGGGTGCGCTGTCAGAGGGTGCACCGGAATACGAAGCAGCGCTGGCGGTGATTGCAGCAGGCACGCGCAAGGCCGCCGGGTTTCTGACCGACAAGGGGTGGGAGCAGTTTGTCTCTCCGGTGATCCATAACCTGCAGATCATGCAGTCCGGGCGTGATACATCGATGGTGCATCGCCGGGCCTCGGTGAAACAACTGGTTTGCGGCGATCCGGTGTATTTCTGCTTTTGCAACCTGGCGCAGTTCAAACAATACAAACTGGGCTTTGACCGGATGTTTTTTGTCAGTGAGGTGTCGGAAGCTTCGGCAACCGTGCAGCAGGCCGCGATTGATGCGCAGCAGGCGGCGATTGGGGCTATCCGGCCCGGGGTGACCGCGGCATCAGTGGCTGAAGCGGCCAATGAGATTTACCGTGCGCGCGGGTTTGAAACAGGCTATCGCACGGGGCGCTCGATTGGCATGTCGAACCTTGAAGCGCCGGAGCTGAAAGCGGGCGACAACACCATTTTGCAACCGGGGATGACATTCGCGGTTGATGGCGGGATCTCTGTGGATGGGGTCACTGCCGGGCGGATCGGGGACAGCGTGGCTGTGACCGAAACCGGATGGGAGTATCTGACGCAGTATCCGCGCGATGTGACGGTGGTTTAGCCGCGTGCGGATTGGGGTATTTCAGGCGCAAGCCGGTGTTGGCGACCCCCAGGATCGGTTGGCCCGGCTGGCTGAGGCGCTGGAAGGGCAGGCGCTGGATCTGGTGGTTTGCCCAGAACTGTTCATGTCGGGCTACGATGTCGGTGACGAGTTGTTGAGGCTTGCTGAACCGCGTGACGGTGCGTTTGCCCGGGCGGTCGGTGCGCTTGCAATGGAAAGCGGGTGCGCAGTTGCCTATGGCTATCCGGAGTGGGCGGAAGGCATTGTTTACAATGCTGCGCAGGTTATTGATGGTCAGGGTAACTGGCTTGCCAATCACCGAAAGCTGATGCTTCCGCCGGGATTTGAAGGCAGCTATTTTAACGCCGGATCGTCCCTGACCAGCTTTGAATTCGGCGGTCTGCAGTTTGGACTGCTGATTTGCTATGACGCTGAATTTCCCGAGGCGGTTCGTGCCTGTGCGCAAGGTGGTGCTGATATTGTGCTGGTCCCGACCGCGCTTGGTGCACAGTGGCCGGTGGTGGCGGAAAAACTCATGCCGACGCGGGCTTTTGAAAACGGTGTCTGGCTTTGTTATGCCAACCACGCAGGCGCGGAGGCATCCCGGCAGTATCTTGGAAAAAGCTGCATTGTTGCACCGGATGGGTCAGACGCGGCACGTGCTGGGCGTCAGGCAGCCTTGATATCAGCCGAGGTCAGCGCTGAACTTGTTCAATCAACCAGAGCGCGCCTGCCAAACCTGCCCGCTGCCAAAGCGCTCTGCGCAGTTTTGGGGCGTTGACAACCTCTGTGCTTCTCGGTCATTTCAGCGTATTCTGGTTCAATACTGAGTTGCAGGAGCACGGATGGCAGAAATTCTGGCCAAGCTGGAACCGTCACTGGGACGCCGGTGGTTTGGAGTCGTTTTGCTGACGCTGGTGGGCGTGCTGCTGCTTTACGTCTGCTTTTTTCATCCCCCACAGGTGCTTGCCGGAAAGATCGGGCTGCTGGTGATCGCAGTTGGGTTCCTGTGGCAGGCGCAGTGGAACCTGCGGGTGACCAAAACCGGGCTGGTGCTGACCCGCGAAGGCCTGTTTGACAACGACGGCAAGCAAATTTGTGCGCTTTACAACATGATGGAGATTGACCGGGGGCTGTTTGCGTTCAAACCGTCAAACGGGTTTCTGATCCGCCTGCACGAAGCGGAGCCCAATGCCTGGGCACCGGGGCTCTATTGGCGGCTGGGGAGGCGGCTGGGGATCGGCGGGGCGACCAAGGCGGTACAGGCCAAGGCGATGGCCGAATTGCTGGAAGTTCTGATACTGGAGCGGTCGATGGGGCCGGATGAGTGAGGGGGGAGCAGAGGGCTTCGGACGGTAGTTGGGACACGATGAATGATGGGATTGCGGCCAAAGTGCCGGTTTTCCGCGGCACAGCTAATGTCGGTTACCAACAAGTTCAATACACGCCACAGTCCTGCTGATGTTTGCTGACCCAAAAAAACCCCTGCCACTAGTGGAGAATATTCTTCACGAAACTCAGTGCAATTCCGATGGCGCCGGTTACTCCTGCGCCGGTGAATGTCGAAAAAACGGTTCCTCTCACCCGAAATCCAACGCGGCCTCCGTAGAAAAATAGTAACGAGATCGCCAAGATTTGAGCCGCCAAAATTGCTGTAAACACGTTATAAAACCCGGCTGCACAAAGTAACAATGCCAGTGTTGGTCCGTTGGCTGTGAGGAGAATGGTTCGGCTGCTAAGCCAGGCGGATTTCAACTGACTTAGCCCGATTTGTTCGCCGGATTTTAGCGCTTTCGACGATACTTGGGCGAAGGCCTCTGTCAAAGCGACGGCAAGCACGGTTGCGAACATCGAGCCCGCTGTAATTAGTGGGTCGGTGTGGCTTGGACTTAGAACCACGATAAGGCCCAGAATTGTCACCGCGCCATAGATGGCGCCGACGGCTGCGTCGTCGATTCGGTCCATGCTACTTTCCGAAGGCTATTGATGCGGGTAGCGCGAGATGCATCCAATTCAAGTATCGGCAAGGATGCTTTGAACGCCCTCTCTGGGTCCGAGTTTCTTCTCCAGAAATGCAGATAACTCTTCTGGTTTGTATCCAAAAGGCCCTGAACCCTCTGATCTAAAGACAAGATCACCCTTTGCATCAATAGCGCAAATTCGAATTGGCACAGCCGTATAGGCTTTGTTGACCGCGTTCTTTTCGGGGCCATCGACATAAACGACGGCATCTTCATCCATCAGCTCGTCTTTTGCTCGTTTGGCGATCGCAATTCTGTCTTCGATCGTTTGTGGCTTCGGGTACGAAATATCCATCTTTTCGTTCATGTCGAGTGCCCATTCATCACTGGCATGCGCCTCGCGCACATAGATGCAGATGCTGGCAACATCGCTTTCATATAGTTTGGCCAATTGTTGAACTTTTTGTTGTCTTTCCCGCCAGACGGGGCAGGTAAAGCTCCCCATGTTGAGAATGGTCAGTTTATTCTCATTTTGGTGTTTTTGAAGAATATCATCCAGCGATACTTTATCGCCGTCCAATGTCCAAACCGACAGATTGCGCGGTGCTGACTTGTTCAGCTTTACCGATCCCGAGGCCACGTAAAGCCCGACCTCATTCACTTTGCCCTTTATGTGGTGCCATGCCGACTTGTTGGCGAAATGTTGTTTCGCTTCTTCAATATCTACTGCCATTTTTTCCCCTAGCGGCTACAGCTTGGCCTTGATCCAACCGCAGCGATTTGCATCTATTTGCCAGGCGTCACACGTGTGAGCTGACTGCAAATAGGTATGATTCTATTCATGTTGACTACAAATAAGTATGGTTCTATTTATATAGTGTCAACCAATTTTGGAGTGTTGTATAATTTTGGAGATTATTCCAGAGGTGAAGCTGCCGCAGCTTAAGCAAAATGTTCGCAGGTACTTTCAAGACAAGGCCAGGCAGCGCCCAAAAAAGGAGCGGACCAAGGCGATCTTGCTCGACGGAATTGTCGAAACAATCGCGCAATACGGTCTGGGCGGAACGACAATCAAAGAGATAATAGAGGTTGCCGGCGTGTCCCACGGCACATTCTACAATCATTTTGAAAGCAGGGACGAGGCAATTCGTTGTGCAGCTTCTTGGGTTGCGAGCGAGGTCATCGAAAAAGTGATCCTGTCCAGCGAACGCCCAGAAAAAGATGATGAAGCGGTCGTGGCCGCTATCTATGCCTTTATGGCCGCTGCAATCGCTGTACCTGCTTGGGGCAAAATACTTTCTGAAACCGTCGAAATGCTTAGCTCCAACGTCGATGGATCGTCCGAAAAACTGGAAGAGCAAATAAAACGAGGGGTCTCAAACGGTGTTTTTCGGGTCTCGGTAACACCGCTCCTGTCTCTCCAGGTTCGGGCAATACAGGCACTTGCCATTAGGACATCTGACAATGCGTCCAAATCCAATGAATCACTTGGAGAAACCTGCGAGGCAGTTTTGCGATTACTGGGCAGAACACCGGACGAAGCACGTGCAGCAGTCAAATCTACAACGCAGCAGGACCCAAGTCCTATCGTCTGAACGTGCTCACAGCTGTTCAAAAACGAAAAATGTTGTTGGGCCAGATGTCGCCTTCAAACTGATGCGAAACTCAATCCGTCTTTCATAGTACGCAGCATTCTCCGATTGCGGAAGTTGGTTCAGTTGCAGCGAATTGGTGCTCCGTCCGCATAGCAGACCAGCCAAGTTGTGGCTGGCCAGCTTTTGGCGAGATGCTTTAGTCCATTTTGCGCTTCACAACCCCTTGGCCCGGTAACTCGCCGCTACCCGTTCAATGGCCACCAGGAACGCCGCCGTGCGCATGTCGGTAACATCGTCGCGGGAGTGCCAGACCTCGCTGATAGACTGGTATGCGGCGCGCATGGTGTCGTCGAGCCCGGAGCGCACAAGTTCCAACTCGCCGGCTCCGTGCAGGTATTTCTCTTTGAACCCGTCCGTCAGTTTATGTCCGGCAACGCTTTCCAATTCGTCGATCAGCAATTGGTGGCGGGCT
>JAAEUI010000399.1 GCA_024227475.1 Paracoccaceae bacterium | reverse complement strand
TATGCCTGGGAGTAAGCCTCGTTATTGGCGTGTGATGCGAATTTGTGTTCATGATCAAGTTGTTGGTTTAACAGCAATCCGACACAATGAAAACTTTCTGTTCATAACGGATTCTGTTGATACCCCGGCGTACCGTTCATAGATGCGCAGACCAGTAAATTTACCAACCAATTATTAGCGTCTCGCGGTAGGAACGCCCGTTACCGGGCGCCCCCCGCACAGACCCCGGCGTGCAGTTTTCCCGCACCGGGTTCCTCGGTCGTACTCGCTTTCGCGACGGGCGTGCCTTTATGCAAATACCACATGCTGTCGTTGTTTCTCAACAATCCTGGGTAGAGCCACACCCAACTTCTTCAGTGCTATTTTGAACTCGGCCCAGTTAAAACTGCGCCGCTTACCACCTCTACGATTGAGCCATTTGAAGGCGCAACGAATCGTGAAGGTAAAGTAGCTGCCCAGCGCCTTTTCGTTGCTGCGCAACCCGAAGTAGTTGTAGTGCCCCACCAGTTTGCGGTTCAGTTCCTTGATGAACTGGCGTCCCGGCAAGTGGCGATTGGCTCTAATCCAGCGCTTCATCCGCTGTTTTGCCTGTTGCATTTTCTTGCGCGCGGTTCGCTTCATCACCCGAAGGTCTCCCCGCCGATCCCGGTTCCAGTATAGCTCGAACCCCAGGAAGGCGAAACGCCGGCGCAGGCCGGGATGAAAGCGGCTGAAACGCAAGATGCGGGTCTTCTCGGGCGCAACCTGAAGACCGAATTTCTCCAGTCGTTGGGGCATGACCCGATAGAACCGATGGGCATCGTTCCGGTACTGGAAGGCGCAAACATAATCATCAGCGTACCGAATCAGTATGGCTTGGCCACTGCAACGCGGTTTGACTATACGCTCAAACCAGAGGTCAAGCGCATAGTGCAGGTAGACGTTGACCAGTATCGGGGATACGACCCCACCTTGCGGGCTACCGGTTACCGGGTGCAGAATCTGCCCGTCGATATCCAGTATACCCGCCTTCAGCCATTTGCGGATGAGGTTGAGAAAGGCTTTGTCATCGATTCTTAGACTCAGCATCTCCAACAGCCAATCGTGGTCGATGTTGTCAAAGAAGCCTTTAATGTCGGCTTCGACTACATAACCAAACTTGCCGTATTGGAGGTTGAACCCCAGGTCTTTGACTGCGTCCTTGGCACTACGCCCCGGTCTGTAGCCATAGTTGACGGGCAGAAAGTCCTGCTCGTAGATGGCGTTCAGGATTCTGGCGCAGGCGAGCTGTACCAGTTTATCTTCCAGGGCGGGTATCCCCAATGGGCGTTCTCCGCCGTTGTCCTTGGGGATGTAACAGCGCCGAACCAGCTTGGCTCGGTAGCGTTTCGTCTTCAGTCGTTCCACCAGGTCCTGGATGTTGGCTATGAGATCCTGCTCATAATCCTGCGCCGTCACCTCGTCTACTCCACTGGCGGCTTTCTTGTTCAGATCGCTCCAGCAGGCCAGCAACAGGTCGGCGTCCAGTTCCCGGTAAAGGTTCTGAAAACGATGGTCTTTGCAGGCTGACGCCCGCTTGGCTATTCCCCGCAGGGAGGTTGACTCATGTTGCCCCAGCCCATCTGTGTCCGGCATGAGTTTCCTTTGCGGGCTACGTACTT
>JAAEUI010000398.1 GCA_024227475.1 Paracoccaceae bacterium | reverse complement strand
GACCCGGTGGCCGTAATCAAGGACGGCGGCGCGGATCTGGGCAAGGGTGTGGCGCTATGGAAGGAACGTGAAGGCAAAAAAGCGGTCTGGAACATCGAAGACATCGGTCATGTCATGGCCAATGCGCTGAAGGCCCAGTTTAAGAAGACCCAGGCCTTTGAGCGTTTCGTGGACATCGTTCATAAGGCAGGTGCACGTCTACGACAGACCAAACTCGCCTTTCTCATTCCCCCGAAGTTGCGCACCAAGGGCCGCTTTCAGGGCATCAGCAAATTAGGCGAGTGGGCTGAGAAAATGCTCGATGCGCTGGCCGGCAGAGGACGGGCTGAACAACACAGCGCCTTGGCCAAACTGCGCACCGCGATGGCCGGATTTTCTGCCTTGCGAGCTTTCATCAAGCGATTCGCCTTAACCGTGCAAGGGGTTGCCCAGGTGATGGGGATTCTCAAGAACAAAGGCCTCAATCAAGACACCTACCGACAGTGCAGTCAATTAGCCGAGCAACTGCCCCCGCGTTCCAAGGTGAAGAAGCGACTGCTGGCCTGGCTGCAACGCCATCTTCACATCCAATGTCGTTTAGGGGTTAGCCAGATGCCGTTGCTGGTCAGCAGTGACATCATCGAATCTTTGTTCGGGAAGTTCAAACATATCATCGAGCGCAGCCCAAAAGCGGACATGAATCGTACCACCCTGGTGATTCCCGCACTGTGTGGAAAGATCGATGGGCAGGCCATCGCTCAAGCGTTAGCGCATACAGCTCACAGCGACATTCAGCGCTGGGAGCAAGAAAATATCCCCTATACTCTGCGCAAGCGGCGGCACGCTTTCTTTACGGGAAAAGGGGACCAAAAACCGGGGAAATTAGAATGCCTATAAACCCGCGATTTCGACAGCCTAGTCATGGGCTGTCGCCGAAGCCTCCTTGCG
>JAAEUI010000397.1 GCA_024227475.1 Paracoccaceae bacterium | reverse complement strand
GAGTACTAAAGCGCAGCTTTAGCTGTCATTGACACGCGCTAAAGCTGCGCTTTAGCACTCCTGACATGCACACGTTATTTAGTGCCCATTCCTTAGTCACTTTAGCTCGCTTTAGCGTGATCTGACCCGATACCGCTCCACCGCCTGACTGATTTCGACATCAGAAATTTTTCTGACCGCCACGCCGCGGGTGTTCATATCTGACAGCAGCATTTTCCTGAAATCCAGAAAGGTCTTGCCCTGCCAGTCCACATCCAGCAAGTCTTCGAATTGCACGGTGCTGGCGACCGCTTTCAGCGTCTCCGTGCCAAAGGGCGGCGTCATTTCCAGGTAGAACCGCGCGCCCGTGCCGGGAATCTGCACTGGTTGACCGGCGCGGATAAAATTGTCCTGCTGATAGGCGTTGGGGAAGAGTTGGGTAATCGCCTGTCTGGCGTTAATCAGATAGAGCCGCACATAGCAATTGCGCGCCGCTTCCACAGTCACGGTCATCAGATCCTTTTCGCGGTATTCAGGCTGATTGGTGCTGATGCTGAGTGGGAAATCATCATATTGCACGTCTTCTGAAGGAGTTTCCGGCGTTGGAACCGGCGTTGGCGGCGGAGTAACGGGTTGTGCGCTTGAATCTGCGCCGAAAAAGAGCGGGGTCTGTCCGTTGCCTTCCAATTGCGGCGTCTGCTCTTGATCGGCATAATAGTGGGCGACATACTGTTGTACCTGGGGAATGACCGCATTCATCAGCGCATCGTAGGTGGCGGTCGCCGTTAGATTGACCAAGACGTCAGCTAAAATCGTCGTAAACACCGAGCCTTTTTGATCCGCCAGCATCCAGGAGATTTGTTCCGGCGAACTGGCCGCTAACAGGACATGCTTGATCTGCTTACGGCCCAGCGTCACCTTTGTTTTGCGCTGAGGAGGATAATATCCGAAATCCATTGTTTTGAGGCGTACGCTCTCGCCCATGCGGGTGGCCGTTCCTGAAAAACAGGCGTCCAGAATCACCGTGACCTTGTCTGTGTGAATCTGGTCGAGCCAT
>JAAEUI010000396.1 GCA_024227475.1 Paracoccaceae bacterium | reverse complement strand
GGTCAGCCCCCCTAGCAGCATGGATATTGGCACCGGAACACCGATACGTTTGGTCAAAAGGGCCGAGGCATAGGCCCCGACGCCCATAATCACCACATGCCCGAGCGACCATTCGCCGGTGAGGGTCAACAACCGGTAGGAGGCGACCAGCAGCACGTTGATGGTCAGGAATACCAGGATTTCCTGCTGTGAAAAGCTCAGGCCATGCGGAAGGGCAATCAGGAGAACCGCAACAACAACAAGGATTAAAAGTTTCTGCATGATCTAGGCCCTGTCCGCCGTGCCAAACAGCCCGTTTGGACGCACGATCAACACTACCAGCATAAGCATCAGACCGGTGATATCGGCGATAACTCCGTCAAAGAACGTCGTTACGAACGTATGCACCACCGAATAGGCCACGGCGGCGATCACGGCACCCTCCAGCGAACCTACGCCGCCAACGATAATAACGATGAAGGCAGCCACAATGACCGAATGCCCCATAAACGGGTTCACCGAAACCAGCGGGGCTGTCAGCGCTCCGGCAATCCCGGCCAGACCGGCACCGATAAACATCGCAATGCGCGAAGTCTGGTTTATCGAAATGCCTTGCAGAGCGGCGGCTTCGGGGTCTTGTGCGCTGGCCCGCAGCGCCCAGCCGAACCGGGTTTTGGTCAGGAACGCCCAGAGCATTGTCAGCAGAACCACGGCTGCAATGATGACGTAAAGCCGGGGAACTGCCAGCCGGACCTTTTCTGAGAAAATGATGACGTCCTGGGTCACTGGCGGCACATGTTCCATGCGCACACCAAATCCTATTGTGGCGGCGGCCTGTAGCACCATCAGAAAGCCAATCGACGCAACCAGCCCGCCGAGCGGGTTTTCCCGCAGCGGTCGAAACATCGTGCGCTCCATCAACAGGCCCAAGAGTCCGACAAACAGCAATCCCGCCGCGACCGCGATCAGGAAAGGAAAGTGCAGGTTTGCATACAGAGCGACGACCGAATAGGCACCTGCCATATATAACTCGCCATGGGCAAAATTGATCACGCCCATCACACCGAAGATCAAAACCAGACCCACCGCAATCAGCGAAAGATATGATGCTGCATAAATCGCGTTCAGCCCGGTTTGCAACAACAGCTCAACCATCAACCTGCCTAACTACTCTGAAAGAAGTCGGCAGTGCCGAGGAACGACTCCCGGCACCGCCTCTGATCAACGCAAAAGGAATTACCCGCGTTGATCCCACATTTGGTCATAAGCGGCCATGTGCTTTTTCAGCAGATCACCATGCTTGTCATACCATTCAGGTATGTTGCCAAATCCTTTGATGGTGGCTTTGCCGTCTTCGATAACAACGACGGGCCAGTCGCCAACAAGTGCGTTGTCGATGCCAAACAGGTCTTTGCCCCACCAATCGGCTTCGCCAAAGGCGTGCTTACCCTTGCCACCTTCCTTCATGGCGGCGAGCACAGCTTCAGGATCGGCGGTACCGGCCTTTTCAGCCGCAGCCTTCCAAAGGTCCATTACAGCGGCGTATTCCCAACTGACAGCACCCCATTCACCAGGGAAGCGTTTGTTGTACTCTGCAAAGAACCCGTTTGGGTCTTTGAAGTTGATCTGGTCAGAGTTCAGCGCAGGATCGTCGAAATCCGGGAACTGGAAGATGAAACCTTCCATGAATTCCTTGCTGGTTTTGGCGATCATCTGGTCATAGAAGTCCGCCGTGCAGGAAATGATCTGACCTTTGTATCCTTGCTGGAACAATTGCTCGGCAATCGGGTGCACATAATCAGAATAGCAAGTGTCCAGGCAAACCACGTCAGGATTGTTTGAGATCAATTTGGTTACGACCGGCGCAAAATCGGTTGTTGCCGGGTCAAACAGAAGTGGATCATCGAGCATTTCGATGCCGGCAGCCTCAAATGCCGCCAGATATGTCGCGACTGACGGCAGACCAAGCGCGTCATCCTGGGCACACATCACCGCAGTTTTCAGGTTTGGATAGGTTTCAGCCATCCACTGAACACCGGTGACATTGTAGATTGGATGCACTTCAACCGGAGCCAGCAGTGTTTGCGTGTCAGGCGCCAGGTCAGACGGCAGCAATGTTGAAAACAGCATGCCGGTTTTATCCGCTACCGGCTGTGCACCGGGCCAAGTGTCGCCACCCAGCATCATGATGAAGCTGACGCCGTCTTCGCGGATCAGCTTGGTTGCGCCGGTGCGGGCCTTGGCTGGGTCGTATTCGTTGTCATAGCCGACAAACTCGACTTGGTAATCGCCATCAGACAATTTGATACCGCCCGCCGCATTCACCTGTTCGGCCCAGATTTCGCAACCCGATAGCCCGGGTTTGCCCCAGGCGCTGACTGGGCCGGTCAATGGCGCCAGAAAGCCGATTTTGATGGTTTTGTCCGCAGCATTGGCCTGAACACCAAAAGTGCTGGCCACCGCCGTAGCCCCAGCCATCGTGGCAGAACTGCGCAGGAAGCCCCGTCGGCTGAGTCCCATTCCAAATTTGTTGAATTTCATTTTTTTTCCTCCCATTTTTTTGCTGCTGTTCACGTTTGAACTTTCCAGGCAGCGAAGTGTCGCGCCAGCGCCCGGCATTGACTGAACCGGAACCGATTCCATCTCCACCTGATGCAAATTGTACAATGAATTGACCCAATTTCAAGCAAAGTTGTTCAATTTTGATAAATTTTCGTAATAATTGGAAGAATTTGGTATTAATTGACATTAATTGGAGTGAAATGTAAAATTGTCAAAAATGACGATTCTGACGAAATGAACCGGACTCAATCCGATAATGGATTGGCTGAAAACAGTTTTTCGGTTTTACCGGCTTATTGGTCTGAGATAGGGTTTCACGGCTGGTAAACTCCGAAGGCGTCTAGCAGTCGCCCTGAGCAATTGGCGAAATCCGGTTCTACCGGTTTAAGTGACGGACAGAAAATGACAAGCCACCAACGCCCGCCTTGGGATATCGACGACGAAATCAAAATGCCGGTGACCGCAAGCACCCGCAGGATCGCGGACAAACTGTTCAGTGAGATCGTCAGCGGGGTGCATAGTTATGGCACCCGATTGCCCTCCGAGCGAGCGTTGACAGAGGAATATGATCTGTCACGCAATACGGTGCGCCAGGCTCTGGCGCTGCTGGAAGACTACGGTCTGACCCGGCGCCGTGTCGGCAGCGGATCGGTAGTGTGTTACCGCCCGGATGACAACGAACATTCCGACAAACTCAGCATCAAACCGCCCAACAACATGCTCAACCTGACGGAACTGGGAGCAAACACAAGCCCGCTGGAACTAAGTGTTGCACGGTCCATTCTTGAGCCCGAGATAGCCCGGCTGGCAGTTCTCAGCATGACGCCACGCGATATCGGCAAGCTGTTTGCCATTCTAACCGAAATGGACAATGTCACGGTTGATGGTGAACGCTTCGCCGAGCTCGATGATGAACTGCGCATGCAGATTGCGCGCGGCAGTCATAATCCGTTGCTTATATCAACTTATGAAATGATCAACCTGGTCAGCCGCGACGCTGCCTGGTCAGCCCAAAGAAGAAAATCGCTGACCCCCGGACGCATTCGCGAATACAGGCTCGAGAACCGCTCGTTGTGTGAGGCGATTGAGCAGAGGGACATAGAATCCGCAGTTGAATACCTCAAATTGTTGCTGACCGACTTCAACCAGGATTTAATGCGCGGATCGTAATTGGGTTTTTTTTGATCTGCTCAGACCGTGAAGTTATGCGTTTTCGTAACGTTGGTCCCACATCTGACCCAAAGACCGCATTTCCTGCATCAGAACCTCGCTATTGGCCTGGCACCAGTCCAATACAGAGCGGAATTCTACGATTCTTGCCTTCCCGTTGTGGATTTCCACAACGGGCCAGCGACTGATCAGGGAGTGGTTGATGCCAAAAAAATCCTCCCCCCACCACTGGGCCTCGCCGAAAATATTCGAGGTGAAGCCGCCGAGCTTCATCGCCCAAAGCACGGCAACCGGGTCAACTGTCTGAATCCGTTCTACTGCGTTTCGCCACATTTCCAGAACCGAACAATATACCCAGGATACCGTACTCCACTCACCCGGATAGCGCCGGTTATACTCGGCAAAAAATTCGGCCGGTCTGGGAAAATTAATACCGGGTTCATCAAGTGCCGGATCGTCAAAATCCGGGAAATGAAAAATCGTCCCCTCCATAAACTCCTTGTCGGTTTTGCCGATGAGTGAATGGTAGTTGTCGACTGTGCACGACAGGATCTGCCCCGTGAATCCCTTGTGATATGCAGCTTGGGTCAGCGCATGAACGAAGGGTTCATATGACGTTCCCCAGCACAAGATGTCCGGATTTGGTTCCAGCATGGCATCAACGACACCGTCCATGTCATGTGTGTTGCCAGGATAGATAATGTCTTTAACCACATTGATTCCGGCAACTTTAAAGGCAGCACGATAGGTTGCCATGGAGGGCAGTCCGATAAGGTCCTTTTGAGCACAGATAGACACAGTTTTTAAATGCGGCCTGTTTTCTGCAAGCCAATCAACTCCGGTGGCCACATACATGGGATGACACTCGCAGGGAGCTATCAGGTATGGCGTGTCTGGGCCAAGGTCGCTGGGCACGTTTGTGCTCGCTAGCATCTTGTAACGGTTCAGAAAATCCGCAACTGCCGGCACCGTATCGCCGCCGAGCATCAAAATGAATTTTACGTCCTGCTCTAAAACCAGATGTTTGACGCCCATGACCGCCCTGGCCGGGTCAGAGTGATCATCAAAAGCAACTATTTCTACCTGCCGCCTTTGGTCTCCAATTTTCAAACCGCCGCTCTCGTTCAGCCAGTCAGCCCAAATTTTGCAGCCATTCAAACCGGGCAACCCCCAGGCTGCAGCATCGCCCGTCAGGGGTGTTAAGAGCCCGACACAAACCGGTTTGCGTGCCCGAACTCCAAGTTTAGGCAGCCGTGCACTAACAGCTAAATCCGCGCCAAATCGATATGTGCTCACTCTTGCACCTTTCCTTAGTTACTTTCTCAATTTCGCCCCGAAATTCGGTGGTCCCGTGCCTGAAACACATCCCACCTGCCCCAAATCCAGAGCCCATGTTTTGCCATAGCCTCGCTACTATCAATTAGCTCAATGGCCGATTTGTTGCCAGAAGCATTCGGTGCTGGTCTAAAAGTCGCTTCGTTCGCAGGCTACTGATTGCTACACGTGCAATCGCCGTAACCAAATGCTTTTCAGAGCTTGCCACCCCAGGTCCGCGCCATGAAAATGCAGATGCAGGCCAGTACCACGATCATCCCAATTGCCAGCAGGTGAGCTCCGTCAAATGCCCAAAAATCCGACATATCTTTCCTTTCTGGTCAGATCAGACCGGTTTCCGTCATGCGTTCTTCGCCAAATGCGCTCAACCTGAATTTTATCAAGACTTTGTCTTTGCCAAAGTAACGGCCATCATCGAGTTGATCCTCCAACTCCTCTACCAGCGCTCCAGAATAAAGATCGGTCAATGTTGCTCGGATTTCGCCCTTCCAATACGCGCCTTTGCGATCATATTCAGCAAACACAGCCTGCATGATTTCATAGTCCCACAGCCCCGCGCGGTGATCCGCCAGCAACCGCAAAACGAAGCCTTTCATATGCAGGTGGTGCCTGACCCTAACCCGACTTGCTTGCAGTGTCTTTTTCTTTACCGGACTGCGAACAACCTCGACAACTTCGGCGGGTTCGGTAACCATTAGAAAGCCACCGCTGACGGTCAACGCCAGCCCTAACAGGAAATTCCAGTTGGGAAACTGAAAGGCAAAAACCGCGAGAAAGACAACGGCGAAAACGCCGTATAGCGCTCCGATGGCCTGACCTCGTCCAACGCCGATCAAAGGAAATGACTTGTACCAGGAGACATAACAAAACCCGAACGTCAGACCGGCCAATGCCAGCCACAGAATTGCCCAGTAGTTGAATGTGGCAAGGACGACCGGGACAACCGGCGCATCAAACAGAAACGCTGCGGCTGGCAGCAGCAGGAAAACCCAGTAAATCACCTCCGCGACAAAGCGAATTGTGATGCCGACATCGGGATCTGTGATATCCAGCGCTCGCCCGGCAATGGCGCCTTCTACTCCCCAACCTACGGCTGCCATGGCGCCACCTATGTACCCGATCCAGACCAGGTCTCCCGCACGGGTGCTTTCCCCGAAAATGCCGGGGACAAAGATCGCAACACCTCCACCAACAATCACAAGAATGCCAATCGCGGCGCGCAGGGTGATTTTTTCGTTGTACCAAAGCCGCGCCAGGGTGGCCCCAATGATTGGGTAAAGTAAAGCCGCAACGGCGGCAAATATTGGGCCGACAAATCCGATCGCCAGGTAAGAGCCAAATAATGCACAGGGCCCGCCGAAAATGGCCGCCAGAAAGTACCACTTCGAAATCGTCGAAAACCGCTTAATAGTACGCCAGAACTCCCCGAGTTTTTCCAGCAGCACGAGCCACAACATCAGGAAAATCAGCACACCAACCGCGTTAAAAGCGGTAATGACGGCTGCTGCCAGCAGAAATTCGTCTGTCGTTTCAAAACTCATGGCCACAAAGGGGGGGGTGCTCCAGACCGCAGTGCCGGGCAGATACCAAGCACCCCAGAACACCGCGCACCACAAGGCCCAGATATACCCCCATCGGACGCTGCGCGTCCGATGCAGGGCCCGGGCCTGTTCCATCGTATCCATAGTTAGTTGAAGTGCCGTTCCAGTGCGTCTGTCAACTCGAACAGATCGACTGTGGTGCCATAGGTAGCAACGTTGAAGATAGGCGCTTCGGGGTCAGTGTTTACCGCAATGATCGTATCCACATGCTTCATTCCGAAAAGGTGCTGCACCGCGCCGGAAATCCCAAGCGCAAAATAGAGCTGACAATTCGAGGCGACCTTGCCCGATTGCCCAACCTGATGCGGCTTGGGCAACCAGCCGCTGTCCACAATCGGACGGGAGCAGCCAAAAGTGGCGCCGACCTTGTCTGCCAGCGCCTCGAACCTTGGCAGGTTGTCCTTGTCCTGGATGCCGCGTCCCACCGAAAGGATGAAATCAGCCTTGGTGATGTCGATGTCCGAAGGCGGCGCTTCCTGATACTCCACATGGGTAGAGGCCCCAACGATGCTCGTCACATCCAGATCAACTGCCATGGTGCCTGCCGAACCAGCCCCCTCGGGAGGCTCGAAGGTGGCGCCGCGCAAGGTCAAAACAACAACGCCTTTGCCAGAAAAGCCCATTTCCATCTCGACCTTGTTGCCATAGGCGGAGCGGGTGGCAATCAACTCATCCCCGTCATGGCCCAGAATGAACACATCGCTGGCAAAGCCCGAGCCGAGCCGTGCACCAACGGCTGCGCCGTAGGCCATGCCGCTGGAGGTGTGGCCGATCAGCACGACCGAGGGTTTGCTTTGGACTCCTGCGGTCACGATTGCCTCTTCGTAGATTAGCGGATCGAAATGGTCGCTTGGCGTCTGAATGGTCAGGATTTCGTCAACCCCTTCAAGATTGACCCCACTGGCCAATGCATCGGGGTCGGCGCCGATCACCAGCACCTGTACCGGCCCACCGACCTGATCCTTGATCGAAACCGCAGCTCCGACCAGTTCCTGAGATACTTCACGCAGCGCGCCATCAAGCTGCTCGGCAACTATCAGAATACCAGCCATGGCCTATTCTCCTTTCTTGTCGCGGATAAGCGCGGCAATTTGCTCTGCTACTTCCTCGGCGGTGCCTTCCAGCATCTGCGCTTTTTCCTGCTCCGGCGTATACATTCTCCGCACCCTGTAGCCGCCGCCGCCGTCTATCAGTGCGGCTCCATCGAGCACTTCGAGCGGTTTCTTCTTGGCCTGTTTGATCATCCGCATGGTCGCATATCGCGGGGTGTTGGTGCCGGTTTGAATAGCCAGAACCGCAGGGGCCGGCATCGTCAGAACATGGCGGGTGCCACCTTCGAGTTCACGGATCACTGTCATGTCGCCCTGCCCGTCCCATTCAACTGAAGCAATGACCGAACCATGCGGCAGGCCCAGAATGCGGGCCAGTGCAGTTCCGGTCGAACCATGGGCCTGATCCGAGGATTGGGTGCCGGACAGAACCAGATCAGCCTGTTCCGCCTCTGCAACCCCGGCAATCGCGCGGGCTATGGTAACAGGATCGGCGTTTTGCAAGCGCTCATCCCAGATGCGAACCGCGCGGTCTGCGCCTTTGGCCAGCACTTTGCGCAGGGATTTCTCTGCCTCTTCCGGGCCAACGGCCACTGCCACAACCTCGCCTCCGCCGATGGATTCAATCAACAGAAGAGCCTGTTCAAGCGCGGCGTCGTCCCATTCATTCAGATCGTGCTCCAGATATTCACCGGCGATATCCAGCCCGTCGGCGGTGAATTCATACTCATCCCCGAGCTTGGCAGCATGTTTCACAGTTACCAGAATCCGCAAGCCAATTTTTTCTGGCGCTGTATAGCTGCCCATGTCGCCGGGCTGTACCGGAGCCAGATTGTCCCAGTCCATCACGTTCAGTTCAGGCAGAGACGCAGCCGCAGGTGCGGCTTGAGGGGCCTCCTCAACGGCTGGGGTGCCCACTGGTTCAGGCGAGATCGGATCTGGTGAAGGAGCCTCAACCGCTGAGGCTTCGGTTGCCGGTGCTTCCGGAGTTGCCTGAGGAGCCTCCAGCGCTGCTGAGACAGGAACCGCCGCCAGTGCCGCCATCTTTGTTGCCAGCACCTCGTCCAGCCGCGTCGCCACCACTTCGGCAATCCGGGTGGCAATTGCATCCGTCAGCCGGTCGGCGATAGAAGGCAGGTCCTTCAGTGTCAGGCTCTCCAGCTCAACCGCCTCGGCCACCAGTTCGGCAATGTCCTGCACCGCAAATTCGCTTTCGTGGCCGCTGGTCTTTCTTGCATCTTCAAACATGGTCAAATCCTTTGGACAACAGGTCACAAATACTTCGATACCGCCAAGCGCGGACGCTTCATGCATCCGGTTCTCCGACGGCTTTTCGATCCCCGGCGGATCCGGGATCCAGATGCGTCCGCCCCCGGCACCACAGCAGAAGGAGTTATCGCGGTTGCGGGGCATCTCGATGATTTCGCAGCCAATGGCCTCCAGCACTTGGCGGGGCGCGTCGTAACCGCCGTTCAGTCGGCCCAGATGGCAGGGATCGTGGAAGGTCACTTTCTTGTTCAGTGGTTTGGTCACCTTCAGCCTGCCGGATTTCAGCATCTCCGCCAGCACCGAAGAGTAGTGCTCAATCGGCGGCGTCGCTCCAAATTCGGGATACTCGTTTTTAATGGTGTTATAGGAATGTGGGTCGGTGGTGATGATCCGGTCAAAGTCCTTAACACCGGTCAGGGTTTCGAGGTTCTCTTCGACAAGGGTTTCATAAAGACCTTCTTCGCCCACGCGACGGACATCATTACCTGAATTGCGCTCACCTTCATGCAGCAACCCAAAATCGACACCGCTGGCCTTCATCAGCGAAGCAAAGGCGCGGCTGACAATTTGGTTGCGCGGATCGAATGAGGCATAATCACCGACAAACCACAGCGACTCTGCAGCTTCCTCGCGAATGTCCTTTACGGCAAACTTGAGCTCGCGTGTCCAGGCTGAGCGTTTGCGGCTGCTCTCGCCAAAACTATTCCCAGTCGAAGCGATGGTATCAAGTGTGCCCTGCAACAGCGGATCCATGTCGCCGCGATCCACCAGCTGGCGCCGCATCTGCACGATCATTGCCGGGTGTTCGATGCCGACCGGGCAGATTTCCTGACAGGCCCCGCACGAGCGGCAGGACCACAGAGTTTCGGGGTCGATCACGTCGCCAATAAGGTCGACGCCCTCTTCCGCCCGGCCCTGCGCTTTGTCGTTGTAACTCCTCAGATCAAGGATCAGATCGCGCGGGCTTAAAGGAAAGCCAGAATTGCGCGCCGGGCAAGCCTCGTGACAGCGCCCGCATTTGGTGCAAGCGTCGAAATTCAGCATGTCTTTCCACGAAAAGTCGGAAACACAGGCGATGCCGGCGGAATCTGATCCCTCGTCTTCGCGTGGCAATCGGGCCAGCGGCAGTTCGGCGCGAGTTGCAAGCGATCCGAGCACGGCGATGATGTGTTTGGCCTTGTACCAGGGGATGGCGGCGGTAAAGGCTAACGCCAGCGCCCCGTGCATCCACCAGTTGGTGCCGCGAATGGCGGCGGCCGTGGTCTCGCTCATGCCAAAAGCACCAAACATCTTGGCCACCAGCAGCCCTACCGGTGACCACGCCCCCCATTCTGGCTGATCCATCAACAGGCGCACGCCTTCTTGTGTAAAACCGGAAAGCTCAATGACGAGAAGGACAGTGAGGAAAATCCAGTCTTCTACACGCCACGCCCTGGCTGGCGCACGCAGTTCCGTTTCTCCGCGATAGGCACGCAAGTAGTTGAGTTTAGGTAAATTGAACACCGCCCTGCGCCACATCATCATCAGGATGCCGGCGGTCAGTGCCAGATGACCAATATCCAGAGCCAACGAAAAGATCAGGTAAAAATCGCCGTTCCAGAAACGGATACCAAACAGCGGATAGAGAATATCGTATTCTAGTGTGATGATCGCCGTACCCGCAGCGGCAATGACGAAGCCAAAGAAAATTCCGGCGTGGGCGTATCCCGCAAACTTGTCTCGGCGTTTCAGGGTCCGGTGGGTCAGCAGATCGGCAATCATACGCTTGACACCGGCGGCCAGTTCACCCCGGCCAATATGCGCTGTTCCACGCCGGTATTTAGCGTAGTGCTGCCATACGCCCCAGGCAAACGCCGCCATTGCCGCGACGCCGACAGCATAAAAAGCCAGCACCGCCGAATGGCTCAGGGACCAGAATAATTCGCGTGTTTCCACCGAAACGTCTCCACTCGCCAAAAAATAGGAGCAGCCTGCACTGCTCTTGTGGGTAGCGGGCAGCGCCCCCAGGGAAGCGGGGGCGCTGCCGATTCAGAGATTGCTCAGATTATCCCTGTGAATCTCGGTCGGCGATTTTGGGGAAGGTCTCGTGTCCCCAGACTTGCCGTTCGCGAATCCATGGCTGTGCGATCTGCGGGTTCGCACTTTCAAACTCGCGTGCGATCCTGTGACCCGAGAAGATCGCATCGGCCAGAAGCCCCGGCGCATAGCAATCGCCTGCGGCATAAATGCCCTGGATCTCGTTTTCTTCCCACTCGGATTTGCGGGCCTTCAGTTCACGGAACAGCCCGTCTTGTGGCACGCGCTCGGTGATCGCGATAAGCGTGTCGAACTCCATCTTGATCACGTCAGTACCAACCCGGCGCGGCATCTTGCCCAACGTCGGGCCGCTGTCGCGCTTATAGCCGTCTCGGTAGAGATAGTAGATCGTCGCCACCCCTTCTTCGACTTTTTCACACCAGTGCAGGGTTTTCTCGTGGATGCCCTTTTCGTACATCATCCGGTGCAAGTTAGGCGCCTCCAGCGTGAAGTGACTGTAAGGTGCGACCGAGCCCAGCGAAGTGATCAGCTGCACGTCCTTGCCCGCATCAGCCATCATCTCGGCCATCGAAACGCCGGTATAATAGCCGTCTGCATCCAGGATCAGTACACGCTGGCCGACTTCCTTGCCCTCATAGATCTGGTCGGGTGTGCAGATGTAGGGTAGCGATGCATCTAAACCATCAATCGGGTCATGGGTGACAGAGCTGGTGCCGTTGGTGGACCATTTTGACCCCGTAGCGATCACCACTTTGTCGGCACCGTACTCCATCACATCGTCGGCGGTCATCTTGCCCACACCGGTGTGCACCTCGACGTTTTTTAGCTTGTCGAGTTGGATCTGGCGATAAGTGGTCAGACGCGCCCATTCGGATAGGCCGGGATACTTCATGATGTCGTTGACGCAGCCACCGATTTCAGAACCGGCTTCGCGCAGGTGAACGTCATATCCGCGTTCGCCCAGTACGCGCGCAGTTTCCATACCGGCAGGGCCAGCACCGACAACCAGAACCGAATCCTCGCTTTCGACCTTGTTGAACTTCTCGGGATGCCAGCCTCGGCGGTATTCCTCGTTGGCTGTGGCGTTCTGGGTGCAGACCATCGGCGGGCCGCCGATTTCCCAGCGGGAAATACAGACGTTGCAGCCGATGCATTCGCGCACGTCTTCGATCCGGCCCTCAACGATTTTCGTTGGCAGGAACGGGTCGGCAATAGAGGGGCGCGCTGCACCGATGATGTCAAGCCGCCCAGATTGAATGTGTGCTGCCATGTCGTCCGCACTGGTTTCGCGGCTGACGCCGAGCACCGGGATGTCGCAGATCTTTTTGACCTCGTCGGTCCATGGCCGTTGATGTCCCGCTTTGTAGAACCGCGACGGGCCCGCATCCTCGCCCCATTCGGCGATGTCACCGATATTGACGTCCCAAAGGTCCAGCACGCCCTCCTTGGCAACCAATTCGACGAATTTCAGTCCGTCTTCACCGGTTTCCACTCCACCGGGGCCATAAAGCGTGTCGATGGCAAAACGTGTGGCAACTGCGCAGTTCGCGCCGACAGCCTCTTTCACTGCGGTCAGCGCCTCGATCCAGAACCGGGCGCGGTTTTCCAGCGATCCACCCCAGCCGTCGGTTCGTTTGTTGTGGAACGGCGACAGGAATTGCAGCGGCAGATAGGAGTGGCCGCCATAGACATAAACGATGTCGAACCCGGCCTGTTCGGCGCGGCGTGCGGCTTCGGCATAAAGGTTGATCAAATCTTTCAGGTCATCCTCGTCGCATTCATGGGCGTATGTCAGATACTCGAACTCCGAAGCGCCGCTGGTTGGCCCGCGCGGAATGGCGCGGCTTTCCAGGTTCGGCGCGTGCTGGCCGCCCAGCCACATCTCGATACCACCCAGCGTGCCGTGCTTGTGCAGCTCGTCATTCATGTGGCGCAGGTTGATGACGTCGCCTTCGTCCCAGATACGGGCCGAAACGCGGTGGGTGTCATCCGATTCAGGCGCGATCGAGCAATATTCCGTACAACACGCACCCCAGCCGCCTTCGGCCTTCATGCCGCGGTTCGCGGCCTGAGTACCAGGTTTTTCGCTTCCGGCCCCGATGCAATGTGGCACCTGATAGAAACGGTTTTTCATGGTTTTCGGGCCGATCTTTATTGGCTCGAACAAACAGTCATGTTTTGGGTTGCGTGGCATTAATCCCTCCTACGTTAGACGGCTCCGACAGGAAGTGTCGGCTGCAGATTTCCTATGTATGTGTCTTGGAGGGGTCCGGGCTCCGGCGTGAGCGGCCTTGGCGTTCGTCGCTTTCACCCACCCGAAGGCTGTTGGAAGCTCATGAGCCGATAGATGTTCCTCCCAGACATCAGTGACTCGATGTTAGGTAAAAAAGTACCAAACACAAGCAAACCAGACAAAAGTGGGAAAAAAGTTCCAAAATTGTCCTTTTTGGTTGTTAATGGTTAAAAATTGTATATGAATTGCCTTCAATAGAGCAGGCAAAAAGACATTTGGATCGGTTTTGGTCTGAATATTGCCGGGCTTTGGAACCTTGAATGGGTCAAACTCAGTCGGGATCGGTAATACGGCGAATCGCATTTGCCGTGTGCACAAGAGCGAGCCAGGCGATCGAAACTTTGTGAGTGGCATGAATTCAGAGATCAGACCACCTTGGGATTTGGACGAAAAAGTCAGCCGGCCCGTGACCCCCAAAACACGAAAGTTGGCAGATGCCTTGTTTGCTGGCATCCTCGAAGGTGTGCACAGCTACGGCACCCGACTGCCGGCAGAACGTATTCTGTGCGAAGACTACAGGCTGTCGCGTAATACTGTCCGGCAGGCTCTTGATCTTCTTTGCCACTACAACGTTCTTGAACGTCAGGCGGGTAGCGGAACCGTGGTGTGTTACCGTCCGCCAGACAATAGTAAAGATACGACTCCAGAACCACCGATCAAGCAGAGCATTCTCGACCTAACAGAAATAGGCGAAACAACCAGCCCGCTTGAATTGGGTGTGGTCCGTTCGATAATTGAGCCTGAAATGGCCCGCCTTGCCGTCTTGTCGATGACGTCACGCGATATCCAGCGCCTGAACGAAATTCAATATGATACAGAGCAAATAACCGTGGACGGAGAGCGGTTCCTGGAATTGGATGACGCGCTGCGCATGCAGATCGCAGTGGGCACGCGTAACCCCCTCATTATTGCAATTTACTCCATGATAAACCATGTCAATCGAACTGCGGATTGGGCTATCCAGCGCCGCAAATCTTTTACGCCAGGCCGGATCAGAGAATACCGCCTGCACAACAAATCCTTGTGTCGTGCAATCACCAACCGCGAAACAGAAGCGACGGGTGAATACCTCAAATTGGCGCTGGCGGAGTTCCACCAGGACCTGCTGAGTGGCTTCTGAATATTAGTAGAATAGCGACAGGATTCCAGCCGCCAAATATGACATTCACTCGGAAAAGAAGAAATTTAACATTTACATATAACAAAAATTGAATATAACAGCTCCCATGGTACTGACTGCTTATGTTGCCGAAAGGGAGCACAGCTCAAGACCGGGCCATGGGGTAAGTTTTGAAAGGACGCGACATGCGCAATTCCAAGTTGAGAAGACTGGCACTGACAGCAAGTACAGCTTTGGTGCTGGCTCTACCCGCAACTGGGTACGTCACTCAGGCGAGTGCCGAGGGATTTGGCGACATGAGCGCCTTTACTAATCCTGAGTTCACCAAAGGTTTTGCCAGTATGATGAACCCGGAAATGATGGCCAACTGGATGCAAGTGATGGCAAACCCAGCGATGATGGAAGCCATGATGAACTTTGCTAACCCAGAGTTGTTCACTTCATTCATGTCTATCATGACGAACCCGGACTTCATGAAAACCATGATGAACTTCGGCAACCCAGAAATGATCGAGGGTTGGATGGGGATGATGACCGATCCCAAAATGATGGAAGCCATGATGAAGTTTGCTGATCCCGCGATGATGGAACCCTTCATGAAGATTATGACGGATCCGGCAATGATGAACGCCATGATGGGCATGATGTCACCGGAAATGATGAACTCATACATGGGTATGATGAGCAGCCCGGAAATGATGGACGCAATGGTGAAAATGGCGTCGCCCGAAATGATGAACTCGTTCATGGGCATGATGACCAACCCGGAAATGATGAATTCCATGATGAAAATGATGTCACCGGAAATGATGATGTCGTGGATGCAGATGATGACCAATCCGGATTTGATGGAATCCATGTTCAAGATGATGGATCCTGACATGATGAACCAATGGGTCGGCATCATGACTGACCCCAAAATGATGGACGCCATGATGAAGGCAATGGACCCGCAAGTCATGATGACCATGATGATGTCGATGATGGCCATGATGCCAAAGATGATGGAAGGGATGTCAAACAGCGCGGGTGGAACAGACGGTGGTTCAGCCTCAGACGGCGGATAAATTCCTCGATTTCAGAGGGGGTAAACCGGTTGAGCGTAATGGTGCTGGCGGGGCGTAGCTCGGAGGAAGCAAATGAAGTTATTTCTACCAATTGGAGCGGCTATTGTAGCCGTCGTGTCGGGCGTTTCAACTTTTGCGCAGGACATTGAGGAGGACATCCAACGTTTCAACGAGATGTCCTATATGGACGAAGCCCCGGTAAAAAGCCGTGTCGAAGCTGGTGAGAGTGGGATTCCCACTCGACCGAAAGAAAACTACCAAAAGAATACGATGCTTCAGCCATTATCGGCACAGGCCAAGATGCGGATGATGCAGACAGTAATGGCGACCAACCCTTTCAGCCTGCGTGACATGATGAATATGATGGTCGCAAAGAAAAAGGCGATGCCCGGGTTGAGTTTTGACGACGTGATCGAATCCCTGCAGTCAAAGGCGCTGGATTTGAATATGCGTCCAACCGGCCACAACACACCTTACAAAATTCTGCGCGAAACATTTGATCCGGAAAGCCCACGCGTTGAGTTTCTGAGTTTTTGTGATTTGATCACGATGCGAAAAATCCTGGATTACTCGCTGGAGTTTTCTGCGTTCCTGCCGTGCCGGATTGCTGTGTTGGAAGATGCCGACAAGCAAATCTGGCTGACAACGCTGGACTGGGACGTACGTTGGCTGGACACCAGCCCGAACCCAAACAAGATATCAGACGACCTGCGTGAGCGAGCTATCCGCGTCCGAAAGAATATCGAACTCATCATGGAAGCCGCTGCTACCGGAGATTTCTGAACAGGATAGGTTTCTTTTGTCATGCAGGCGGACCGTCACAGAAGTTTGTGACGGTCCTTTTTTTCGAATTCGCATTTGGAACCTGCTGCAACAAAGTCGCACAAAGAATTTACTTGCAATATAAACATATATAAATATTATGATGTGAAAGTTGATTTATACTACTCATGGGCCAGATTGGTCTGTTTTCGAAGGCGTGCGGAAGCACCAAAAAACGGAAAGTAAATGATATGAAGAATGCAATCTCTGTTGTTGGTTTGGTCGTCGCTCTGCATGTGGGTGCGACAGCGGCGACTGCTGAAGAAGTCAATGGAACCGGCGAAGGAGGATGCACATCAGCATTCTGCGTCATAACAGGGCTGTCTGGTGTCAAGTTCGCCAATCCACTTGATTCTTCTACCTGGTGGGACGGCAGCGATCATGCCACACATGAAACCTATGAGCCAATCAAGATCAATCCATTCGATCCGGAGTTCTTGATGAAATTTCCGGATCCGGAAACCCATTCAACGCTTCACGCTGCGTTTACCAACCCCACAACCTGGGGGCAGTTTTTCAAGCCCGAGACCTATACCGGCATGGTGAGTACCGAGGTCGCGATGAAGTGGATGGATCCCCAGACTTTCAGCGTCCTTATCGATCCGCAAACCTACGCTTATTGGGCGCAGCCTGGTGCCTATATGCATGTCTTGAATGTCGATCATTATGCCAAGCTGGTTGATATGACCGCCTACGGGTCCCTTTTTGACGATGTTTCTTCCCACTGGACAGGTGCCGAGGAAAGCTGATCTCCCCTGGCCAATCAAACGGACAGTCCAGAAATTGTGATCAGAGACAAGTCAAACGGCTTGTCTCTGTTTCTTCACACTACCAGATATCCGGATGGATGCCTTGTGCCTCCAAGGCTTTGAACTTCTCCTGAATGTAGCGCTGAAAGCCCTGCGTTTTATAGGCCCCGTCAACGACGTACTCCAGTGACGAAATATAGTGGAACGGTTTGAGGTAGCCCGGCAGCCGGAAAGCCTCAGCAGCACGGGCATCAGCAGCCCCTACCTCTGAAGAACTGAAGATTAGGGTTGTCGGGGTGAATTGCACTTCCCATTTGGCAACCAGATCGCGTTCTTCCAACTCTTCGCCATCGAAGTCTACGGTTGCACGCGATCCCCACATGTTCAGTTGAACAACAAGGAAGTGATCCTTGATGTAGCCTGTGATTTCCTCCCGAGCAAAATTGACATTGTGCAGTTCTCGGCAATAGGGACACCCCTTTTGTTCTACAAGAACTAGGAGGTGTTTGCCCTTGCTTGCCGCTTCTTGTAAGTCATCGGACATCTCCAAAAAGCTGTCCAGAAACCAGTCCTGTTTGTGCAGCCCGTCGTCTCCGACAATCATTTCGGCAATGGCTGACCCGGCTAAGGGACTGGCCGCAAGCGCACCCAAGAATATTCGTCTGTCCATATACTGCCTCCTACTGAAACGGTACCACAGAATGCCAACTGCAAACAATGAGCCCCAATGCAATCACCTTCCGCGCCACTGTCGCTGTCAAGGCTGAGCCGGCATCATTTTACTTCGATGGTATAGGTGTAAGATGCGCCGTCTGCGCTTGCCAAATCGCTAGAGTTTTTCAGCAATGCTACAGTCGGGCGATATTTGCCTGGCTTATCGCCTCCCGTGAATTGCAGCATTAACATTGACCCGCCCCAGCGTTTGCCGGGTTTTGGCGCCATTTTTTCGGTCAAAACCGACAGAACAGGCGTGCCATCTGTTTCCAGGCTTTTTAACTCTTGGCCCTTTGCTCCGGCTGGGGCAGAGGCAATTATACCGCCAATGATTGTATCATCTGAGGGGTCCAGCGTCCCGTCGCCATTGGTATCTTGCAGCACAAGGCCGCCGTTATAGCGCTCCAGTACTTCTGGCTTGCTATATCCGATTTGATTGAGTTGTGGCGTTGAAAGTACTCCGACACCCTCAAGCCCGCCCTTGAAAGCATACATCGTATCAACATCGTCCGCAGGGGATTGGCCGTAGATCATATAGGTTAGTGGCAGCGTACCTTCGGTTTGCCCGGTGGTGTCGCCAGAGTTTATCGACTGCCAGTTATGGTTGCGCCGCTTTTGCGGAAAATTTGTCGGTAAGATCTGAGCAACCGGGCTTTCATCAAATTCCAACGTGGCGCCACCGGAATCTACCACTGCTCCAGTCGCATCTTTGATCCGCACAGTAACTTTTCCAATGCCGCCCATGTTGAAGAATGCGCTTTGTTGGAATCCAATGTGAATGACTTTGATACCTTTGTTTGGAACTGGATCACCTTTTGCGCCCGGAGCCGGGGACATCAACTGTTCTGCCGGCAAGCCTGCTTCATCGCTTGGGGTAATCAGAAACGTGTTTTCGTCTTCACCATCCTGTACGGTGTAACCGAGAACTTTGCCGGGGAGTCCCTGTTGCGGTGCACCAGTAACAAGCATAATGGCAGACTGAGTCAGGGCGACATCCCAGTCGCGTTCAAACCCCTCAGCCATTTCTATTTCCAGTGAACCACCAGGTGGAATGCCATAACCAACGACATTTGGGTCCATGAACTCTATGCCCATTGCATCTGGCTTTTGCAGGTAAACGTTAATTCCCACTCTGGCATTGGCTACGGTTCCCGTTGCCGAAAGCGGTGCGTTAACGATCTTGCTGACTATTCCATCGGCGGTCCCGATGTTTGGCAATACGAATGCACCCACAGCCAATGCTGACATGATCCTTTTTGGCATAAAACTCTCCCCGGGGTTAAGGCGGCCTCATTCTAACGATACGAACATCTGGTACGCAGCCCGGCCGCTCAGTGTCTGTTGAGTCAATTATTCACAAAAGCATATGTATGAACGGGATTGAATCAATCCGGGCAGGATCAACTCTTTTCAACATTGTGAGAGAATGCTGCCACAAATGACCACAGTTCCAATGACCAAAACAGGTTCGTGCACCCAAAATAGCGAAAAACCAGGCCTGAAAAGCTGCACAGAAGTGCATTTTTCGACCTCCCGAGCTGCAAAATGTTTGATAGTTAAATAAAAATATTCTAATGATTGAATGTTAATGACAGCACTCGAAGTACCCTGCCATCAAGCGGTAAGATACCTTAGACGTAAAAACGGGAAATGACATGAAAAACAAAGTTTTGGAGCGACTCAGGAACGTCGCCTTTGACGGTTCGCAGAACGATATCGTAACGCTTGGGCTGGTGTCTGACATTATCGTCAATGAAGGCAAAGTCGTTTTCTCAATTTCGTTACCGGATAATTTTAACGGCAACTTGGAGTCACTGCAGAAGAAAGCAGAAAATGAAGTGGCGCAGATCGAAGGTGTAGAAAGCGTCCTGGTTGCGCTGACCTCTGAGCGCCAGGCCGAGCCCCAAGCGGCCAAACCTGCGCCAAAGCTGAAGCGCACCCCGGACCGCCCCGTGGGCCCGGACATGCGACCGGCAGCGGGAGCCATCCCAGGTGTAAAGTCGGTTCTTGCGGTTGCCTCGGGCAAAGGCGGGGTCGGAAAATCCACCACCGCAGTTAACCTTGCATTGGGCTTGCGTTCTGTAGGGCTAAGGGTTGGTCTGTTGGACTCTGACATTTATGGACCGTCCATTCCTCGATTGTTGGGTATTACGGAGCGACCGGAAATTCTGGATGATCGGATCATCCCGATTGAGAAATTTGGGCTTAGGGTCATGTCCATGGGCTTTATGATGGACGAAGAAGCCCCGGTTATCTGGCGGGGCCCGATGGTTGTTTCCGCCCTTATGCAAATGGTTCGTGAAGTTAACTGGGGGCAATTG
>JAAEUI010000395.1 GCA_024227475.1 Paracoccaceae bacterium | reverse complement strand
AGGGCGCGTGAGGGCCGCCTGAAAACAGGCGTTAGAAGGCTTCTTGTACATAAAGTTCTTTGAAGCGGTGGCAGTATGGACTGATGGTGACGAAGCGGTCGCCCACCGAAGCCCCTCCACCACTAGAAGCGCCTCGCGCAACGTTCGGTGGCGGTCCACAACAGACGTCGCCCCGCATACAAAGAGGTGGCAATACAGGCGGTGTTGCGCTTCCTGCGGTTCCAGGCACCGTGGGCTTACGGCAGGAAACTGTTCGCACTGCTTCGCAGAGCGCCGGTGGAGAATTGGGCGAATGTGTGCTACCGGCTGATGGATGTGGCGGAAAAAAGGCTCGTACGCGGTGAATCAGCGTGTCCGAAGAGACGGAACATGGGACTGCGTGTCATGAAGAACGCTGTTCTCAGATGGCGAAATGGGGTTTGGAGGCGTTGCTGTCAGCTTCAGAAGCGCCGTCAGGCAGGTTTTTCCAAGCGTGTAGGTGAGGGCCTTCTAACAAAGTTTTGCAAGCGACCCCACCCGCGCACCGCAGTTTTCGGCATAATTGCCCGCTGTTATGGTTCAGTGGTTGTGTCAGGCGTGGTTCTGCCGGTCAGGGCGCGTGAGGGCCGCCTGAAAACAGGCGTTAGCCATCTTCCTTGCTACACACGATCTTTTGCTGTTACTGTTCTCTCGAAGCGATGTCTGTGAGAAAGCGTGCTGAGATGCAGATGGTCGCTTTTGCCATGACGCCTGAACGAGTGATGGTATTTCATAACTCCGCACAAGGTGCAACGACAGCAGGACACGTGAAGGAAATTCCTCGACCATCAGGTTCCGGTCGTGCTTCACCGCACCATGCGATTCCT
>JAAEUI010000394.1 GCA_024227475.1 Paracoccaceae bacterium | reverse complement strand
CCCTGGCTTCTGCAGCAACGGCAGCGTCCTGCATGCCGGGTAGGTCAGCGCCTGGCGTAACCCCTTTCAGCGAGGCAACGAGTTCGCGCCTCTCCGTTCTTGAAACGCCGGCCTTGGCCAGCAAAGTGTCAATCTTGTGCTGGGCAACCAGCGGTTTGGATGCGGCTGAGTTCTGCGCCCCGCCCTCAATTTCGTCGGACGCCAGCAGGCCATCGGCGAAACCCTGTTCAACGGCCTTATTGCCTCCGATCCAGGTTTCCTTGTCCAGCATCACGACCAGCTCGTCATTGGCCATGCCCGTCCGGGCAGCAAAGACGTCAACCGATGCCTGGTCGAACGGCTCCAGCCAATCCGCGAGCTCGCGCAAGCCGTGACGGTCGCCCATCCCGACAACCCATGTATTATGGATCATGAAGAAACCGGCCCGTGCGATGGTAATTTCATCACCCGCCATGGCAATCAGGGCCGCTGCCGAGGCTGCAACACCCAGAATCTTGACCGTAACCGCGCCGGGGTGTTCCCTCAGAAGGTTGTAAATCGCCAGCCCTTCAAAGAAATCGCCCCCCGGTGAGTTGATGTTTACAACCACGTCCCGGTCACCAACGCTGCGCAGCGCCGCGGCGATCCGCTTGGCAGAAACCCCGTCGCCCCAGAAATCTTCGCCGATCGGATCAAGGATCGAGATTGTCGGCAGGGTTTCGTCATCTGACGCGGCCTGCAAGCCGGGGTTCCAGCGATCGAGCACCTTTGTGGTGATTTCTGTCCGCATTCCCGGACGGGCTGTCGTATGTACGGATGGCAATTTGCGTTTGCTCATTTGTCTTCCCTTCCAAGCAGGTCGATCAGCGCCAGCGACGTCTGAACCAGCAATTCGTCATTGTTCCCGCCGCGGCGCGGCAGGTTGAGTTTGTCGCGACCCTCATCACCGGACATGAAGCCGCCCATGCGCATTTTCAGCAGGAAGTCACCCTTGGCCTTGCTGTCCATTTGCAGCATGGCCTCGCGGTTGAACTCAAAGAACCACTTCTGGCGCTGCTCCGGCGGGACCAGGTCTTTCAATATCCGCGCCTCGATTTTGCGCAGCAGCGGGTTGATCCCCAGCGTCAGCCAGGACAGCATGATAGCTTCCACGCCGCTGCCCCACATTGTCTGGCCCTGGCTGGCGTGGCCGATGATGATCGGCGGGACACCGAACCAGCGGCAGACATCCTCGACACTGAAGCGCCGGGTTTCCAGCAACTGGGCGTCTTCCGGTTCCATCTGCAGCTTGCCGAATTTCAGACCGGCCTCCAGAACCATGGTTTTGCCGGCGCGGCTGGACCCCACGTAGGTATCCAACATCTTTTGCAGTTGTGCACGTTGATCTGGATTTAGCGTCTGGTCACTTTCCAGGACGCCTGCAGGCATCATCGAATTTGAAAACACGCTTCCCGCCGTTTCGTCCGCAGCCAGTGCCGATCCTATCGAATTTGCACCGTACCGGACGGCGGACATCCCCAAACCATCACCCGAGCCAAAGCCACGAAGGTGAAAAACCTTTTCCGCCGGCAGAATGACCTGCTTGCCGCGATCGCTGAACCGGTACTTGAAGCCGCCGCCGTCATTGCGAACCGGCGTGACACCAAACAGGGGCCGAAGTCCAACCAACTCGCGCCCGATGAACAGTTTCTCTGAATAGGCGTTCCCGGTCATAACCGCATGCGAGACTTTGCCTTCCCAGAACTCGGTTGCAGTCTGCTCCGGGTTTGGTGACTGGCTGAGAATTGACGACAGATCGTGCGATATCCGGGTTTTGCTGCCGTCGCTGTTTCGCTCAAACATCCCTCCAGGCAGGGTCGAAACCAATTGCGCGGTCCGAACAACGCAGGCCCAGATCGCCGAATGGGTCAAAGCGCTTTCCGCGTTCACGACCTTGCCGGAAACCGAGGTTTTGCCGGCACCGGACCACGGGTTGGAGCCTGACAGGGTTACCCAGCCAGATTCTCCGGCCCGCAATTCAGCCCGGACGCCACGCACTGCCGCTTTTAAAAATCGGATCATATCACCATCACAGGGTCAGAGAGGAATTCATTCAATCCCGGGCCTATCGCTTCCGGGTTCATGCTCATAAGCATGAAGGCATTGAATGCAGCCATCAGAGGGTCGATTTTGCCCGAACCGGATGCCTGCTTGGTTACGACCTCTGCGTTGCCGCGCTTTTCAGATTTTGCATTGCCCACGCACCAAGCCATCAGGTCCTGCCCACAATGTACCAAAGCGCCCTTTTTTAACTTTCGGGGCATGCCCTTGATCGCAGAGTTCAGCTTGTAACCCTGACTAACTGCTTTCATTTGATCCATGGTCAGGCCACGCAAACCCAATTCATCAACAATGTCCGCCACACCCTCGGGATCAAGTCCAATCGCGTTCTTTTCCGGGATCAATCCGGCTTCCAAAAGCCGTTCGCAGATGTCGGCCACGTCTTCGATGTCAGAGGTCGCATCGTGACAAACAACCAGGTCGCCGGCGGCTTTGAAATCGTCCAACTTTTCGGCGATGTTTTTGCGCTGTTCATAAACTTCATCGTGGGCCCATGCTCGGATCCACAACTGCCATTCCTTGGTCTTGGCATGCCGCCCCAGCACAGCAAGGCCGAGAAGGTCATCCAATCCGCCGCCATCAATCCCGACGACGCATACTTCAGACGTTTCGAGTATTTTTTCGAGGGTCAATTCAGGCCGCGCTTGGTCCAGCCAGTAATCTGTTCCAACCCACCGGTCCGAATGCAGCCCCAGGCCGATCTGAATGTTCAGATGCTGCGACAACCAGAGCTGGACATCGTCTTCACCCCGATCCTGTGCCTTGCGAAACTCGCGTTCCAGCCACAGTTGGTTGACGGATTTGTCCAGGTTCGGCGTGACCATGTACCAGAAACGCGGGTCCATCCACGGCTTCTGTTTGTCGGTCTGCATTTCCTCCGAAAACTCGTAGAGAACCGCCAGCATGTCTTCTGGATCCACCCGACCGTCCCGCACAGCGCGGGCATAGTTGAGCTCGGTTTTAAAAACGCCGGACGGTTCTTCCGCCGACTGCGTGGTTATGAACACCAGCAGACAGTTTTTCTTGTTCATCCCGCCCCTGATCTGCCCGATCACTTTCTTGGCGTAAGACTTTGACGACATCAGGTGCAGCTCATCGATGATGGCAAATATCGGGATCGCACCCGTCAAAACGCTCATATCGAAGGTTTTGATTTCCAGAACCGCGCCGGTCAGAACATTCTTGATCCGCGATCGGTGTTCCTGGATGTGAAGCATCAGTTTCAGCTTCGGATCGGCCTCGATCATGCCCATGGCCTGGTTGAAACAGGTTTCAGCCACCTTCTGAGTGGGCCCGGCAATCAGCATCGAGGCGTTCGGCACCTGGTTGAGCAATAACGCAACCAATCCAAGCGCCGCCGAATTCGTTGTTTTCGAGTTCTTCTTTGGCACCAGCAGAAACAACTCGCCAACCAGGCGGGTCATTTTGGCGTGATCGATGTCGCCGGTTTCCGGATCGACTTGGATCGACGCTGGATCCACGCAACCGAACAGGACTTCGATGATGTCACGGAACCAGTCACCGCCAACGTCGGCAAACTTGGGTTTTCCTATGACGTCCGGCAGACGAAGCTGGTTAAAACACCGAACCGCGTCCCCCGCCAGTTTTTCATTGATCGGCAGCTCCGGAATGGGCGTCTCGCGCTGTTCCAGCTTCAGCTGCCAGTCCAGGCAGGCAAACGATACATCAAATGGCATCAGTGTTTAGCCTTGTCGCCCATGTTCGGTAAAAATCCCCAGTCCTCATCAGGAACAACCGCATCCAGCAACCGCTGTTCTTTTTTCCCAAGTGGCTTTTCCGTTTTGCCTTTTGTTGGCGCATCCGCGTCTGAATTTGCGAAACGTTTTGCTGCGCCCATCTGGTCGGATTTTTCGATCATCCGGCCCAGTTCTTTTTGCGCCGTGATGTTCCCCTTCATCGCTTCGTCGGCGACAACCGCAAATCGTTCAGCATCCAGCCGGTCGCGCATTTCATCCCGGACTTTGAGCTCGGCTCTAAAATGCCGCTTTAGCGTTGCCGGTGAGATATCGATCGCATTTGCAATCCGCTCATTACCCCACCCCAACGCCAGTAACAGTTTGACTTTATTACGATCTTTCCCCGTCGCCTGAAATGGTGGCCGACCCTTGCAGCCACGCCCCGGCTGCACCGGGTTGCCGAACATGTCAAATTCATCAGGCATCAAAAAAAATCTCCGAGTGGCAGCACCCACCGGTCTAGGGAAATGGGGGTTTTTAGACTTTTTACCCCCCTCCCCGGTGTGTGCGGGTCAGGTTGTGGCCTTGCGGTCAAGGCTTTGCTTGGTTGTGTCGTGGTAGTGCTTGGTTACGGTCTGGATGTTGTCTTCATCCCAGAACAGGTGCTGGCGACCGTCGTGCCAGAACACCTCTGCGGGTATGATGTGGTCGGCGACCGGGCTGTTGGGTTCAGGATACCTGCCCATCGCCGATGCACCGGTCTGCTG
>JAAEUI010000393.1 GCA_024227475.1 Paracoccaceae bacterium | reverse complement strand
ACCACAATACCCAGGGTAATGATAAAGGCGAACATGGAAACAATGTTGATGCTGATGCCTACAACCGGCAGAAAAAGAAAAGACCCCAGGATTGAAATCGGAATTCCCATGCTGACCCAGAACGCCAGCCGGGCTTCCAGAAAAATGGCCAGCAAAACGAACACCAGACCCAGTCCGATATAACCGTTGCGCATCATGAGGTTCATGCGCTGGCGGTAGATTTCCGATCGATCGTTACGCGCATCCAGCGCCAGTCCGGGCGGCAGAGTTTGATTGATGGTTTCAACCTGCCGCCGGACCGCATCCGAAACGGAGATGGGCGTCTGATCGCCCACCCGATAGGCTGTAATCATGACCGCCGGTTGCCCGTTATAGGTGGCGAAATTGTCTGTTTCTTCAAATCCGTCTTTGATAACGGCGATATTTTCAAGCAGCACCTCGGTACCGTCATTGGCAGTGATGATGGGGATTTTGCCGAATTCATGCCCGTAATCCCGCCGTTCCTTGACCCGCACCAGGATGTCGCCACTCTCGGTTTTGATGGCGCCACCGGGCAGTTCCACCGATGCCCGCCCGATCCTTTGGGCAACCTCTTCAAGGGTCAGGTTGTACGCCCGCAACGTTGGCTGGGAGAGCTCAATGCTGATTTCATAATTGCGAATTCCTTCCAGCTCTACCTGGGTGACTTCAGGGTCCTGGATTAACCGGTCCCGGATATCTTCGGCCACGTCGCGCAGGACCCACTGGCTTTGGTCGCCGTAAAGTGCCAAGGAAACCACGTAGCGCTTGCGCTGGGCGATAACCACCTTGGGCTCTTCAGCTTCTACCGGAAAGGATGAAATTCGATCCACTTCATTCTTGATGTCCTGAGCCAGGCGCTGGATGTTTTCCCCTTCTATAATTTCAACCGTCACACTGCCGACGCCTT
>JAAEUI010000392.1 GCA_024227475.1 Paracoccaceae bacterium | reverse complement strand
TCAATTCGAAGGCTTTTGCGATGGTCCGGATGCGTTACGCTTGCCGGAGCGGTCCAATGGCCCTCATTCACGGCGCCCGATGCCTGGGCGACAACGGCACAAAAAGGATTTATCATTGAGGGGCGCGGCCAGACAGATGGATTCTCTGTAAAAGAGCTGACTAAAAAGGTGTTTGAAGCCGCCGGGGGGATCAACCGGTTTGTCTCCCGCGGAGATGTGGTGGTGATCAAGCCGAACATTTCCTGGGCCCGGAATCCACGATTTGCAGCCACGACAAATCCCGCGGTTCTGTCAGCCGTTATCGAGCTTTGTCAGGAAGCCGGCGCCAAACGGGTTCGGATTGCCGATAACACCATCCACGATGCCAGACAATGTTTCGCCCAGACCGGGGCTGGAAAAGTGGCCAAGGAAACGGGAGCCGATCTGGTTTACCCACGGTCATCTTTAATGAAAAAAATGAAATTAAGGGGCAATCGTCTGGATCTGTGGCCGGTGTTCGTTCCACTGATGGAGGCCGACAAGGTGATCAACCTCCCGGTGGCAAAACACCACTCGCTGACCACTCTTACGCTGGGAATGAAAAACTGGATTGGCGCGGTGGACGGGAGCCGGTCGTCGCTTCATCAGGACATCCATCAGAGCATCGTGGATCTGGCACACTTTTTCCAGCCTACGGTCACCCTGATCGATGCCCTCCGTATCATGACCAAAAACGGGCCTTCCGGCGGCAGCACGGATTATGTCACGATCAAAAATACCCTGATTTTAAGCGATGATCCCGTGGCCGCGGATGCCGCAGCAAGCATGCTTTTCGGTTTAAAACCGAAAAGAATCGGCTA
>JAAEUI010000391.1 GCA_024227475.1 Paracoccaceae bacterium | reverse complement strand
TTATCTTTAAAGTTGTATTTCAAATTTCAAAAAAAACCGACTAATAACTCCCAAAACTGCCGTCTACAAGCTAGCAACCGCGCCGATCAAAAATGTTTTCCAAACTATTTTTTCGATTTAAAATCTCATACTTACAGGCCAACATACTACCTGACGCTCTAATTATTCCCTTGCTGGCGTCGCCGCTCAGCCTCGATCTTGCGCCACTTCGCGACGTTCCGGTTATGCTCCACCAGCGTCTCGGCAAACACATGGCCACCGGTTCCATCCGCCACGAAAAACAGGTTGTTTGATGCATTCGGATGTAAAGCAGCTCGAATCGCGGCCCGCCCCGGGTTTGCAATCGGCCCCGGGGGCAGCCCTGCGATAAGATAAGTGTTGTACTTCGTCTTTTTGGACAACTCAGATCGCCGCAACCCCCGCCCCAATGGGGCTTCGCCATTGGTCAGCCCGTAAATCACGGTCGGATCAGTTTGCAGCTTCATGCCTTTGTTCAACCGATTAATAAAAACCGCGGACACTTCTTCGCGCTCAGAAGACACTCCGGTTTCCTTTTCGATAATTGACGCCAGCGTCAGCGCTTCATCGGGCGTTTGCAGCGGCAGCAACGAATCTCGCGCTTCCCATTCCTCTGCCAGAATATTTTTCTGTGCCTCACCCATCAGCTCCAGAACTTCGCTCGAAAATGTCCCCCGCCTCACCTCATAGGAATTCGGCGACAGGGTCCCCTCTGCGGGAATCGCATCAACCGCCCCACCAAGGAAATCAGCCTTCAGCAACCCATCGACCACCTGCCAGCTGGTGGTACCCTCCACGATCGTCACACGATAATTGATAGGTGTTCTTGCCCGTACCAGATCAGTGTAGGCTGCGGGCAAATCCTCCCCGGCTGCAAAGGATGCAATCTCATCCAATTCACCACTTTCAGCGTTTCGCTCTGACAATACCATCTTCGACCCGCTGATATTAATCTTGTACGACGCGACATAGCGGAACGCGCCACGTCCGCTTTTGGTAATAATTTCAAGGATATCTGCCATCGAAGCGCCAGCAGGGATTTCGTAGTTCCCGAATTTCAGCTGGTGGTCCTTTTCGGTATATTTGGCTCCCAGCCGCATCACCATTGGGTTGGTAATCGCACCAAGTTCTGCCAGGTTTTTCGACACACCGGTGATGGTTCCGCCCCGGGGAACCTCCATATAGACGGCCTCCGCCAGCGGCCCGCTTTTGACAAACTCGTTCTGCCCCCAATAGACAACGCCACCGGCAATGATCAAAGCCAGGATCATCAGGTTGACGAAATTCGCCGCGATATGTCGTGCCATTTATGCGCTCTCTGCCTTACCCAATACAAGGCTGGCATTGGTACCACCAAAGCCAAAAGAATTCGACAGCGCCACGTTGATTTCGCGCCTGACGGCGGTATTCGGCGCAAGGTCCAGCTCTGACTCAACATCAGGGTTGTCCAGGTTAATGGTTGGCGGCGCCACCTGATCACGCAGCGCCAGGATCGAGAAGATTGCCTCAACCGCTCCGGCAGCCCCCAGTAAATGCCCGATGGACGACTTGGTCGAAGACATCGTTGCAGACTTGGCCTGATCCCCCAGCAACCGGGTCACTGCGCCAAGTTCAATGGTGTCCGCCATGGTCGAGGTGCCATGCGCGTTAATGTAATCAACGGCACCCGCCTCCAGCCCGGCACTCTTCAGCGCTGCCTGCATCGCCCGGAACCCGCCGTCGCCATCTTCCGAAGGCGCCGTGATGTGATAAGCGTCACCGGACATGCCGTACCCCAGCACCTCGGCGTAAATCTTGGCACCCCGGGCGTTGGCGTGTTCATATTCCTCAAGCACCACAACCCCGGCACCTTCGCCCATGACAAACCCGTCGCGGTCCGCGTCATAGGGTCGGGATGCCGATTTCGGATCGTCCCGCCGCTTGGTCGACAGCGCCTTACAGGCATTGAACCCGGCAATACCGATCTCACAAATTGCGCCCTCGGCACCTCCGGCAATCATCACGTCCGCGTCGCCCAGCCCGATGATCCGCGAGGCATCACCAATCGCATGTGCGCCCGTCGAACAGGCCGTCACCACCGAATGGTTGGGACCTTTAAAGCCGTATTTAATCGATACTTGGCCCGACACCAGGTTGATCAGCGCACCGGGAATAAAAAACGGAGAAACTCGCCGCGGCCCCTTTTCTTTTAGGGTAATCGACGTCTTGGCAATGGAATCCAGCCCACCGATTCCGGATCCGATCAGCACCCCGGTGCGATGTAAATCCTCGTCTTCCTCTGGCTTCCAACCGCTGTCTTCCACAGCCATAGTCGCCGCCGCGATCCCGTACAGAATAAAATCATCGACCTTGCGCTGTTCTTTGGGCGCCATCCAGTCGTCGGGATTAAACGTCCCGTCCAACCCGTCACCACGCGGAATTTCACAGGCATAGTTGGTCGCCAGATGATCCGCCTCAAACCGCGTTATCGGCCCCGCCGCACTTTCGCCCGCCAGCAACCGCTTCCAGGTTTCCTCCACCCCACAGGCCAGCGGTGAAACCATTCCCAACCCGGTAACAACAACCCGACGCATGACAGTCCCTCATTCTTGCCTTCAGACGTTCAGAACTGTCTACAGGGAGTGACCGGACGGGGCAAGTGAGGGATCAATAACCGACAAAGCCCTGCCAATATGCTAAGATGGACCAACTCCACAAAAAGTGTTCTGCCAACCGGCGGTAACTCACCTAAAACCAAATCGGGAAAGGAGACCAAAATGAAACCGGTAGTGCTTCTGGTGGGCCGGTTGCCCTCCGTTATCGGTGACGTGGCAAAGCAGCTCGACGATTTGCCAATCCAGTGGCTCGGAGCGCACAACCCTAACGAGGTTGCCCATCAGCTCGAGGCCGAACCCAAAATAAAATGCGTCCTCATGGGGGCGGGTCTGGATGATTCTGTTCGCGGCAGCCTTGTCGGCTTGATCGCAAAGCGCCGCCCGGACCTCTGCATCCACCTCAAAGATCGCGCGTCCGGTCCAGAGGGCATGGTGCCATTCGTTCGTCGTGTTGTCGAATACGAGGTCTTGGGCGGGTGAACATTCCGGGGAAATGCGCCGGTCCATGCGTCAAATAAACTCCGCCACTTTCTCAACCGGCGGCGGCGCCACAGCCAGCCCATAACGGTCGAACAAAACACATCTGAACGTTGATGCTATTTGCAGTTGTGATCTTTGTGAGTCTTCTGCAGGCGATTGATCTTTCCGGGGTTTTCTTCAACAGTTTCTTCGGCTCGCTCAATCGCTTTCCATATTAACTTCAACTCCTTTCGCTCTTTTCTAAGGCTTGTACGTGTGGCTCGGAGTTCCTTTTTCAGCGATTTTCTATCGGAAGCATCCGTTTCGGACTTTATTCGTTTTTGCAGGTCAGCTTCCTTTTCAATCAGCTTCTTGACCTTTCCCCGTTGCCGTCGTTCAGCTCGACGCAGGTCAACGAGGTTCCATTTGCTCACCTTAAGCTGTTCCTTGAAAATGTAGATATCTAAGTTGATGTCATCGCAATCTTTTTTCACCGTGGTTGTGTTTACTTCACGTCCTTCAACTGTGGCAGCCCCGGCCACCAAAAGGACAAGAAAAACAGATATATATCGGAAAAGCACTCTCCACATGTTTCAACCTCCCGGTATCAGCTTCACCAAACCCACCGATGCCACATTACCAGAACCAAATACGAGATAAGTAGAAAACGGCACCAAATTCAGGAAAAGCCGCGGTCTTTGGCAACGGATCGGACAAAGACAGGTATGGTAAAAAGATACTGAGCCCTAACGGCAGTCATGGTCTTTCAGCTCATCGCGATAGTACTGCTCCACGCCAGGTGCATCAGACAGAAATTGTTCGCCTTTATCGATGTCAGACAATACGGTCCGCAGCTCACCCTGTACTTGGCGCAAATCCTTGGAAACCTTGCGAAGTTGTTTCTTTAAAGCGTTTCCAGCGAACGTAGAGTCAAAGGGGATTCCCTTTTCGGGCATTTTGTGATTCATCCTTTATAGGAGGATTGCTTCATGCCCAAACCACTATCTTCAGACATCCGCCATCGCTTTCAACGGCTGTATGAGCA
>JAAEUI010000390.1 GCA_024227475.1 Paracoccaceae bacterium | reverse complement strand
TCGCGCCAGCAGATCATTACCGTCGACGTTCCTAAAGGATGATCGCTCCAACAACTCCAGACTTCCGCCTCTGGCGACATGAGGTGTCAAGATCTCGGCATCGAAGCGGCGGCCTTCACAACGCGGACAGGCGCCGTCGGGCTCAAGGTCGTAGATCCACCCGACACCCTTACAGGTTCGGCAGGTTATCGTCGGGACGACCGGCATGAAACGAAACAGGAAGATAATCAATGGAAAAGCCGTTAGGCCACATAGAATGCCAAAACCGATATGAAGAACCACCGGACCCTCGCATCTATGATGACTTGCCTCTGTTGGGCAAAGGCCAAGAAGGTGCGCCAGGAATGGTTGTTCATAGTGCAAGCCAGCGACCATGCCAGCGATTATCAGAAATAGGATGCCACCAGCGCCGATTAGCGTATTTTTTTCGCGCCTTGCACGCATCACTGCGACGGTGGCGGGATTAATAAATTCTTTGTTTTCCATTGTCAGAAACTAGTGGGATCAGATCGCAGTTGTTTTTAAACTGAACAACACACCGGCTGAAGCCGGTGGGTTCGAATGGCGGACTGAAAGTCCGGATATGCGTCGACTGAACGACG
>JAAEUI010000389.1 GCA_024227475.1 Paracoccaceae bacterium | reverse complement strand
TCACGATGCCGGCCTCTACCGTAACATCCAGCGCGGTAGTTGGTTCATCCAGCAGCAACAGGGACGGATTAGACAAAAGCCCCATAGCGATAACCACCCGTTGCTGCTGTCCACCTGATAACTGATGCGGATATGAGTCCATAAGCCGTTCAGGATCAGGCAGCTTGACATCCGCCAGTGTTTGCACAGCTCTCTGCCGCGCTTCTTCCCTGGAAATGTTCTCATGTGCCAGCGGCACCTCCATAAGCTGGGTGCTGACTTTGAGGCTTGGATTCAGAGAGGCAAAAGGTTCCTGATAAATCATTGCGATCTCTGATCCTCGAATGCGGCGCAACTCATGTTCCGACATCTGGTTCAAATCACGGCCTTTAAACGTGATGCTGCCGCTCTTGATGCCGCCGTTGGCGCCCATGTACTGCATGATCGCCATTGCGACGGTAGACTTGCCGCAGCCCGACTCGCCGACAATGCCGATAGTCTCACCGGGCAATACCGTCAGCGAAAAATCCACTACCGCCGGAATCTCTCCTGCCCGTGTATAGTATGAGATGCAGAGGTCCTTGCAGACCAGTACCGGTGCTTGCTTGTCGTTCATATGTTGGTTACCTCCTAATCGCGCAAAGAGATTTCACGCAGGCCGTCCGCCATGAGATTAAATCCCAGGATCAACGAAGATATCGCGATACAGGGAAAGAGCGTCATGTGCGGAAACGCCATCGCCATCTGCCGGGTTTCATTTACCATGCCGCCCCAATCAGGATCCGGCGGGGGCAGACCCAGGCCCAGAAAGCCGAGCACACCGATTGTGATAATGACGTAACCCCGCCGCAGACAGGCATCGACAATCAGCGGGCCGCGCGCATTCGGTAATATCTCGACCAGCATCACTTTCCAGTCTGATTCGCCTCTGGTCTGGGCCGCGGCAACATAGTCACGATTGCGAAGGTCCAGCACCAATCCACGCACAATACGCATGATCCCCGGCGAGGATGCAAAAGTGATGGCAATAATGATGTTAATTCCCGATGCACCGATGGTGGCGATGATGATAATATACAGCACCAGCACCGGAAAGGAGAGAATGATATCGGCAATACGAGACAGAACATCATCCACCCAACCGCCGCGATAGCCGGCCGCAAGCCCCATTAGAATGCCCACCGTGTAAGCGGAAAGGGTTGCCAGGGGTGCATAGATC
>JAAEUI010000388.1 GCA_024227475.1 Paracoccaceae bacterium | reverse complement strand
TTTGAGACATGAGGGTAATTGATAATGGGTAATTGATAGTGGATAATTATTGCAAACTCAAGCTATACACGTTATTTTTGTAATGGTCAAAGGTTGCTAAAAACAGCATGTCATTTTGACTAGAGGGAGAAATCTTTACTCTATCGAGACAAGAGTCCTCACCCCTGATATTATGTATTTCATGGCACACCAACAAAATCAGCACACCGAAATGAAGTATCCTTAATAACAAGAAAACAGGAACAATCATCAAGCAAAACCGTTAAAGCAGTATTGTATCCGCAGGTTAAGCAGAATATAACAGAAAAACCGCCCATGGGGAATGTTACGCCCCCTGAAAAAGCGGGAAGCCCCCATACATCCCCCCACTCCCTGCCACTGGACAAAAACAGCATTCTCGCCTTAGCTAACCTTGTACAAATCATGCAAATTCAGCAAAAGGAGCGTAATGATGACCCCCATATTCCCCCCAAATCTGCCTGTCTGGCAGGAGCTTCCCCCCGAACAACAGCGACAACTGCATCAACTGCTGACCAGGCTCATCAGCCATTATGTGAAAGCAGCCCGAACCAGCCAGAAAAAGGAGGTGCAAAATGAACCGGCAGAGCAAAATTAGCCGACAGCATCAACAGAAAATGGCATACATCTACATCCGCCAATCGACGCTGCGTCAGGTGGCCGAAAATCAGGAGTCGCAGGCGTTGCAATACCAATTGGCCGCCCACGCCGGCCGATTGGGATGGCATGAAGGCAATATCACGGTTATAGATGAGGATTTGGGCAAATCAGGGGCGAGCAGCCAGGAGCGGTTTGGTTTTCAACGGCTGTTTACCGACATCGGACTCGGCAAAGCGGGCATTTTACTGGTGACAGATGTCTCCCGACTGGCTCGCAATTGCGCCGACTGGTATCAACTGCTCGACTTGGCCGCTTTCAACCACGTTCTCATTTGTGACAGCGGCGGGGTGTATGACCCGCGTGCGTACGATGACCGGCTGCTGCTGGGGGTGAAAGGAGCGTTTTCTGAAGCGCAATGGCACGTCATGCGGCAGCAGATGCAGGCGGCGCGACTGAATAAAGCGAAGCGAGGAGAACTCAATTTCCGTCTCCCTGTCGGCTACGACCGTCTGCCGAATGACGAGATCGTCCAAACCCCAGACCAGCAGGCGCAGGCGGTCATCCATCTCGTCTTTGACCAGTTCCACCGCTTGGGCAGCACCAGAGCGGTACTGCGGATGCTGCAAGCGGACGGGGTGCAGCTGCCGCGCCGTGTTCGCACATTGACGGGCGCGTGGGGAATTGAATGGTGTGTGCCAGCGTATTCACAGGTGTATTATTTCTTGAAATTGCCCGCGTATGCTGGCGCGTATGCGTATGGCAAACGAAAAAAACGGGATGGGATGGGCAAGATCAAGACGCGATATGGGGGCTGGCTGCCGCCTGATGGGTGGCAAGTGTTGCGCCAAAACGCCTTTCCCGCGTATATTAGTTGGGAGGATTATATGCGTAATCAAGAGACGTTAGCTGAAAATTGGCAGGCGAGCCGCTTTGCCAACCGTGACGACCCTGTCAATCGGGGGAGCGATAATTCCCCTTTTTCGTTACGACGAGGGGCGGGAAAAGGGCGTGCGTTGCTGCAAGGATTGGTCGTTTGCTCCCATTGCGGCCGGCAAATGCGGGTGCGCTATTCAGACAAGCCCGCCTACGTCTGCGAAGCGACTAAGATGCAATACAATCATCCCCGCTGCCAATATGTCCCTTACGCCCACGCCGACCACGCCGTCGTCGCCGCCTTTTTGGAAGTTGTGCAGCCAGCGATGCTGGAAGATGTTTTGAGCAGCATCACCGACAGTCGTCAGCAGCAGAGCCAGCTGGAAAAGCAGTGGCAGCACCAGCTTGACCGCGCCCAATATGAGGTCGATTTAGCCAAAGCGCGGTATCTGGAAATAGACCCTCGTTTCCGTCTGGTCGCGGTCGAGTTGGAGCGGGCATGGGAGACGGCTCTGCAAGCGCAGCAGGAGCAGTTGCGGGAATGGGAGCGGGTGCAGGCGGAGCAGCTACATCCGCTTTCGGCCGAAGAGGAGCAGCTTGTGCGCCGATTGGCGACCGATTTGCCTGCGTTATGGGCGGCGGAAAGCAGCAGCAATCGTGACCGCAAACGGCTGTTGCGGACGCTCATCGCGCAGGTGACGCTGGACAGTGAACAGGAAGCGGGGATCACCCATCTCCAAATCAGGTGGCGGACGGGAGCGGTGACGGCGTTGACCGCCGTTCGTCCGCGTCCTGGCCATCCATCCAACCCCCATTTGTTGGCCGAAGTGGGTCGGCTGGCGGGCACGGGCGAGACGGATGAACAGGTCGCCACGCATCTCAATCGGGAAGGGATTGTCAGCAGTTGGCATGTGAAAGATGACCCGGCGTATCTGCTGGGGCAGCCTGTGTCGTACTGGACAGCGAAGCGGGTGGGCAATCTGCGCCGCAAGCATAAAATCCGAATTGATTTTGAGGCGGGCGGCTTTGTCTCGTCCAAAACGGCGGCCGAGCGGATCGGGGTTTCGGTCACTGTCGTTCTCGATTGGGTTCGGCGGGGGTTGCTGCCCGGCCGTCAGCAGCGGCGGGGGGCGGCGGTCTGGATCCCGCTGGATGAGGAGTTGCTGTATCGGGTGAGCGGAAATGCGCCCCGCGATCTGCCTTGGCGGGGGGGTACTTTTCCTGTGATGGTTCTTTTCTCTCAGGCGGGGTCCCATTTTTCGTTGTCTGAAAGGGAATTGACGGTGGGGTTGAAAAACGGCCGTTTTCTAACTTGGAGGCTGGAGCATGGCGGGCATTGGCGTTGGTACGTGCAGGAGGCGGCTTGCTCTGAGCTAGTCGGGTTGGGAAGCAAGCAGGCAGAAGTTACTGATTTTTTATCTGAAAACAATCATGAATCAGTGCAACCCGCTGATTCAATATCGAAATGAGGTGTATCATGTGTGTGTCGTTGGGTTGTTGAAACTGTAAGCGTATCGATGCAAGGTGCGTGGCTGGTTGGCTTTATGCT
>JAAEUI010000387.1 GCA_024227475.1 Paracoccaceae bacterium | reverse complement strand
GATCTCGGGTAACCGACCGCAGCTTGTCGGATTGCGCTCAACCGACGGAAATACCATTATTCCGCCCGGTTCTCATCTGGCAACTCGACCATTGGCCGGTGGTGCGCAAGCGACCCAGGGGTATTTGACCGCTTCTGTCTACAGCCCAACGCTGGATTGCCCAATAGCTCTGGCGTTCCTGGATCGGGGTGCCGCACGCCACGGCGAACACTTATGGGCCTTGTCTCCGCTCACGAAGGCTTCGGTCCGGGTTGAGGTGACCACACCGCATTTATACAACCCCAAAGGAGACCGATTGCGTGACTGACCTAATTCAACGCACCCATTCAACAGATGCCGATGGCCCGATTGGTGCCGGATTGCGCTTGATGGAACAGACGATGCAAATGCACGTTGACCCCGACACGCACGGCGCTCTGGGCATGGGTCAAAAGACAGAGACCGAGGGTGTTCAGGCCCTGCGCCACTGGCCCGATCGTGTCTTGCTTGTTTCCAGTTCTTTACCGTGTCCCGTCAAGGGCGTCGAGATCAGCCATGGCCAGAGTGTCCTTTTCCTTCACGGGCCCGGTGCCTTACGGTTCCTGGCAGATTATTCCAGCGCCGACTTGTTTGCCAAACCGGTCAGCGAGGCGGGAACTCTTAGATCACGCATTGGTCGTTTTGACCTTTTGTTCTGGTGGGACGACCCACAAAACGTACACATCGCGGTTAGCCGGAGTTACGCCCAATCTTTTGTCGATCACTTGCGTCTACTGGCCTCCCGCCGGTCATCGCCGGTTGCGACAGATAGGCCGGAAGACGGGCACTTTCAGGAGCAACGGGACCAGCGCCAGTCTGGAACCGATCCGATGCCAGTTACTTGAATGATACCAGACAAGATAGCATTTGAAGTTAAGGAGGTGAGACCATTGACCAATGCGAACCAGGTGTTTTCCCGGATCGTGGGCAAGGATCATGTGCTATCCGGTGAACGGCTGTCCGGGCGCAATCCAGGCTATTGTACAGAGAGCCTGAATGCCGAACTCTTGTTGCGTCCGGGGAATGTCGGGGAACTCTCTGCGATATGCAAAACAGCACGTGAAAGAGGGATTTCTCTGGTACCGCATGGCGGCCTTACCGGGCTGGTTGATGGCACCGCATCCCAGCTGGGGCAGGCAATTATCTCGTTCGAGCGTATGAACCACGTTCTGCGCATCGATCCTGGTCAAGGGGTTGCGGTGGTTGAGCCGGGTGTGACACTCGAAGCGCTTTCCACTGCGCTTGAGCCGTATAGGATGATCTGCGGCGTAGAAATACCGTCGCGTGGTTCGTGTACGATCGGCGGAATGGCCTCGACGAACGCTGGCGGTACGCGAGTTTTGAAATATGGCATGATGCGACAGAATATTCTGGGGCTTGAGGTTGTTCTGGCGGACGGGCGTATCCTTGATATGACCAGCCCACTGATCAAGAACAATGCCGGTTACGATCTGAAGCAGATGTTTATCGGGTCAGAGGGAACACTTGGGCTTATCTCGAAGATCGTTGTGAAACTCTGGCCGGCACCAGAAGGATCAAGCTGCGCTTTATTGGCCTGCAAGAACGCAGATCAGCTTCCCGGGCTTTTTGCCGGTGCCCGAAAAGAGCTCGGAACCGAACTTTCGTCCTTCGAAGCAATGTGGCCTGAATATTACCGCAAGATAACGACGCAGCCTGGTTATGGAACTCCACCGCTGGCACAAGGGCACGGGATCTACGCGGTGGTTGAATTATCGGGCAAATGCGATTCTGCAGCGCAAGAAACGCTGATTGCGTTTATGGAACCGCTGTTCGAACGGGGTTTGCTGGCTGACGCAATAGTCGCCCAATCCGAGGCGGAACGCGCGACTATCTGGCAGATACGGGAGGATACCGAAGCCATAGAAAGCGGTTTCGAGGCTTGCCTGTCTTATGATGTCGGACTGGAACTGGATGACCTCAACCCATATGTGGAAAAACTCACCTCGCACCTTTCCCGGCGCTTTCCACAGGTGTCCACATTTCTCTTTGGTCATGTGGGAGATGGTAATCTGCATGTCATGCTCGGCCTGTCGGCAGACGAGTTTGCTGCGCGGGAAGCCATTGACGATCTGCTCTATGACGCAGTGTCAGAATTCAAAGGCAGCACAGTGTCTGCCGAGCACGGGATCGGGCTGGAAAAACGCGCCTATCTAAACCGATCCGTATCACCTGAAGCGCTTGAAATCATGAGGGAACTCAAAACTATGCTCGATCCATTGAACGTCCTTAACCCAGGCAAGATACTTGTTGTATAAAGCCCCATATCCGCCGCCCCATTCCAAACCGGATGGACACCTGCAATCATCAGCCGTGTTGCGGCCAATTAGTCATCATGCAAGGCGGGTAGGAAAACTTGCCATAATCAGATTCTCTTGCATAGATGAACACAGAAAACACATGCCGAGAACCCAAAATGTCTTGGGGGCAACAAAGCCGGGCAATCGTCTGAACGGCTTGCAATAATTGGGTAAATGCAATGCAAATAGTAACTGTGAACCCCCGGAAATGCGTAGCGTGCCGTCATTGTGAGAGTGTCTGTTCGTTTCAGCGGCGCGGACATTACAATCACCATGACTCAGCGATCAGGGTCAATCATTACCCGGAACAAGCGGCCTGCATTCCGCTGACCTGCGTACACTGTGCCGAAGCCTGGTGTCAGGAGGTCTGTCCGGCAGCGGCTATTAGTCGGGATGCCAAAACCAATGCGGTTCTGATCGATGCGACACGCTGCATCGGATGCAAAATGTGTATGCTGGCATGCCCGTTCGGTGCCATTAATTTTGATTCATCGGCGCAATCTTGTTTCAAATGCGATCTGTGCAACGGCGATCCTCAGTGTGTCAAAGTCTGCTTCCCAGGAGCGCTGAATTTCGAACGCGAAGAAGATGCCGCACGCGCAAATCGCGCCCGCCACGACAACCGGATGGCGGCTCAGTTTGGGAACCGGAATCATGACTGAAATGCTGAAAAAGACAGCACCCGTAAACACGTTTTGCAGAATGTGCGACAATCATTGCGCTATCACTGTTTACCGTGATGGTTCCGGGCGTATTTCGAGCATTGATGCCTATCCCGATCATCCATGGAACCACGGGCGCGTTTGCGCCAAAGCCGGTGGTGCGGTTGATATTGTGAACCATCCCGATCGCCTGCTGCGGCCATTGAAAAGGACCGGGTCGAGCTGGCAGGAGATTGACCTGAAGCAAGCTCTGGACGAAATTGCTGAGCGGGTCAGCCGGCTTCAGGATACTTTCGGTCCCGAAAGCATGTCTGTCTGGAAAGGCGAAGCCACCTCCTTCAACCAACAGGAGGATTTGGCCAAACGGTTCTGCCGCGCGCTTGGCACACCGAATTTTCTTTCAGTTGATTCTCTGTGTTTTTGCACGCGTGAGATCGGATACTCGCTGGTCTACGGCAGCTGGCCAAAGCCCGATTTCAGCAATGCCGAATGCATGATCCTTTGGGGGGCCAATCCTCCCGCTGCGCACCCACCAATGACCCGCACTATAATGGAAGGCCGCGAGCGGGGCGCGAAACTGATCGTGATCGACCCACGGTTGTCGACCATCGCCCGCCAGGCGGATATCCACGTTCAGCCGAAACCCGGAACCGACGGCGCACTGGCCTGGGGTTTGGCGCATCAATTGATTGCAAACAATTGGTATAACAAGGATTTTGTGGAAAACTATACAGTCGGCTTCGAAAAGGTGGCTGCCTATGCCGGGGATTTTACGCCTGATGCTGTCGAGGCGCAGACCGGCGTTCCGGCTGACACGGTTCGAACCATTGCAGCCCTCATGCACAAGGCCTCGCCGCGTGTAAGCCAATATGCAGGTAACGGCGTGGAGCACTACGAAAATGGTGTGAACAATGTCCGGGCCATTGCCAGTCTTGATGCCATCTGTGGGGCGTTCGATATGAAGGGCGGCTCGATCAATGCCGATGGGTTGGGTCAACAATCGCTCAAGCTCTACGATGAAATACCGTTGACACAATTGCGTCGGGCTGATGGCGAAAAATTCCCGGTGCTCCATGATTTCCGGCAAGAATGCAATACAATGACGGCGCTGAACGCGATCCTGACCGGCGATCCCTATTCGCTAAGGGGGATGATCATGACGGCGGGCAATCCGACGATGACCAATCCGAATTCGGAAAAAGTCAAAGAGGCCTTGTCGGCGCTGGATTTATTCGTTGTGCGCGATCTTTTCATGACCGAAACCGCGCAGCTTGCCGACTACGTCCTGCCAGCGGCTACGTTTCTGGAGCGCACCGAGCTTTATACCTATGCGCCCATCCAGACAGTGAGCATGAGCACGCGCGTTCAAAGCATCCCCGGCGTTCAGGACGAATACCAGTTCTGGCACGATATGGCCCATCGTCTGGATTTTGGTGAACATTTCCCCTGGGCTGACGAGGCTGATCTGAATGCGTGGCTGCTTAAAGGCACTGATGTGGATTTCCACGACCTGCAAAACAGCGCCAAAGGCATTCAATATAAGGCAATCCAGCGCCAGAAATGGCGGCATAGGCCGTTGTCGACGCCGTCGGGGAAAGTCGAGTTTGCATCGGCTTATCTTGCCGGTCTGGGCTATGACGAAGTGGCCCGCTACAAGCCACCCTACTATGCCAGCAATCCCAAGCCTGAATACCCATTTTCACTGATTACGGGCGCACGAAATCACCTTGGGTACCACAGCAGTTACCGTGGCGTGAAACGCTTCCAACCCGAAGTTTCCGGCCCACAGATGGAAATGCACCCCGATGATGCGGACGGGCTGGGTGTTGTGGACGGTGAAACGGTGAAAGTGTCATCCGCCATTGGCAGCATTGACATTCCCGTCAAGATCGTTGCCCGCCAGGAGATTATCCGAAGCGTGCTTCAGGCGACGCATGGCTGGAAGGAGGCCAATATCAACAAGCTCACCCACGATGATATACTGGATCCGATCGACGGATTTCCGGTGCAAAAAGGGATCGCTGTCAAGGTAGAACGTATCCGGTGAGTCCGGTCAAATCAGCAGTTGCACCGACCGCCGCGCCGGGCCGGGCCCTCAACACTGACGGAAACAGCCGGAGCTGAAGAGCGCGCTTCAGATCGTCCGGGCGCTGTCTGCCCAGGAATTTATGCTGGCGGATATATGGGCGTAGCATTCCCAGAATGCCAGCACCCTCTGGACCGCCGAAGGACAGGCCGCCAACCGGAATGCCGTCTTCCAGCACGACATTGAAATAACTGCCCTGATCCGGATCACCATACGTCCACACCTGCCTGCCGCCGATATCAGAAAACTGACCGACCGAGGCGACTATAAGACCAAACAGCTCGGTTACATTCATGTTCAACGAACCGCGATACGAAGTTGCTTTCCCGACCAGATTTACGCCCGCGACTTTACCCTGTTCAACTGCACAGGGCCAAAGCGCCCGTACCACATGATCCTGTCCCGCCGATGTTCTTGCTGCCGCAACGTCCCCGGCGGCAAAAATACCGGGGATATTTGTCTGCATCTGTTCATCAACAAGGATTCCGCCGTCTGTTTCAATCCCGCTGCCAGCCAGAAAATCCGTGTTGGGCTTAACGCCTGTCGCAACGATAACCTTGTCGACTTGTGCTGCGTGGTGTTTTGCGAATTCGACGCGCAGTGATCCGTCGCCTGTTTCTTTGATACTCGCGGGAACCTCGCCCTTGATCAGGTCAACGCCGCTCTCAGCCATGCGATTTGTCAAAGCGGCCCTGGCGTGATCGTCCAGATCCCGGCGCATGATCGTCGAACGCACCGCCAGCGTGACTACCATTTTGCACTGAACAGCCGCCCAGGCCGCCTGCATGGCGATGAAACCGCCCCCAATGATCAGCATCCGTTTGCCCGGTTCGAAAGTCGGCTTCAGGGCAAGGGCATCCTCCATGGTCCAGATATGATGCACTCCGGCGCTGTTGGCACCTGGGATCGGTGGCAGTACGGGAGTTGACCCTGACGCAATCAGCAGCCGGTCAAACGGAATTTTCAGCCCATCTGTCAAGGTGAGGGATTTGCCCGACGCGTCAATCGCGGAAACACAACCTTCGATGATGCTGGTTTGTGACGCACCGGACTCGTCCGGGTTGCGAAAGTACATATTCTCGCGCCCAACCCGGTTTTTCAAAAAATACGGGAGTTGCACCCGCGCATAGGGCCGGCGTCCTTCTTTCGATATGATGTGCAGACGCGACGACTGATCGGACTGGCGGAGAGCTTCAGCAGCGCTCAGCCCGGCGGCACTGTTGCCGATAATAACAATCTCCAAAACCCGTACTCCGGCTTTTTCAAGGGCATCCAGTCGCTTTTTACGCTTACCCTCATGCCACTTTTTACACACATGTTGTTGCGCGCACAATTCTGACTAAAAAGGATTTGGATCGGTTTTAGCCCATTTTGGAACCATAGGCACTGAAATCCACACTTCGTGGGCATTCGATTCTGCCGTCTACGCCTGCATCGGTTGAACAGTTTCAGGTTGCCGCGATCGTCCTCGAATGCGTTTCCGGCCCACCCGATGCGGCCGCAGCCAGACCAAGCGACATGCCCTAACTATGAAAGATTCAATTCCCCAAAAACCGATGTCATACGCCCCTTTCACCAAGCACCGGTATGCCGATATCCATCTGGGATTTTACGGTCTCGGAGCAGTTTTGCACCAGCCAATTCCTGAATTTTTCCACGACCGGTCTTGCAGCGCTTCGCTGAGGTACGGTCAGGCAATAGGGCTGGCTCTGAACCAACGACATCCTGCACGCCAGCGCCAGCCGCCCCTCAGAAACATATTGAGCAGCCAATAGCCCCTGACACAGGACAACGCCCAGCCCTGCAATGGCCAGATTGACGGCAGCGACAGATGAATTGGCCACAAGGCCGCGACCGACGCTTGCATCCGGTTCAACCCCCATCGCCTGAAACCAGTTGCGCCAGGCCGGAAACGTCGCTGCCGCTGGTCCCCAGTCGGTATGGACAAGGGGAACGGAGACAAGATCGGACGCCTGCAAAAGCGGCCCGTGGCTGGCCAGAAAGCCGGGCGAACAAACCGGGATTACAACGTCGGTCGCAATCTCCTCAGTGGCGTGGGTCTGATAATGGAACCGGCCATAGGAAAACCTGATATCAATCCGGTCCCGTTCAAAATCAACCGGATCGTTGTCTTCGCGCAGGAAAATATCGACAGAGCCGTGAGTTGCGACAAAATCAGCGATCCGCGCGGACAGCCAGCCGGAAGCCACCGATGGCGGGGCCGAGATTATCAGTCGCGAGCGTCGCGCCGTGCCCGATATCCGGGTCGAGATTTCCTTCAGCTCTTCGAATGCCAGAGTCAGGCGGGGCAAGATTTCGAGTCCGGCCTCGGTCGGGGTTACTCCCCGGTTGACCCGGTAAAACAGCTTTCTTCCGACCTGATCCTCAAGCGCCCGAACAAGCTGAGAGACGGCTGCAGGTGAAACCGACAGTTCGCGCGCTGCTGCTGCAAAGCTTCCGGTCCGCGAAGCGGCTTCCAGCGCCTGCAAACCTTTGAAAGAGGGAAGATGAGCCATGGTTTAGCTTTAAGATAAGATTTTCTTTTCATAAAGACAGAAAAAATCAGTTTTTCGAACATTTTTCTTTTGCTAAACGAAACAGCATACTCTCAATGGAAAAAGGCAAAGAACCTGTAATGGACTGCCCTGAAACTCGGCCAATCGCTCCGGTCGTTGTGCGCAAAAGCCCGGCCTCCACAATTCCGGTCGTGCTTCACGTCAACGGTCAAGAACACCGGATAAAGGTCCGGCGCCAGGACAGGCTTTCATCTGTTTTGCGCGACGCCCTGGGCCTGACCGGTCTGAAAGAAGGTTGCCTGGAAGGCGAGTGCGGTGCCTGCACGGTGTTGCTTGATGATATGCCGGTAAATGCTTGCTTGGTATTGGCGTTTCAGGCCGACGCGCGAAAAATAACAACGGTCGAGGGGGTGGAAAACGCAGATGGTAGCCTTTCTCCGCTGCAGCAGGCTTTTCTGGACCGCGGGGCTGTTCAATGCGGATATTGCACGCCGGGGATGGTGATGGCGGCCCATGGGCTGCTGTTGCAAAATCCACGTCCCTCAGAGAGCGAAATTCGCGAGGGCCTTGGTGGAAACCTGTGCCGTTGCACCGGGTTTCAGACTATTGTCGAGGCCGTGAAAACGGTGGCGGAACTATGAACGGGCGGACGGGCGTGGCGCGTCCGCGCACCGTCGATGAGGTCACCGCCGCGACGCGTGGGCTTGACGGACGGATTGCCTATGTCGCAGGGGCGACTGATCTGATCATCGCGCAGGACGGCATACCCTGGCCCGATCTCGTGATAGATATTACGCAAGTTGCGGGGTTCAATACCGTCGAGGTTTCTCGCGGTTTCATCCGCATCGGTGCCGCAACGACGATGACAACGCTGAGCAATCACAAGACAATAGGAACCGAAATGATGGCGCTGGCGCGGGCCGCGGCCAAAGTGGGGTCAGTTCAAATCCGCAATCGCGCCACCATTGGCGGCAACATCGCCAGCGCGATGCCCGCGGGTGATCTGTTGCCGGCTTTGCATTGCCTTGGAGCAAGGATCGGCATCCTGCGCCGTGACGGGCTACATGAAACATTGGGATTTGAAGCAGTGGTCGTTGGACGGGGCGAGACATGTCTTGGCAACGGAGATCTGATCACAACCATATACCTGCCGCGGGAAACGCCGAAACGCCGGATCAGCGCTTTTGTCAAAACCGGTCCGCGCGAGGTTTTGACCATCGCGCGGTTGGGTGTCGCTGCAAGCATCAGACTTAACCCAAAACTCAATCGCGTAGAAGACGCCCGCGTCGTTGCCGGTGCGCTTGCTCCCGTACCGCTACGGATGCACCAGGTTGAGGCGACACTGCGCGACCGCGAGATCGGTCAGCCGCTGGCAGACGATTTCCTCTTCGCGTTGAGCCAGGCGGTTGACGCGGCCATTCCCGGACGCCACTCGCAACCCTACAAACGCCGTGCGATCACCGGGCTGGGGCTTGACCTGTTACAACAATTGTTCAACCGGGAATTCGATATTCCTTCAGTACAGGCAGAACCGGCATGAAGCATATTTCCAAGCCTCATCCCATCCTGGACGGTTATGAAAAGGTCAGCGGACGGCTTACTTATCTCGATGACATGAAGATCGAAGGCCTCGTCCACGCGAAACTTTTGCTGAGCACCGTGGCCCATGGCCGGATCACCCGGATCGATGCCGATGCTGCATTGTCCCAGCCCGGGGTTCTTGCGGTTTTTCATCACGGCAACACGCCCGGCAATACCTATAACAGCACCATCTGGTTTGAAGATCAGGAAGCCCCCGAGGACGAGTGTATGTTCCCCCGCGTGGTGCGCCATATGGGCGACAGGGTTGCCGCAATCGTCGCCGAAACCGCCGAGATAGCCCGAGAGGCCGCCGCACTGATCCGGGTCGAGTACTCCGAACTTCCGGCAGTGTTCAGCGCACAGGCAGCATTGGCGGCCGAGACGGCAGAGGTGGATCTGGTGGACGAAACCCGGTTTGACTATGGCGATACCGACGCCGCTATGGCAGAATCCGACCGGGTTGTCGAAACCACGGTTAGTACCCCGCGAACCCACCATTGCGCGATTGAAAACCATTCATGCGTCGCGATGCCAGAAAAAGGCGGGCGCATCCTGATCCTGTCACCCTGTCAGAGCGTGTTTGCGGTGCAGATGGTAACGGCCCGTGCGTTGGGAATCCCGGCCTCGCAAATCCGAGTGATCAAACCCCCGATCGGGGGCTCGTTTGGCGGCAAGGCCGAGCCGGTACTCGACCCGCTCTGCGCCCAATTCGCACGCGTGCTGAAACTCCCTGTCCGCCTGTCCTTTGAGCGCCACGAGACCTTTACCGCCACGCGCACTAGATCGGGAGCCATTGGCCGGGTCCGCACCGCCGTCAGCGACGACGGGCACATTCTGGCGCGTGATACCGACGTTCTGATCGATGTGGGAGCTTACACGACGGGCGGGATTTTTCTGCCCGGGTCGATGTCGCAAAGGCTGTGCCGGCTTTATGATATTGACAATCAGCGCTACCGGGGCCGGGCGTTGCGCACCAACACGGTGCCTTCTGGTGCATACCGGGGATATGGATCGCCCCAAATCCACGCCATATCCGAGATCAACCTTGATCTGACAGCCACCGCGCTTGGCATGGATCCCGTGGTGTTTCGTATGAAAAACCTGGTCGAACCCAACGCCACGGACCCGACAACCGGTATCGATGTGGGCAACGCCCGTGTGCGTGATTGTGTGACCGAGGGTGCGGCACGGTTCGACTGGAAAAACCGATGGGGCCAAACTGTCGGCCGGTCACGGCTGAAACGCGGTGTAGGCATGGCCTGCGGCACTCATATCAACGGCTGTTTCCCCGGCTTTCACGAGGCGACCACCGCAACGCTGGCGCTGCGCCCCGACGGGCGGGTTGATCTGACCTGCGCGCTGCACGACCTTGGCTGCGGATCGAACACCACGCTGGCGCAGATCATTGCCGAGGTCCTTGATATCCCACCCACTGACATTGTCTTTTGCGAGGTAGACAGCGACATCTGCGCCTATGATCTGGGCACCCGCGCCAGCCGCATGACCTATATCGCCGGCGAGGCCCTACGGCGCACCGCTAAGAGCCTCAAGGCAAAGATCGCGTCGGTTGCTGCACTGGAATTCAACTGTGACCCGGACGATCTGTCTTTCGAAGACCGAAATGTCTTGTCTGGGCACCCGTCAGACCGCCGAATTTCCTTCTCTGAATTGTTCCGGCGCGCGGAAAACCGAAATCTGGAGCTGGCTGCCACGGAAACCTATCGCGCAACGGCCAATCCGGGTTCTTACGCCGCGCATTTTGCCGAGGTTGAGGTTGATATCCTCACGGGTAAGGTGAGGGTTCTTGATTATCTGGCGGTGCATGATCTGGGCCGTTCGATCAATCGTCAACTTGTCGAAGGCCAGATTCATAGCGGCATACAGATGGGGATTGGCTATGCCTTGCTCGAAGACATCGGTGTCAAACCCGATACGGGTGCGCTCAATGGTGACAGCCTGAGCCGTTATCACGTCCCTAACGCACCCGAGATGCCCCGAATAGAAACCCTGTTGATCGAAAAGACCGAGCCCACCGGCCCCTATGGTGCCAAAGCGGTAGGTGAATTGGCCACAATCCCGGTGGCCCCGGCAGTCGTCAACGCCACCAACGCCGCGCTTGGCCTAAGTCTGACAACGCTGCCCCTGACACCCGAACGTGTCGTTGCGGCTCTAAAAAGCCAGGCCCGCTAGGGTGAGCACTTCATTCTTTTGGGCGAGACCGATCGACCAGACAGCGGAAACCTATGGTGCAGGGAAGGCTCGACAGGTGCGGTTTGCTCCGTTATTTCCAACTCTGGCCCGTCGTTCTCAATATCTGACCTCGCAGGTGAGAAGGTGAAAGAACAAAAATTCTATCGTCATATCGCCCGGTTTTATGATCTTTTGGACTTGCCGTTCGAAAACAGCCGCTACAAACCCCTGCGCCAAGAACTGTTCAAAGACGCAGAAGGGTTTCTGCTTGATGCGGGCGTCGGCACGGGGCGGAATTTTCCCCATTACCCAAAAAGCTGCCAGGTAACCGGTATCGATCTCAGCCCGGCTATGCTGAGCCGTGCCAGATGGCGCAGGGAAAAGCTGGGTGCGACCATCGAGTTACGCGAAATGAACGTGTTGGAAATGAATTTTGCCGACGACAGTTTTGACTCCGTTGTTTCGACCTTTCTGTTTTGTGTGCTTGACGACGAACTGCAATTGCCCGCGCTAAAAGAAATTCGGCGGGTTTGCCGACCCGACGGCAGGATCCATATTTTGGAATACGCTATTTCGGAAGACCCACTGCGCCGCTTCATAATGAAGCTTTGGGCACCCTGGGTGCGCTTTGCCTATGGCGCCGAGTTTGATCGTAACACCGAGCAATACCTTGAAACGGCGGGGCTGGAACAGGTTGAATGCCGGTTCCTGTATAGGGATATCATTAAGCTTCTGACGGTTCGCCCCAAAACGAACTGGAGTGCCGACAAAGCTTGAGCGGCCAGCGATCCGAACAAGTGCTTCGCCCGGTTGAGTGAAGCAAGTATTCCCAAAACCGTTTCAAATTTATCTCAATTAGATTGAGGTAAAACCACCGGGCAAAACCTTTCGGTTCGCTGCAGTTTGTAGCCTGCACATCTTACGCAAACGAGAAGGATTGGAGGGGTTTCGCAAAACTTGCAGTACGAGAGATCGTCATCTTATTGTTCCCGAATTCACACTGCGTTCGCATCAGAAAACCAATTACAACGTATATGTGTATACAAAAATGCCAAAGCGTTTCGGTAAGTGTTTTTATCTGTGACAGAGAGAATAGCTTCGCACACTACTGCTTTGACTGTTGATCGATATTATTATGTTTGAAGTATTAGTTAATTGAGCATACAAAAACGAAGAAACAGACAGGAGCACGCCACATGAGAACCGCATTCCGGGGCCTCAAGGAAGAGATCCGCACCAGGATTGTTGAGGGCGTGTGGGCACCCGGAGAACTGGTTCCAAATGAGGTCGATCTGGCGGTCGAATTCAAATGCGCGCGGGCAACTGTGAACAGAGCAATGCGGGAACTTGCCGAGGAGGGCCTGATCGAGCGCAAACGCAAGGCGGGAACACGGGTCCGCACCGCACCGCTGAGACAGGCGCGTTTCACGATCCCCGTTGTTCGTAAAGAGATAGAAGCGCGGGGTGCGGAATACCGATACGCGCTGGTGCGCCGCGAGATCATGCAACCACCGGACTGGCTACGAGCACGCCTCAACCTCGCACAGGACGATGAAGTGCTGCATCTGACCTGTATGCACTATGCCGAGGGCAACCCTTATCAATTCGAGATCCGCTGGATAAATCTTGGGGCACTTCCAAAAGCAAAGGACGCAGATTTTTCGAAAGTCGGCCCCAATGAATGGTTGATCGCTGAAGTCCCTTTCTCTGACGCCGAGATCAGCTTTTCCGCGACATCGGCCGATGAAGACCTTTCGCAGCAACTTGGGTGCGCCAGGGGCGACGCGCTGTTTATGGCGGAACGCTCAACCTGGTGGCAGGGCCAGGCGATCACTTATGTCCGGCTTGTGTTTCAGCGTGGACACAGGATGACAACCCGCTACTAGAGAGTTTCCACGGAATAAAAGCACCGCAAGCCGGCGCAGGAAAAATTCGCGATCCAAGCGGAATCGGATTGACCGGCTCTGTTTCCGCTAAGGCACCTCGCCAAAAACCTGAGGCCTCAGGTTTTGACGAGATGCGGAACCTTTGTGGGATATGCGACCTGTGCAAGAACTGCACGGTGAACCAGGTTTTATGGATGGGGCTATAGAGTTGCAGAAACGACCACTCAGTCGTTCGGCCCAGCGTTGAAAATGAACAGAGTTTCACCACTGACCGTATAGCTGTTGATCAGCTCTCTGGCCCTGTCACCGATCAGCCATTCCTCCAGTTTCAAAGCCAGATCGTTCCTGACGTGAGGGTGCAAAACCGGGTTGACCGGCAAAAACGCATACTGGTTAAACAGCACCGGGTCACCGGAAAACAGCAGAGCCAAGTCGCCCTTATTGCCAAAGTTCAGCCAGCTGGCCCGATCCGCCATGATGTAAGCATTCATACCGCTGGCTGTATTCAGAGACGCCCCCATCCCTGCCCCGGCAGAACGATACCAACTGCCAAATTCCCCGGTCTCAAGGCTGGCTGCCTGCCAGAGTGAACGTTCCTTTTTGTGGGTTCCACTGTCATCGCCGCGACTGACGAAAGGTGACCTGGCCACTGCAATTTTTTGTAACGCCGCCACGGCCGTTTCTGACGCACCAACGTTTGCCGGGTCATCGACGGGGCCGATGAAGACGAAATCATTATACATGATTTCACGCCTGTGGGTGCCAAAGCCTGCACTCAGGAACGCCTCTTCCGCCTTGCGGGAATGGACAAGAATCGCATCCACATCGCCCGCCTCGCCCAATCGCAGCGCCTGCCCCGTCCCAACCACCAAAAGCTGCACGGTCAGTTCCAGGTCATCTTTGATCGCTGGCAACAGAACTTCGGACAGCCCGGAATTGTGAAACGACGTCGTCACCGCGAGTTTGATATTCTCTGCCCACAACGCATTTGGGCTCATCAGCATCATACAGGCGGTCAAAAACACGGTTCTGATCATTCCAGAATATCTCCGCTAAGAAACGCCTTTGCCTCGTTGGTTCCGGGTGTGTCGAAAAACGCATCAGCGGGGGAAAACTCGTGAATTCGGCCTTTCAGAATAAACACAACCTCGCTCGCCAGCCGCTTAGCCTGGCCCATGTCGTGAGTCGACATGATGATCCGGATTCCCTTTTCGTGGGCGCCCTGCAGCAATTCCTCGATCTCGCGAGTCGCCCTGCCATCCAGGTGAGAGCAAGGTTCGTCCAGAAACAGGATATCGGGTTTTCGGATCAAGGCCCGTGCGATGGCCAGTTTCTGGCGTTCACCACCCGAAAGCACGGTTGCCTTGCGATTAAGAGCCGACTTCAGATTGATGCGCTCTGCCCAATCCTCGGCTTGCTGTCGTGCTTCCGTTTTTGGGGTTTTCCCCAGCGTTAATGGATAGGTCAGGTTATCGCGCACCGAGCGGCGCATCATGATGGGCGACTGAAAGACAAAGGCCTGCCGCCCCCGAACTTCCGCATTGGGCCCATGCCAGGTGACGGTTCCCTGCGACAGGCGTTCAATTCCGTGCATCATCCGCAAAAGCGTGGTTTTGCCAGCGCCATTGGGCCCGATGACAGTGGTAAACCCTTTCTCTGCCAGAATCAGATCAACCGGCCCAACCAGGGTTTTGCCGCGTCTGCGAACGCTGGCATTCGAAATTTCCAAAGGCAGGATTGTCTTTACCATCTGCCCTCCACCTCTGTCCGGGTCAGCCAGTGAATGGCAAAGTTAACGGCAATGGCAAGCGCAATCAGAATGAACCCAAGGCCAAGCGCCAGCGCGAAATTGCCCTTGCCGGTTTCCAGCGCAATAGCAGTTGTCAGAACCCGGGTTGCATGGTCGATATTGCCGCCAACAACCATGATGGCGCCGACCTCCCCAATGGCCCGGCCGAACCCGGCCAGCGACGCCGTCAGCAACGCCCGGCGGCCATCCCACAAAAGCGTCGCAATACGCTGGCGCTGTGTTGTGTTCAGTGAAATCAGCAGATCATGGTACTCGGCCCACAAATCGCGCAACGACTGATGCGCAATAGAAGCAATCAGCGGCACAATAATTATAACCTGTGCGATGATCATCGCTGTCGGGGTGAACAACAACCCAAGCACTCCAAAGGGCCCGGAGCGCGAAAACATAACGTAGACACACAACCCAACGACAACCGGCGGCAATCCCATCAGGGCATTCAGAACAGCTATGGTCGCACGGCGAAAGCGAAACCGCCGCACTGCCAGAATTGCCCCTAACGGCAGGGCGATGGCTGAAGCTATCACAAGGGCACTCAATGTGACCTGCAGCGATCGCAGCGTAATCTCGACCAAATCCGCATCCAGCCTGACAAGCAGAAGGAAAGCAGCTTTCAGTCCTTCAAAAAGCTCCGTCATTGGCGTGGCCTGCTCTTAAACTGTTTAAACCGGCGTCAAGATCGTCGGCGCAGGCTTTTCTTGCACGTCTGAAATAAAAAAAACAATCACTCTGAAGGAAATTCCGTCTGAATATTTGAATATTTCAATGCGTTCGCACGAACGCTAGACAATTTGCCCTGGAGTAAGAAGCGTATTATCAGTTCGGGCAGCGGTGATAACCTGCATCGGGCAACACTTTTCTGAATGGCATGTCCTGACACATTTTCTGAATTCGTTTCCGCTCGATATGCACAGTGCTCTTGCTTGGAATTTGCACGCACTCGGCTAATCAAAAGCCACCCAAAATCAGGATCAGGTTCCACAGTGCTAACCTGTGTGCCCTCTTACTATTTTTCGTCCGCCCATGGCGGGTTGGCGCCTGCTCGGGAAACAGTAATCGCCGCGGCACTTGCGCCATTTGCAAGAGCGGCCTGCACCGCATCGTCAGATAAACTGCGCAAAGCTGCCCTGGTCATTTTCCCCTCCTCGAAAAACCAGGCCATTACGCCGGCATTGAATGTATCACCCGCGCCAACGGTATCGACAATCTGAACCTGCCGGGCGGGCACGGTGATCTCGGTCCCATTGCTCAGGTATCCCGTTGCCCCCTCGCCGCCTTGTGTCAGGATGACCAGCGAGGGGCCCTTATTGAGCATCTCTTCAATCTTTTCGCGCAAGGATTGCGGGGTCGGAACGATCCAGTTCAGATCTTCGTCCGATACTTTGAGGATGTCCGCCTGGGCGATCATCGCCTCAAGCCGGGAGCGATAACGCGCCTCGTCACTGATAAAGCCGGGGCGGACGTTTGGATCAATCATAACGGCGCGGTTTTCGCCCTCGCGGGCCAGCAGCGCGGCATAGGCATCCGCGCAGGGCTCGCACGCGAGACTGATCCCTCCGAAGAAAAGCGTCGAGATTTCGGGTGGCAATGCTGGCATGTCGTCGGGCGACAGCATGCAACCCGCCGAGTTTTCGTCAAAGAAGGAATAGGATGCGTGCCCGTCAGTAAGCTGCACGAAGGCTAGCGTCGTGGGACGGTCAGACTTGATGGCCAGCGAGGTATCCACGTGGCTGGCCTGCAACGCAGCTGCCAGCTGCTGGCCGAACATATCGGTGGACAACCCGGTAAGCAGGCCAGCGCGCGCACCGAGCCGCCCGAGGGCTACGGCGGTATTGAACACCGCTCCGCCAGAATGCGGCACAAAGCCGTCACAGCCCAACTCTGTAGGTGTGGGGATCATGTCGATCAGCGCTTCACCGCAGCACAATATCGTCATACAGCAGAACTCCCGATATCTTCGGCTCCGACCGACAGAATGTCCCAGCAAACTCCGAGTGTATGGTAATCGGTTTTGCCCGGCGGAGATTTCTGGTTGTCGATTTTTTTGCCCTCCGGGGTCAGCACCCGGAACCAGGCGCCGTGTTCGTGGTCGATCAGATGGTCCCAGGCGTAGCGCCAGACATCATGGTAGTCTTGGCGGTAGGTTTCATCGCCAGTGCGGTGAAAGAGCCGCCAGGCAGTCGCGGCAGTTTCGCTGTGCACCCAGTAGTATTTATCCCGCGCAAAAATCAAGCCATCGGGTGCAAACCCATAGACCAGCCCGCCCAGTTCGGTGTCGCGGCCGTGCTGCATTGCCCTGCCGTACAGCGCAATGGCGCGGTCCAGATACCAAGGCTGCGAACGGATCGACTCCAGCGTCAGCAAAAGCCGCGCCCATTCCACCAGATGACCGGGCTGGATACCCCATGGTTTGAACAGATCGTTGGGCTTGTCCCGGTGATAGTCGTAATCCGGGGTCCAGTTGGTATCATAGTGTTCCCAGATCAGGCCCCCGGTCAGACCGGCAAGCTCCACCGTGAACTTATGCGCCAGCGCTTCGGCACGCTCCAGATAGCGTGTATTTCCCGTCGCCCGGTAGGCAGCAATGCAGCCCTCACAACTGTGCATGTTGGCGTTCTGGCCGCGATAGGGGCTGAGCACGGACATGTCGGGATCAAATTCATCGGCATAGGCCCCGTGATCGGGCTGCCAGAAATGGGCCTCCATGAAACCCCAGATGTGATCGAGTGTCGGGCGGGCCTCTTTGATCCCTGCGTCAACAGCCAAAGCGGCGGCGATCATCACGAAGGCATGGCCGTATGCCATGAGCTGCCCGTGGATCACCGCACCGTTGCGCAATTGCCAGGCGTATGACCCGTTCGCCTGTCGATGTGCGGCCTCAAGGAACCTGAGCCCGTGCTCTGCCTTTGCCCGATGCTTGGGATCGCCGCGCTCGCGGAATGCCAGAGCGTAGTCAAATACGAAACGGCAGGAACTGACCAGATGTCGCAGATCGCGGTTATAAATTCGCCCGTCGTCCTCAAAGCAATGGTAAAACCCGCCTGCAGGGTCAACTGCGATATCCTCATAAAACGCCAAAGTGCGCGAAATATGGTCGTTCAGAAACGCTGGTGATTCAAAGTCGGGATAGTTGGTCGCGACGTTCCCGTGAAGGACTTGCCCCATAGTTCTTCCTTTTGATGGTTGCGGATTAATAGACCATCAGATGCCGGGACTATACACCTAGGTCACAAACCCAAAAATACCATCGTCTCAACTAGATGCCCGGACAAGCCTATGCCGATAAAACTCGAGCCGCAGCCCGGCAAAATGCCGCGATGTGCTGCGCCACTCAAGTGACCTTTTGGCAAATAATCAGATGCATGAACCTTGGCCCGTGGGCACCGCGGATGTTTTTGGCCTCGATGTCTGCGGTTCCGCTGGTGCCGGTCACGATGCTGAGGTTGCGTGGCTGGTCTTGCTGGGCCTTTCCCACGATTGCGAATACATCCTCTAAATGCCGATGAATCAGCTCTGCGGATACCACAACAATGTGATGCAGGGGCAGAAAATTCATCAGCACCGGCGCATCGGGGGCCGACAAAAACACCACTGATCCCGTTTCCGCCACGGCCAGATCGGCGATTGAAACGGCTGCCGGTTCATTTGGTGATGGCGCGGAATGGGTTTTGATACCATCCCAGTTCAGCTCAGTCAGGGCGCCGCGCGGTTGCAACGCGACTTGCAGCGGCACCGACGCCTGCGCAAGATAGGCTTTAACCGCCTCCGGCACGTCCCGGAGATGTGCAACCTCTGACACCGTCGCGGTCACCCGTTCTGAAGTCGCCTTTTCGACAAACCGGCTGCGGTTGTCCTGATCAGAGAAGCTGGGCCGCAGATCGCCCGGATTTTCGATCAGTGCCGCAGCTGCCGCCTCGATCTCCGAAGCAGGCGGCAGCGCCCCGTTGGCGGTGCGAATATTCTGCAGAATGGCGTTTCTCGCGTCGCTCATTTCTGTTTCCTCCGGCCATATTGCTGCATGAACGTCCCGCGGCCCGGCTGGGGCAGATCGCGCGAACCGGTCCAGCCGCCAGCCATAGGGAACCGTCGGATGCGCCCGCGGTTCATCGACCAGATGCGCATGGCAAGCACCGCCAATGCAGTGCTGAGATGATAGAGCCCGGGGCGGCGCACCAGCCAACCCCATACCACTAGCGCACTGCGGGTGACCGGCGTAACCAGCTTGCCGTCAAACTGGCGCGCCCTGAGGCTGCGCAGCATGTCGGTCAGCGGGATATTCACCGGGCAGACCTCCTTGCAGCGCCCGTTGAGCGTGCAGGCGTTCGGCAGGTCCTTGCTGTTTTTCAGCCCCGCCATCGCCGGGGTCAGCACCGAACCCATCGGGCCGGGATAAACCGCGCCATAAGCGTGCCCGCCCACAGCAGCATAGACCGGGCAATGATTCATGCACGCCCCGCACCGAATGCAGCGCAGCATCGGGCGCAGGAAATCGCTCAACATTTCGGTGCGGTGATTATCGACCAGCACGATATGCATATTCTCCGGCCCATCCGCATCCCCCGTCCGCTTCGGCCCGTTATAAAAAGTGGTGTACTGGGTGATCTCGGCCCCGATCGCTGCGCGCGACAGCAAACGCAGGAACACTGCGCAGTGCTCCATGCTGGGCACAATTTTTTCAATCCCGACGGTCACTATATGGGTTTTCGGCGGAGTCACCGTAAGTTCGGCATTGCCTTCATTGGTGACGGTGACAATCGAGCCGGTGTCGGCAATCAGGAAGTTGGCCCCGGAAATGCCAACATCTGCATCGAGAAACTTCGGCCTGAGTTCGCGCCGGGCACTTTCGACCAGTGCGGCAATCTCGTCACTGTTAGACGGCACCTTGTGCTTTTCGCGGAACAGATCGGCCACCTGCTCGTGGGTCTTATGCATTGCCGGCATCACGATATGGCTGGGGGGATCTTCGGCCAGCTGGATAATATGTTCGGCCAGGTCGGTCTCGATACGCTCCACTCCTGCCCTGGCCAGCGCTTCGGGAATGCCGATTTCCTCGCCCAGCATCGACTTCACGCGGGTGGCGGTTCTGGCACCCTCGGCCTTGCAGATATCTGCAACAATATCCGTGGCTTCCTTCGGCGTCCGGGCCCAGTGGACCGTGGCACCGGCGGCGGCTGCGTTGGCCTCAAACTGCTCCAGATAATGGCCAAGGTTGTCCAGCGTATGGTCCTTGATCTTCTCAGCCGCCGCGCGGGCGGCGCCATACTCTGCAAACTCTTCGATCACTTGAGCGCGGCGGCGCTGCAACAGGCCGGTGGTCCGGTTCAGGGCAATTTTCAGCGTCGGGTCGGCCAGTGCCGCTTTAACGTTTTGGGTGAAGTGTTGCGAGGTCTGCTTCATCCCATCTCCTCGCCCTTGCAGATCGCTGGCCCCTCCGCCATTCCGGCCAGCACTTCTATGGTGTGATAGGCTTTAACCTCGGACCCTTGGCGGCTGAGTTTTCCGGCCATGTTCATCAGGCATCCCATGTCCCCGCCCAGCAGGGTATCGGCACCTGTTGCCGCAATTTTTTCAGCCTTGTCAGTGACAATCGCATTTGAAATATCGGGGTATTTCACACAGAATGTGCCACCAAAGCCACAGCATTCATCATTGCCGGTCAGCGGGGTCAGGCGCAGGCCTTCAACCGCAGACAGCATCGCTCGGGGCTGCTCGTAAACCCCCAGATCGCGCAGGCCCGAGCAACTGTCGTGATAGGTCGCCACCCCATCGTAGTACACGCCTTCCGGGCGGTAGTTCATAATGTCGCTCAGAAAACTCAGAACTTCCCATGTCTTTTCAGAAACAGCCCGTTGCCGCGCCTCCCACTCTGCGTCGCCTGCAAACAATTCGCCATAATGGCTGCGGATCATGCTAGCACAGGAGCCTGATGGCACGACCACATAGTCATAGGGTTCAAAGGCAGTAATCACCTGTTTGGCGATCTCCCGGGTCGATGCATCGTCACCGCTGTTGAACGCTGCTTGCCCACAACAGGTTTGCGCACGGGGAACTTCAACCTCGCACCCCGCCTGCTCCAGCACCTTGAGGCTGGCAAAACCGATATTAGGACGCATGGCATCCACAACGCAGGTCACGAAAAACCCAACCCGCGGTTTGCTCTTGTCAGGATTGGCCATATCGCTTTCTCATCCCTCTTGTCCGGATCGTGACGTTATGCGTTTGCCTCTGAAACAGATTAATTGCATAGCGCCGGTTTAATCCTTTGATGTTGTTGCGTTATATTGCTCGTTGGTGATTCCAACAAACCGTTTAACGCCCTAGGCGTAGTTGCGGTTCTTCGACATCTTACCGATACCGGGATTCATTGTGTTTGTCGGATCAACCGATTGGTAGAACCCGGCAAGATCTTGTTTGGCCTCGTACAGGTGCCCGACGTTGTGCTCTGCCGGATACTCGGCACCGCGCTGATCCAGCAGCGCCAGCATTGCAGCCTTAAGCGCGACCACATCGGCGCCTTTTTTCACGATGTAATCCTGATGCAGCACATGGCACATGAAATGGCCGTAATAAAGCTTGTGCACCAGTTTGTCGGTGATCTCCGGTGGCAATTCTTCCAGCCACGCCCGTTCATTGCGTCTGAGCGCGATATCCAGCGCCAGAATATCCTCAACGTCGCGTGAATGGATCGCCTGATAACGGATGGCAGCCCCGGCCGCTGCAAACCGGTGCAGCCCGGCAATTTTGCCCTCTTTCGGGTTGCAAATGAAATAGCCGCCAGCCCGATCTGCAAAAAACGGCTCCAGAAACCGCTGCGCCTCGTCAATCCCGTCGTCCCGCATTTTCAGGATCAGGTGATGCTCAAACCGGTCGCGGTACTGCATCAGGCGCTTGGGCAGGATGCGCGGCCACAGACGGCTGGCAAACTGCATGAATCGGTCAGTGAAGTTGCGCAGACCGGGAATTTTGTTCAGCCGGGCATCCACAGCACCCTTGAGCGAAAAGAACATCGGCAGCCTGTCGGTACCCATCAGGTTGATCATCAGCACAGTGTCTTTGCCGTATTTCTCGGAAATATCAAAAACCTCGCGGTGCATGTATTCGGCGGACACCGGCAGGTTGTCGAAATTGCTCAGGATATGGCGGCGAAGCTTGGTTAGATCACCAGCATGATTGGTACCGATGTAAAAAACCTGCTCGGTATCATTGATTGGATAGGTATCCAGCCGAACTGCAAATACCGCCAGCTTTCCAGCGCATCCGGCCGCCTCGTGCAACCGGCGCTTGTCGGCATTAAAACGGGCCGGTGTGTCCGCATCCACATTGCACACCCGGCGTACATAATCAGTGTCAGACGCCTGCTTGTTGCTGGTTTCTATGTCTTCAGACCCGTAATCGCCAGCCTCAAGCCGCGCCAGGATTTCTTCGGGTGTGTTCCCGAGATCAATCCCAAGGTGGTTCACCAGTTCCAGCTCACCATCCTCCCTAACCCGCGCAAACAGCGAAAGTTCGGTATAGGACGGCCCGCGCTCCACCAACGATCCACCAGAATTGTTGCACACCCCACCAACCACCGAGGCCCCGATACAGGACGAGCCGATCACCGAATGGGGTTGGCGGTTCAGCGGCTTCAGCAGCTTTTCGAGGGCAAAAAGGGTGGCACCAGGAAAGCTGACAACCTGCCGCCCTTGATCCAGCGTCTGAATGCCGTTCATCGCGCGGGTATTGATCAGCACCACATCCCGGTCATAGCGGCCGTTCGGGGTGGACCCTTCGGTCAGGCCGGTATTGGCCGCCTGCATGATGACGATCTTGCCCGCCGCGACACATGCCTGCAGAACCCGCCACTGCTCAAGCAGCGTTTTGGGCAACACCACCGCAATGGCATCACCCTGACCCGAGCGGAACCCTTTACGGAACCGCTCGGTTCGGCTGCGACCGGTCAGGACGTTCTTGTGCCCGACGATCGCCCGCAGCTCTGAGATGAATATCCCGGTGGTCATGACGCCGCCTCACCTAGTATGCGACTGACGGAAGCCAGGTCACCAGCCAGGGGAACAGGAACACAATCGCCAGCCCGGTCAGCTGCAGCAGGACAAATGGCACCACGCCTTTGTAAATGTGCATCAGCTTGATTTCCGGTGGGCACACACCTTTGAGGTAGAACAACGCAAAGCCAACCGGCGGGGTCAGGAACGAGGTTTGTAACGTCACCGCGACAAGGATCACGAACCAGACCAATGCAGGCTCATCGATTGCATCAAACCCAGGAACATCAAGCCCCAACCCGTTCACAATCGGGCGCATCAGCGGCAGAACAATCAGCGTGATCTCGATCCAGTCCAGCACGAAACCAAGCAGGAAAACGATGAACAGAATGAACATCACGGTGCCGGTTGCGCCAAATCCGGTCGCGCTCACTGTTTCCTCGATCAGCGCATCACCGCCCAGTTCGCGCAGAACATAGGAAAACACCGTCGCACCAAGGAAGATCGCAAAAATATAAGCCGTAGTGTTGAAGGTGGAAATCAGCACGTTTTTCAGCTTCTGGAATGTCAGCTTACGATAGCCCAGTGCCAGTACTGTCGCTCCCAAGGCTCCCACACCGGAGGCTTCGGTCGGGGTGGTGATTCCGGCGAAAATCGAGCCCAGCACCGCAAGGATCAGCCCCAATGTCGGCAGCACCGCAATCATCACGTCTTTGACCGCTGCCCAATCCGGGGATTTGGCCCCGTCAGGCACGGGAGCAACCTTTGGGTTCACCAGCGAGATGACAAAAATGTACGTCAGGTACAGCCCGCCGATGATCACGCCCGGGAACACCGCGCCCATGAACAGATCACCAACAGAAAGCGCCATCTGATCTGCCATGATCACCAGCATGATTGAGGGCGGGATCAGAATGCCAAGCGTACCCGAAGCAGCGACAACCCCGGTCGCCAACGTCTTGGAATAGTTCTGCTGAACCATGGAAGGCAACGAAAGCACGCCCAACAACACCACCGAAGCACCGATGATCCCGGTTGAGGCCGCAAGAATAATCCCGATCATCGTAACCGTAATCGCCAGCCCGCCACGGGTCTTGCCAAACAGGCGCTGCATCGAGGTCATCAACCGCTCGGCCACACCGCTTTCGTCCAGCATCAGGCCCATGAAGATAAACATCGGCAGCGCCACAAGCACCGCGTTGGACATGGTAGCGTAGACCCGGTTTACCGTCGCACCCAGCGTCAGATAATCCAGACCGGTGAGCGTGCCTTCAAGGCCGGTCCACAGCATCAGGTCATTGTCAAACAGATACGCCAAACCACAAAACGCAACACCAACACCGGCCAGCGTCCAGGCCACCGGGTAGCCGGTAAACAGCAATCCGATGAAGGTAAGGAACATCACGACAACCAGCTTTTCCTCGGTGGTCTCCACCAGGAACGTCAGTGCTGTTGCGACCACTGCAAAGCTAAACAGCGCCAGCAGGATCAGCCGCAGCCCCTTGCCCTCGCGCTCAGAAGCATTGCCGGCAAAAAGTGCGTGTACATCGTGGATCAGCCGCGCCAGTGCGGCCAGCGCCAGCAAGACAAAGCTGATGGGGATAACCGCTTTGAGGGCCCATCGTGCCGGCAGGCCGGTCGGGCTGTCCGAGCTTTCGCCAACGCGGAAGCTTTCGTAAAAATAGTCATAGCCCTGGTCGATCATCAGATAGATGAACGGCGTCAGAAGGGTGAGGATACCGACAATCTCGATGATCCGCCGCGCCCTGCGGCTCAGTTGCATATGCAACAGGTCCACCCGCACATGGCTGTCTGTCACCATCGCATAGGAAATCCCGATCATGGTCACCAGACCATAAAAATGCCACTGGATTTCATCGAGTTTCGGAAAATTCCAGCGCAGCGCATAACGCATGGAAACCTGGGATACAATCGCCGCGATCAGCAGGATGTTGGCCCACATGACCACGTGGCCGACAATCTTGACAAACTTCTCGATGCCACCTGCCAGGGCCTGTTTGTCCGGGTCGGGATGTTCGAGTAACTCTTCGAAGGTTTCAACCGGGTCTTGCGGTGTTTTTTGCGCAGCCATGATCCGTCTCCTTCGATATGGTAGTCCTAAAATGCGTCGGGGCAGCTTTGATTAGCTGCCCCGAGAAGAGTACATTTTTACTTGCGGGGCAAGAAAGCGTTGGTTTTCCAGAGCTGGTAACCATCACGGAAAGCGTTCAGATCATCGTGCACTTTCTTGAAGAACGGATCGGCATTCTTCTCGGCTGCAACTTCTTCCCAAGCAGAGCGGAACAGGTCCAGCATCTCAGGTGACCACGTCTTCATGATCACGCCTTTGTTCTCGACGTTGTCGATCAGCGCGTCGTGCTGGATGGCTTCACCTTCGGCAAAGCTGTCGGTCATGGAAGCTTTACAAGCGTTCTCGGTGATTGCCTTGTGCTGTTCGGACATGCCGTTCCAGACGTCATTGTTGATGATCAACTCGAAAACGGTTGCTTGCTGGTGCCAGCCGGGGAAGTAGTTGTATTTGACCAGCTTGTGCAGACCGAGACGCACGTCAATCGCGGGCATGGAGAATTCAGTCGCATCGATGGCGCCTTTTTCAAGCGCTGCGAAAATCTCACCACCTGCCAGCAGCGACGTTGCAACGCCCAGCTTCTGCATTACAGCACCGCCCAGACCGAAGAAACGCATCTTCAGACCTTGGAGGTCTTCTGGGGAATTGATTTCCTTGGCAAACCAGCCCGAAGTTTCCGGCGCGATGATCGCACAAGGAATAACATGCACGTTAAAGCCGGCCTGGTCGTACATCTCCTGATACAGGCTCAGACCGTTGCCATAATAAAGCCAGGCCATGTATTCGCCAGCTTCCGGGCCAAACGGCACAGCAGAGAACAGCGGGGATGCCGGTATTTTACCAGCCCAGTAGCCAGCCGTTGCATAACCGGAGTTGATTTTGCCTGACGAGACAGACTCGAGAATTTCAAATGGCGGAACCAGCTTGCCCGGCTCATAGACCTTCATTTTCAACGTACCGCCGGACATCAGGGCCAGCTGTTCAGCCACGCGCGGGATCGGGGACCCCAGACCAGGCAGTGAAGTTGAAAATGCAATCGGGGTTTTCAGCAGCAGCTTGTCCGCTGCCATCGCAGCAGGTGCCGCAACCGCAAGGGCCGACGCGACTGCCAGACTGATAAGTGATTTCTTCATGTTTTCCTCCTTAAGGACTGAAACCGGTGTCTTCCGGCCAAATGCGCGGTCGGACGACAATCCTCACGCTCCCAGTGGTTAATAATATTTACCAGCCTAATTAGTCAATAACTTTCTTTACCACTGTCACATTTTTTTGAAACACAATCCAAACATTCCTCCGCCGCACCTTTCCTAGAGAAGTGATTTTCTACAAATTGTGTATCTTTTTTATACGTAATAACAACATACTAAGATAATCTCTATGATTTTGGCAGAAAAATCTACATCTGAATTACTTGAAAATTACTCTGGATAGGTTTAATAACCACTGAGGTACTTACCGGTAAAAGTGGGAAAGCCATCGATGGAATCATCAAAAATACTTTTCGAACCAATTGACCATGATTCTGTTGTAGATGCCGTGGTCAGCCAAATCGAATCCATGATCGTGTCCGGCGTCCTCAAGGAAGGCCGTAAACTGCCATCGGAACGCGAAATGGCGGAGCTTATGGATGTTTCGCGCCCAAAACTGCGCGAAGCGTTAAAG
>JAAEUI010000386.1 GCA_024227475.1 Paracoccaceae bacterium | reverse complement strand
TTCTATGAACCGGCGATCAATCGTACCTATGAGGATATGGCGGTGCATTACGATACCGCCATTGTTCCGGCACGACCCAGAAAGCCCAAAGATAAGGCGAAGGTTGAAGGGGCTGTGTTATTGGTCGAACGCTGGATTCTGGCGCGCCTGCGCAATCAGCGCTTCTTCAGCCTCGATGAACTGAACGCTGCGATCCGCCCGCTGCTGGACCAGTTGAACGGCAAAGTGACCCGGCATCTGGGAGCCAGCCGCAGAGATTTATTTGAGACGCTGGACAGGTCTGCTATGAGACCGTTGCCGGTCGAGCCCTATGTTTACGCTGAATGGAAAGAATGCCGGGTTGGCCTTGATTACCACATAGATGTGGGGCGGCATTATTACTCTGTCCCGCATCAGCTGTTGAAGCAAAAGCTGTGGGTCAGGATCACCGCACGAACGATCGAGGCCTATTTTAAAGGGCAACGCGTGGCTGCGCACCAGCGTACGTCCGGCAATCGTCAACACTCCACCCACCGTGACCACATGCCTGCGAACCACCGGTTCCGAACAGATTGGACGCCGGAACGCATACGCCGACAGGCCGCCCGGGTCGGTCCGAACACGGAGGCCTTTGTTGAGGTCATCATGCGAGAGCGACGGCACCCCGAACAGGGCTACCGAGCCTGCATGGGCGTTTTGCGGCTGGCAAAGACATTCGGGCGGGATCGCCTGGAGGCCGCTTGTGCACGCGCCGTCGAGATCAACGCCCGTTCTTACTCATCCCTGCATTCCATTCTCAAGAATGGATTGGATCGCCAACCTCGAACCCGCGCCCCGGACGAGCCTGCGATCACCCATCCCAACATCCGTGGCGCAGAATACTTCCATTGAAGAGGACAAACATATGCTCAATCACCCAACCCTGGATCAGTTGAAAACGCTGAAGCTTGACGGAATGGCAGAAGCCTTCAGCGAACTGGAAACGCAGGACGGTACGGTCAGTCTCAGCCACGCTGAATGGCTGGGGATGCTGGTCGACCGCGAGACATCCAGCCGTGCCACCAAGCGCTTTGAGAGCCGCATGCGCACCGCCAGATTGCGCCATGTAGGGGCTGCGCCGGAGGATGTGGACTACAGGACGCGCAGAGGATTGGACAAGGCCCTTTTCCAGCAACTGCTGACCGGCAAATGGATACGCGACAGACGTAACCTGATGATCACCGGCCCTTGTGGTGTCGGCAAAACTTGGCTTGCCTGTGCCCTGGCACAAGCCGCCTGCCGGGACGGCACCACCGTTCTCTACAGACGCCTGCCCAGATTGTTCGATGAGTTGGAACTGGCACATGGCGACGGGCGCTTCCCGCGCGTCTTCAAAAGCCTAACAAAAACCGGACTGCTCATCCTCGACGACTGGGGCCCGGATCGCTTGAACGCCAGCCAACGCCGCGACCTCATGGAGATTGTCGAAGACCGATATGAGGCTGGGTCAATCCTGATCACAAGCCAACTTCCCATCGACACCTGGCACGATGTGATCGGAGAACCCACCTTCGCCGATGCCATCCTGGATCGGCTCGTTCACAATGCCTACCGCCTCAAACTCGACGGCCAGTCCATGAGAAAAACCAGAGCCAAAACCGTTGACGAAACGCCCGTCAGCTGACACTGAAACCATGCGCCTCAAAGCAGCGCGTCAAAGGTGGCCGGATACCCCGGTACGGGTGGCCGGATGTCGCTGGAATAGGTGGCCGAATACTCCGGAATGCGCACATTCGGTTCAACGCCTTTGCCGCGACGCGTGTTTCAGTGATCTGATTGTCAAATTTTCGAGCCTGAAGGCTTCCTCCGATAATGGTCTTCCATCGTCCGATCTGTGCTTCAATGCGCGACCTTTGATTATAACCTGCCTGCTTTTGCCACTTCATCCGTCCGTGCATGGCAATTTGTTCTAAGTGACGGTTTCGTTGAGGGTCGGTGCCGGGGACTGCGTTTCTAGGAGGGGGAACAATGATCTCGATGTCTGGCCCAAACCTTGTCGCCAGACAGTTCGATACGCCCCGCCCATCATAGGCTCCGTCCGCGAGAAACTTGCTTACTGTTGTATCAATTTCTGCAATCAAATCTGGGAGTGCTGTTTCATCGCCGACATGTTCGGTTGTCAGTTCAGATCCGACAATATCGCAGGTGTCAGGATTGAAGGCGAGGTGCAGTTTTCGCCATGTTTTGCGAGGATTCTTGGCACCATGCTTCTCAGCATTCCATCCGTTCCCGCCATGCATCTTCAGCCCGGTTGAGTCGACGATAAGTGTGATTGCGCCCTCACAGCGTTTCGCATTTTGACGGATGTTTAAGCCATTGCTACGTCGCGAAAGCGTTGAAAAATCCGGCACTGCAAGGTCCAAACTCATCAGTCGCGAAATCGACCGCATGAAGCCCTGCGTCTGACGAAGGGCGAGACGAAAAACGACGCGCAACGTCAGACATATCTCAATTGCGAGATCCGAATAACGTGCCTGACCCCCAGGCGACTTGCGGCGCTGCGCCGCCCAATTCTGGGCAACGTCATCCGCAACCCACACCGTCAAATCACCGCGCCTCCGGAGACTTTCATTGTAATCTGACCAGTTCGTAACACGGTACTGTGCTTTGGGGAATTTGTTGCGGCGACCATCGTTGAGTTTGTAGGGCATCGACGTCAGCTCACGGTAAGGAAAGCACCAGAGTTAATCGGGTACGCCGATCCGTGCAACACACCCGTGAACTGTCATATTCGTTTGATCCGAAGCTGGTTCCCTTACTTCATGAAAGCTCGGTGTTTGGAAAGCTTGAACTGGCGGTGATGCACGCATTCACCACGAAGTATGGTTTGGCGCTTTATGAAGCTATTTCACGGCGTGTGCGCCTGAGAAGCAAGTTCCATGAAGACTTCAAACTTGAAGCCTTCCGTGAGCTTCTGGGTGTGCCCCAGGACAAACTCACCACGTTCAGCAACCTCAAACTTCGTGCGATT
>JAAEUI010000385.1 GCA_024227475.1 Paracoccaceae bacterium | reverse complement strand
CCGGTGACGTTGGGCGGCGGGATCATGATGCAGTATGACTCATCGCGGCTCTTGTTGGCCCCGGCCCGGAACGCACCTGCCGCTTCCCATTTGGCGTAAATCTCGCCCTCGGCTTTGGCGGCGTCAAAGTTCTTTTCCATCGGCATTGGCGTGGTCCTGCGATCAAGTGGTCCGGGGCTTATTACACGGCGTGTGGGGGAAGGAAAACCCCTTCAAAGTTGGCTTCAATCTTCGGGGAAACCCTCTACAGCCCGCGATCGATTTTTACGCTCAGATGGATCAGGCTTTCTGAGGATCGCACCCCAGTCAGCGTACCTATTTCATCGAGGATTTCATCGAGCCGCGCGGTGCTTTTGGAGGTGAGTTGCAAAATCAGATCGAACCGGCCTGACGAGGTAACGGCGTTTTCCACCTGCGGCATGGCCTTGAGCCGCTGCACCACACCCGGCGCGGCACGGGGATCAAGCTGCAGCAGAACCGTGGCCCGGATACGTTGCTCCTGTTCTGCCGTGCCAAGGCGCACAGTGTAGCCGGCGATCACGTTGGAACGCTCCAGCCGTTCCAGCCGAGCCTGCACAGTGGTGCGCGCAAGACCCAGTTCCCTGCCAAGTGTTGTGACAGAGGCACGGGCATCCTCTGCCAGCGCATTTAGCAGCTCTTGATCGGTTTCATCCATCAAAATCACCTTTCTTTCGTCATTTTGCCGAAACTATCGCACATTTTTACCAATATGACGAGTGAAAGTGACTCATGGCCAGTGCATAATCTCGAGCACAGACCCACAAAGGGCAGCAGGCAGATGAACAAAAATACCACAGTTACCACCTCCCGGCTCGGTTTTGCTGCCGGAAACGACTCGGCCGCAAGCATGAAATCGGATACCTCAGTCTGGAAATCGCCGCGGGATTATCTGGCCGCACGCCAACCCGACAGCCCGGTTGCGTTTTTCTGCCCTCGCACACTGCATCAGACGGCTGAAGAATTTCTGGAAGGGTTTCCGGGCCTTGTGACCTATGCGGTCAAGGCCAACCCTGATCCTGCCGTTATTGCCAACCTGCACGCCGCCGGTCTGCGCGCCTTTGACGTTGCTTCACCGGTGGAAATAGATCTGGTAAGGGCGATGGCGACAACCGCAACTCTGCATTACAACAACCCGGTGCGCTCGCGCGCCGAAATCGCTTATGCGGTCAATGCCGGTGTGCGGTCTTATTCGGTCGACAGTTTTGGCGAATTTGACAAATTGGCCGAGCTGGTTCCGGCAGAAGGCACCGAAATGTCGGTGCGGCTGAAACTGACCGTCAAAGGCGCGGCCTATGATTTTGGTGAAAAATTCGGCGCGAATGCTGAAAAGGCCGTAGACCTGCTGAAACGCGCAAGTGCCGCCGGATATCTGACCTCGATGACATTCCACCCCGGCACGCAGTGTTTTGATCCGCAGGCCTGGGTGTCCTATATGGCGACCTGTGCTGATGTCGCGAAACAGGCGGGTGTCGCGCTGCATCGCCTCAACGTCGGCGGCGGCTTTCCAAGCCACCGGGCAGGCGACGCACCAGCGCTGGAGCCGATCTTCAAAGCCATCGAAGGCGGTGTGAAGGCGCATTTCGGCAAGAATACTCCAATGCTGGTGTGCGAGCCGGGCCGGGCCATGGCCGCAGAAGCATTCACCCTTGTCGCGCGGGTCAAGGGCATCGGTGACAACGGCGCAGTTTACCTCAACGACGGAATTTACGGTGGTCTGACGGAATTCCGCGATCTCGATACGCTGAAGCGGGTGAATTGCCTGTCCAGCGACGGTCAGCCGCGATTCCGAAAAGGCACTTTGCGGGTCGTATTCGGCCCGACCTGCGACTCGCTGGACAAGCTTCCGGACGGGCTGAACCTGCCCGGAGACATTGCCGAGGGTGACTATATCCTGTTTTCCGGCATGGGGGCCTATGTTCACGCCACCTGCACACGGTTCAACGGGTATGGGGATATCAGGACAGTGACCGTCAGCGGGTTTGCTTATTAGAGGCTCTGAAAACCAGCCCAATCGCTGCATACCCCTCCCGTCAACTGCTTGTGTATAATCGCCGCTTGGCAAGCCGGGCCAAATCGCAGAACCTGAAGCTATGCAACCGCGCATCAGACGTAAGCATATTATCATCGTTGACGGCACCCAGAGCCAGTTGCAGGAAGGCTCTGAAACCAACGCCGGGCTGCTCTATAAACTGCTGTGCGAGGCGCAGGATCCAGACATAAGCACAATCTGGTACCACCCGGGGATTCAGGGCCACGGGTTTTGGAACTGGGCAACTATTGCCAGCGGCTGGGGCATCAACGAGATGATTATTGAAGCCTATACCCAACTGGCTTCCAAATATCAGCCGGGCGATCAGATTTATCTGTTTGGCTTCAGCCGCGGGGCCTATGCGGTGCGTTCGGTTGCCGGGATGATCAACCAGCTTGGCCTGCTGCGCCAGAGCTTTGCTTACAAACGCAAGATAGACGACGTGTTTCGCCTGTATGAGTGCAACGCCACTGGCCCTGCGGCGCGGAGTTTTGGCGACATCCACTGCCATCGCGGGGTTGAGATCGAGATGATCGGTGTGTGGGACACGGTCAAGGCGCTTGGCCTGCCTTATCCGCTGCTGACCTATCTGGCGCCAATGGCAACCGAGTTTCATAACGACACAATCTGCGCGCCGGTTAAAAACGGCTTTCATGCGCTTGCCATGGACGAAAACCGTCAGGCCTATCGCCCTGTGATGTGGGAAACCGACCCGTCCTGGCGTGGCCATCTGGAACAGGCCTGGTTTCGCGGTTCCCATTCGGACATTGGCGGGCATGTCGGCAAACACCCGCAAGCGCGGCACCTGTCCAACATTCCGCTGGTCTGGATGCTGGAACGGGCCGGAATGTGCGGCCTTGCTCTGCCCGACGACTGGGCTGCAAGATTTCCCTGCGACGTAAATGCAGCCGCCGTTGGCAATACAAGGGGGATCGCCAGGTTTTTCCTTCTGCGCAACACCCGACTGATTGGTGAGAAGCCGGGTGAATATATCCATGCCTCCGTTGTTGGCGAGTTAGTCGGGCCGGAACATGAGGCTCAACTTCAGCAAGAGCCTTAGGGGGTGTCTCCACTTGCAGCGCCGCATTGGTCCTGCCAATCATTCCTAGAGCGTTTTGCGGAAAACCGGAATCACCGGTTTTTGGGAAAACGCCCGGAACGCGCATATGTTGCGCAGCGTTTCACCATATCCCTGTCTCGGGTATAAGGCGAAACGCTATAAGCAGATCGACAACGTGTTGCGACGCCCTACCAACTGTGGCAAAACGCTCTAAGTAAGCAACGGACTCATTCGGGACATACCATGACAGATTATAACGCCGCGCGGACGACAATGGTAGATTGCCAGGTTCGTCCGTCTGATGTGACAAAATTTCCAATAATTGAAGCTTTGCTGTCCATCCCGCGAGAAGAGTTTGTTCCGGCCAATCTCAAACCTGTAGCCTATATCGGCGAGCATCTTGATCTGGGTTCCGGCCGATCACTGCTGGACGCCCGCACATTTGGAAAACTACTTGATGCGGTGAATGTTCAGCCCAGTGAGCTTGTGCTCGATCTGGGCTGCGGGCTGGGTTATTCAAGCGCGGTAATCGCCCATATGGCCGAGGCGGTTATTGCTGTGGAAGAGAATGCTGATATGGCTGAGGAGGCAACGGGGCTGTTGTCTGGCAACGGCGTTGACAACGTGGCCGTCGTAGCTGCCCCGCTGGCTCAGGGTGCGCCCATACATGGACCCTACGACGTTATCATTCTGGAAGGTTCAGCAGAACAGGTTCCTGATAGTATTTTTACACAGCTAAAGGACGGTGGGCGGATTGCCGCCATCCGCACAGAAGGCGCTATGGGGCAATGCCAAATAGGGCACAAGAATGGCACCAAGATTGACTGGCGCCCTGCATTTTCTGCGGCGGCTCCCCTGTTGAGTGGCTTTGAAAAATCGCCCGCGTTTTGTTTCGGGTAGTAACGATACCCAGTCGGAAGACCGGGCATTAGTTTGTACCGCTGTTTGCGGATTGAGGTTAGAGGAACGGTCATGCAGGAATGTTTGAAAGCAGTTGTTGCCACTGGTGTGGCCGTGCTGTTTGCCGCTGGCCCAGTTGCCAGCCAGACGACTTCGTTGGCGGACGCTCTGGCATTGGCATACACGACTCACCCCCGGTTGCGGGTTCAGCAGGCTACCGTCCGCTCTGCTGATGAGGATGTGATTTCGTCCAGGGGCAACCTGTTGCCCAGTCTTTCGCAGTCCGGTTCGCTGTCACGCGGCTATGATCTGGGCGATACGTTCGGGCCGTTCGGGAGCAATCCGGAACCAACTACGTTGGGGCTTGATACAACGTTAAGCCAGCAACTGTGGGACGGTGGCCGCGACAAGCTGGACGTGGAAGGCGCCAGAATGTCTATGCTGGCGGCAAGACAAACGCTGAAATCGCTGGAACAGGATGTGCTGTTCTCAACGGTTGAATCCTTCATGAATGTGCGTCGCGATCAGGAGTTTGTCCGTCTGGCGCGGAACAACGTCCGGGTTTTGCGCGAACAGGTTCGTGCTGCCAAAGACAGGTTTGAGGTCGGTGAGGTGACGCGCACAGATGTGAGCCAGGCCCAGGCCCGTATGGCAGCGGCACTGAGTTCGCTGGAGGCGAACCGAGGAGCATTGCAACGATCTGTGGACAGCTATGTTTCCATTGTCGGGATTCAGCCTAAAAACCCGCGCAATCCACCTCCGGCCCCTAAAATTCCAGACACGGCCGGGAAAGCTGAGGCAATTGCGATCAAAAACCACCCTCGTATCAAGCAGGCGCAATACGAGGCAAAGGCGGCAAAATACGCGCTGCACGCTGTTTACAAAAACCGCAGTCCCGTGCTGACCGGCTCGCTGATCTATTCGCAACGCCTAAACCTGGGGAATGACTTCTTTACAACCAACCAGGTGACTGCCCAAGTCAGCGGCACAATGCCTATTTACAGTGGCGGCCAACTGGATTCCGCCCGCCGCAAGGCTTTTGCTGTTACCGAACAGGCCGAGGCAAATGTTCAATTGCAGGGGTATGTGACCCGCCAATCCGTTCGCAATGCCTTCACGTCCTGGCAGGTCGCGGGCGCCTCGATCAGATCGGGGCGCGAGCAGGTACGGGCAGCGCAAGTCGCCTTTGACGGGGTCAAGGAAGAGGCAAAACTTGGCGCCAGAACAACGCTTGATACCCTGGATGCAGAACAGGAAGTGCTGACTGCCCGCTCCAATCTGGTGGCCTCGATCCGCGATGAATATGTAGCGACCTACCTTGTACTGGCAGAGATGGGCCTTTTGACTGCCCAGCACCTCAACCTGGGTGTGCCGATTTACAACCCTGAAGACAATTATTCCAACGTGAGCAAAAAACAACGGAACCCGCTTGGCAACAAACGCATCAAGCTGTTTGAAAAACTCAAGAAAAGAAAGGGCGGCTAAAAAACGCCCGACTTCCCTGTTGTTTGAAACTCCTGTTTTCGGTACACTCCGGCGAGGCAGAAGGAGTGGTATAATGTCTGAAACAGGCAGAAAAATGGACGTTGAAGACGTGCTGTCGTCGATCCGAAGACTGGTTTCAGAAGAAGCCAGAACAGCGCACAGCAAGAAAACGCCCCCGAAAAGTAAAGACGATGATGCTCCGCCACAGAGTGCGTCCGGGCAAGAACAGCAATCAGCGCCGCCCGAAAAGCTGGTGCTGACGTCGGCTTTGCGGGTGCCGGACACGGAAGCAAATGTTCCTGATACCGCAGAAATTGAACGACGCATTTCAGACATTGAGAATTTGGTGCTGAGCGAGGCGGGCAGCCAGCCGGACGATGACGAAGTGGCGGACTTTTCTGAGGCAGCTGAAACTAACACCGAAGAATCGCGGCCCTTCGCAGATTCAGAATCGCCGGATACGACAGCGGATGCGCCGTTTGTCGAAGTGGAAGAAGAGGCTGAAACCGAGCCTGCGCAGGCGCTGAACCTGTCGCCTGATGATTTGGTCAGACCCGAACCGGATCCGGAGCCGCAAACGCCCGAAGCTGTGACTGAAGAACCGGTAAGCGTTCAAGCGGAAGCCGAAGCGGAAGCGGAAGCCGAAGCGGAAGCGGAAGCGGAAGCGGAAGCGGAAGCGGAAGCGGAAGCGGAAGCGGAAGCGGAAGCGGAAGCGGAAGCGGAAGCGGAAGAAGATGCGCCGGTTGAGATCGCACGGCAACCCCTTTTCATCGACACCGAGCCCGCGCAGGACGACGCGCTGGATATTACAGCCGGGACGGAAGGCTACCTCGACGAAGGCACCCTGCGCGAGCTGGTTTCAGATATGGTCCGGTCAGAGCTTCAGGGCGAACTTGGGGACCGTATTACCCGCAACGTGCGCAAGCTGGTGCGGCGTGAAATCAGCCGGGCGCTGGCTTCGCGGGAATTCGACTGATCAATTACCTTTTGTCAGGGGTCGGCGACTTCTGCGGCCATTTCCCAAATCCGCATGACGTCAACATGGGATTCTATGTGTTCGGCTAGCGCATCCAGCGTATCCTCGATCTGGTCTTCAAAGGTTATACTTGAGGTTTCGGCCCCGACCTCTTGCAGATAAGCCGAGCGGAATTCATCCGAGGCAAACAGACCGTGGATGTAACAACCTTTCACCCGCCCGCTAGCGGACTGGGCACCCTCCAGGCGACTTTCTATGTCAAGCCAGGCACGATCACAGTCCGGCCCGTCAGTTTCACCGATATGAATTTCATAACCGGTCAGTTCGGCTTTGCTTTCCAGATGCGTGCCGCTGACCTGGGCCAGTCGTTTTTCCGGTCGCATCTCGGTCACGACATCAAGCAGACCCAGCCCAGCGGTTTTGCCGCTCGGCCCTTCGATCCCATCGGGATCGCGAATTTCTGCGCCCAGCATCTGATAGCCACCGCAAATACCAAGAACATGGCCGCCCCGATAGACATGCGCCTGCAAGTCGGTGTCCCAGCCCTGTTTGCGAAAGAAGCTCAGATCGCCAATGGTCGATTTACTGCCCGGGATCAGCACCAGATTGGCATCAAGGGGCAGGCGTCGACCCGGCTCAATCATCTCGACGGTTACGCCGGGCTCGAGTTTCAGGGGGTCAAGATCGTCAAAGTTCGCAATTCGGGAAAGCTTGGGCACAGCGACCTTGAACGCACCTCCACTGCCACCACCGCTCAGATCGGCAGCGTCTTCCGCCGGGAGGTTAACCGCATCACCAAACCAGGGTAACACCCCCAAACCATGCCAGCCGGTACGCTCCACAATGGTCTGCAACCCTTCGTCAAACAGGCTGACATCGCCACGGAATTTGTTGATGATAAAACCAGCTATCCGCGCCTCGTCTTCTGGCGACAGGATCACGTGGGTGCCAACCATCTGGGCAATCACCCCGCCCCTGTCAATATCGCCAACCAGCACCACCGGAAGGTCCGCGGCCTCGGCGAAGCCCATGTTTGCAATATCGCCCTCCCGCAGGTTGGTTTCCGCCGGGCTACCAGCCCCTTCGATCAGAACGATGTCGGCATGGGCACAAAGACGGTGGAAACTCTCCAGAACCCGGGGCATCAGGGTGGATTTCAGGGCACTGTAATCCCGCGCCTTGGCGGTGGTCAGGCGCTGACCCTGCACGATCACCTGGGCGCCGGTGTCGGTCTCGGGCTTCAGCAGCACCGGGTTCATATCGGTGTGTGGGGAAACACCACAGGCCTGCGCCTGGAGTGCCTGAGCCCGCCCGATTTCGCCGCCGTCATCGGTAACGGCTGCGTTGTTTGACATGTTCTGGGGCTTGAACGGCAACACCCTGAGGCCGCGCTGACGGAATGCCCGGCACAGGCCTGCCACGATCAGCGACTTGCCGACATTCGATCCCGCTCCCTGGATCATAATGGACTTGGCCATGTTTCACCCTATAATTACCAGCAGCACTCTAAGGCGTTTCTGGCTTTGTTTGAAACTCAAACGAAGCCAGAAACGCCGCAACGGCAAAACTTCAAACCTGCGGCTTGCCTTTAAACTGTATTAGTTCAAAGGCAAGCTGCTCAATACTCACGGCGCTGAGCCATGAACACCCCGACCCAT
>JAAEUI010000384.1 GCA_024227475.1 Paracoccaceae bacterium | reverse complement strand
GTTTCAACGTCACCCCGGGCCTCTCCCAACGGTTTGCCGCTGTCCAGAACCTCGATCATAGCCAGACGTTCTGCATCGCGGCGGATAAGGGCGGCAGTTCGTGCCAGTATCCTGCCGCGTTCTAACGGCGTGACCTGCCGCCAGGCCCCCCAAAGCGCCATTTTTGAGCTTTCGACAGCCCGATCAACATCATCGACCTGACCAGCCGGAAAATCAGCAAAAACCTGCCCCGTTCCCGGGTCGATGGTTTCAATCCTCTGATTGCCCGAGGCCTCCAGATGTTGCCCATCGATATACATCTGCGCCGGAAATCCACCCGGCACTTCAAATTTTGCAGCAATAGTCATCGCTGATTTCCTTTTTTCAAGTTCCGATCAGACGTCCCAGCCGCCATCGACCGCGATATGCTGGCCGGTGATTTGGCGGGATTCTTCATTGGCAAGGAACAGAACGGTGTTAGCGATATCCTGGCCGGTTGTTACGCGCTTGAGGCACATGTCCTGCACGTATTCCTCGTAAACCTGTTCAACCGTCCAACCGCGTTTCTTGGCTTTGCCTTCGCAAAGCTTCATCATCCGAGGGGTTTCAACGATACCGGGGCAAACGGCGTTAACGTTGATGTCGTATTTGCCCAATTCAAGCGCGACGGTGCGGGTGATGCCCCGCACAGCCCATTTCGACGCACTGTAAGAGGTTCGCATCGGATAACCGCGCAAACCCGAAGTACCTGAAATATTGACAATATTTCCAGAGTTTTGCGCAATCATCGTCGGTACGACATGTTTGATAGGCAGGAAAGTCCCGCGCTCGTTGGCGATGATGACATAGTCGAAATCATCAACCTCAATATCCTGCACTGCGGTCTCAATTGGGCCGGTCACCCCTGCGACATTCACAAGAATGTCGATCTGTCCGTCGAATTTTTCCTTGGCAAAATCAACCATCGATTTGACCTGGTCTTCTTCAATGACGTCGCAGGCAATAATGTGAGCCTGACGGCCCAATGCGCGAACCTCGGCTGCGACCGGCTCAAGTGCTGCAGTATCGCGTGCAGTCAGAACGATATCAGCCCCTTCACCTGCCAAAGTGGTTGTGATCGCAGCACCCATTCCTTTGGCGGCGCCGGTCACAATGGCCTTTTTGCCCTCAAGTTTCATTTCCGTTTCCTCCGTTTGAGTAAGTCAGTTTTTTAATTTCTTGTTCGGCTCGCCGTATCCACCGCCGCCGCAGGAATTCACTGCAACAACATCACCGGTGTTCAGACGGACATTGGTTTTTCCGGTCATCTGTGATGTCTGGCCTGCAGCATCGGTGATCCGGACTGCAAAGGTCTTGCCATCCTCACCGCCCCGCAGCCCATAGGGGGGGATTACCCGACGCTCGAACATCGAGGTGACCGACATATCCTCACACAGGATGCGGTATTCGCGATGAACACCCTCACCGCCTTTGTGTTGACCGGCACCGCCCGAACCCTGTCGCAGCTTCTGGCAATCGACACGCAAAGGATATTCGGCTTCGATCACCTCAGCAGGTGTGTTCATCACGTTAGACATATGAACCCGGATCACATCTGCGCCATCGCGGTCGATCCGCCCGCCTTCACCACCACCATGAGTTTCGTAAAGAGTGGTCCAGACCCCGTCAGCACGCCGCCCACCAAACAAAAGCAACCCGGACGTTGTTGGCCCCCCAGCCGTCAGAAGATCGGGGCAAACAGGTACAAACGCTTTGAAAATTGCATCAGCAATACGCTGCGAGGTTTCGTGGTTTCCACCAACAACCGGCTTTTCGATACCCGGGTCCAGCAGCGACCCCGGTCCGGTGATCACCTTCATCGGGCGATAACACCCGCCGCTTGGCTGGATGTCCGGGCCAAACAGGGCTTTCATTACGTAAAAAACGCTGGCCGCGGTGATAAATGGGGTAGTGTTCACCGGTCCGCGCGCAGCTTCGTCGGTCTTTGTGAAATCAAACTCAGCTTCGTCACCACTGATTGTCACTCGCACCCGAATACCGACCGGGCCACCGCCACCAGCATCATCGTCAAGCCAGTCTTCGCCCTCATATATCCCATCCGGAACATCTGAAATCGCACTGCGCATCTGGGCCTCGGCCCGATCATGGATCGCGGCAATTGCAGCCACTGTTGTTTCACTTCCGTGCCGTGCAAACAACTGT
>JAAEUI010000383.1 GCA_024227475.1 Paracoccaceae bacterium | reverse complement strand
TCGGTGTTGGAGCGTTTCAGATGCTGTACCGAGGCGCGTGCGCCTGCAGCCACGGCGGGTGGCAGAGCGGTTGTGAAAATGAAGCCGCTGGCAAAACTGCGCACGAAATCGCAAAGCTCCGCACTGGCGGCGACATAGCCGCCCACGACTCCAAAAGCCTTGCCCAATGTGCCCTCGATCACGGTCAGGCGTTCCATCAACCCCTCACGCTCGGCGATACCGCCACCGCGAGGTCCATACAAACCAACGGCGTGGACCTCGTCAAGATAAGTCATTGCGCCATATTTGTCGGCCAGATCACAAACCCCTTCGATCGGCCCAATATCGCCATCCATCGAGTAAACGCTCTCAAAGGCGATCAGCTTGGGCGCGTCTGGATCAGCGGCGGCGAGCTTGGCCTCCAAATCTTCAAGGTCGTTGTGCTTCCAGATGACTTTCTGCGCACGGGAATGGCGGATGCCCTCGATCATTGATGCGTGATTCAGGCTGTCAGAGAAAACGATGCAACCCGGGATGCCTGACGCCAGCGTGCCAAGCGCTGCCCAGTTGGACACATACCCTGACGTAAACAGAAGCGCGGATTCCTTGCCATGCAGATCGGCCAGTTCCGATTCCAAAAGCACATGTTCATGCGTGGTGCCCGAAATGTTACGCGTGCCCCCGGCCCCCGCGCCGGAACGATCGAGCGCATCATGCATTGCTGCCAGTACGTCGGGGTTCTGGCCCATGCCAAGATAATCGTTTGAACACCAGATAGTAACGTTACCGGTTCCATCCTTAGTTGTGTGACGAGCCTGCGGGAAAGCGCCGCGCTTGCGTTGCAAGTCGGCGAAAATGCGGTAGTCACCATCCTCGCGCAGTGCGTCGAGGCGGGATTTGAAGAATGCCTGATAGTCCATGCCAAGTCCTCCGGAGCATTTCCATTTTGATCGATAAAACCGGCCCCGACGCTGTCATGTCATGACCAATGTCAAGTCGGGGCAAAAAAACTGAAAAAGGTAGCGGCAGAATCGCAGAGGCCGTCTTGGCAAAACACGGAAAGCGCAGCCTGCGCCCTTTCCTGAGTGAGAAGTGGCTCAAGAAAATCACCAGTCCGGTGTCTGATTCGTAACCAGGATCAAGGATCGGGCATTCCCTTGACAGTTGGCCGCAGCAAATGCGGGCCGCCCCGGGAAATGGGGGCATTTCGATGTAGCAAAGTGCGGCCCCATCCGCGCGCTGCCCCCAGAATCTCTCGCCACTTGATTATTGTTAAGGTGCGATGAGACGCGCCGCCTATCTTGCCCCTGAAACAAATCTAACTGGAGGCCAATATGGCAGAAGTCATGACCAAGACCATGGCGCGCAATGTCTTTTATGGCGGCTCGCTGTTCTTCATCGTGATCTTCCTCATCATGTCGTTCCACTCGGTCCGCTACATCGTGAACGAATCGACGAATACCGAGACGTTGACCGAGGGCGTGGCACGGGGAAAGCATGTGTGGGAAAAACATGCGTGCATCAATTGCCACACCCTGTTGGGTGAGGGGGCGTATTTTGCGCCTGAACTTGTCAACGTGATGACCCGCTGGGGGGTGCAGGACGATCCCGAAGGTGCCTTTGAGGTGCTTCAGGGTTGGATGGAAGCACAACCGTCTGGGATTGAGGGCAGGCGGCAGATGCCGCAGTTCAACCTTAGTGAGGAAGAAGTTCGCGATCTGAGTGAATTTTTTCTGTGGATCAACACTATTGACGCGCAAGGCTGGCCCCCCAACGAAGCGGGCTGAGCAAGGAGTAGGAGACAGACTATGAAATATCAGACGCAAAAAATCGCGCTTGCCTACTTCTTGGCCGCCATGGCGGTGTTTGCAGTGCAGGTGATTGGTGGACTCTGGGCGGGGTGGATATATGTCAACCCGAACTTCATGTCCGACTTGATGCCGTTCAACATCATCAGGATGTTGCACACCAACTCGCTCATCGTTTGGCTGCTGTTGGGCTTTTTCGGGGCCGCCTATTTTCTGATACCCGAAGAGGCAGAACGGGAAATCCATTCTCCAATGCTGGCCTATTTGCAACTGGCGATCCTGCTTTTGGGAACCGCTGGCGTGGTCGTGACCTATGTGTTCGACCTGTTCCAGGGCAACTGGCTTTTGGGCAAAGAAGGACGAGAGTTCATCGAACAGCCTGTCTGGGTCAAACTTGGCATTGCAGTCGCGGCGGTGATCTTCCTGTTCAACGTCTCGATGACGGTGCTCAAGGGCCGTAAGACGGCGATTACGAACGTGTTGCTGCTGGGCCTTTGGGGTCTGGTTTTGCTGTTCCTGTTTGCCTTTTACAATCCGGCTAACCTGGCGCTGGATAAAATGTTCTGGTGGTACATCGTGCATCTTTGGGTCGAAGGTACCTGGGAACTGGTGATGGCATCCATTCTGGCCTTCCTGATGCTGAAACTAACCGGCGTTGACCGAGAGGTCGTTGAAAAGTGGCTCTATATCATCGTTGCCACAGCTCTGTTCTCAGGCATCCTGGGTACGGGGCACCACTATTACTGGATCGGCACCCCGGGCTATTGGCAATGGATAGGTTCGATCTTCAGCACACTGGAAGTTGTCCCGTTCTTTGCCATGATGAGCTTTGCCTTCGTCATGGTCTGGAAGGGTAAGCGTGATCATCCCAACAAGGCGGCGCTTCTCTGGGCGATGGGTGCTGCAACAGTTGCGTTCTTTGGTGCCGGGGTCTGGGGCTTCCTGCATACGTTGCACGGTGTGAATTACTACACCCATGGCACGCAGATCACCGCAGCACACGGCCACCTGGCGTTCTTTGGGGCCTATGTCTCGGTTAACCTGGCCATCATTTCCTACGCGATGCCGATCCTGACCGGGCGCGACCCCTATAATCAGGTGCTCAACATGGCCAGCTTCTGGTTGATGACCGGTGGTATGGCGTTCATGACATTCGTGCTGACATTTGCTGGCACGATTCAGACCCACCTGCAACGCGTGATGGGCGAGAACTTCATGGACATCCAGGAAGGCATGAACCTGTTCTTCCTGATGCGTTGGGGCGCTGGTGTTGCGGTTGTTCTGGGTGCGGTCCTGTTCATCTATGCGCAGGTCGCGCCGCGCCGCGAGATCATCGAGCCCGGCATTCCTGAAGAGGCCTGATAGATGGCTGCCTCACAAGAACTGCAGGAGGGGGCTTCGGCCCCCTTCTACGCTCCCGTCGCTGACGAATGCGCAGTGTTCGAGGCCGCGTACCGGCACGAGCTGCCGGTTCTGCTGAAGGGGCCGACAGGCTGCGGCAAGACCCGGTTCGTCGCCCATATGGCCGCCCGCCTTGGCCGCCCGCTTTATACTGTTGCCTGCCACGACGACCTGTCCGCCGCTGACCTGGTCGGTCGCTATCTGCTGAAAGGCGGAGAGACGATTTGGGTTGATGGCCCGCTGACGCGGGCCGTGCGTGACGGAGCAATCTGTTACCTGGACGAGGTGGTCGAGGCTCGAAAGGACGTAACGGTGGTGGTTCACCCGCTAACCGACGACCGCCGCATCCTGCCACTGGAAAAGACCGGCGAAGAGCTTGGCGCCGCATCCGGTTTCATGCTCGTGGCGTCCTACAACCCCGGTTATCAGAACATTCTGAAAACCCTGAAACCTTCGACCCGCCAGAGGTTCCTGTCGATAGATTTCGATTTCCCGTCTGAACAGCGAGAGATCGAGATCGTGACCACCGAAAGTGGGCTGGATGCCAGCCGGGCTTTATCCCTCGTCCGGCTGGCACATAAACTGCGCGGGCTGAAAGGACATGATCTGGAGGAAGGCGTGTCGACCCGGCTGGTGATCTATTGTGCCATGCTGATCCGCGATGGCATGGCCGTGGAACGTGCAATTATGGCGGCGATGATCGAGCCTCTGACCGACGATGAGGACGTCAAGCGCGGGCTGATGGACCTGGTCACCGCGATCTACGGCTAAACCGATGTCCGAGCGCGTCTTTGATCCCTTCGAGCCCGAGGAGACAATCGGAAAACTGTGGCATGCCTATGCCAGCCGTCTTGATGCACCCGAGGCACACGAAGAGGCAGCTGTGCGACTGGACGAGGTCCAAGGAAGGCTTGGCGTGTTCTTCCGCGGTCTGGGAGGCGCGCCGGGCGCTGAGATCAAGACCGCAGCAGTGGAAAGCAGACATCACCGACTTTCGCTGCGCCGCGCCCTAGGCACCTGGCGCGAACGCGAGGCGCGCCCAAGTTTTGACGGCGAGGCGCTGCGCTTGCCAGAAACCATCGCCCAGTTCCCCACGCGGGAGGCCAATGCGGCGCTCTATTTCTGGCTGGCCGCTGTGGTGGCTCATGCACCCGAACCTATTACCGAAACCGACCCCCTTCGAGCCGATATTCGGGCAATGCAGAATGCCGTGACAATGACCCGCAAAACACTGGCCGCATGCCCCGGGCTTCGCGGCTTTCACGAAGTGCTTGTCGCTGCCAGCCGTAGTTCGCGGCCCGATACCCACCTGCCACGCACTGAGGCCGCGGTCGAAGCCGCAATTGACCATCTTCTTGGAGGACCAGAGCCGGAAAACGCACTGGCGCGCAATTTTCTGATGATGATCCGCACCCCTGGTGCGGACTTGGGTGAATTAAATGCGCCGGCAAAATACCGCCCGTTTCGCGCGGTACCCCTTTGGCCGGATCTGCGGCCGATAGTGGCACGGATGGCGGTCGACCGGCTGGACGAAACACCGGAACAAGGCAGCGGAGCCGATGAGCAGGCGGGCATCAAGCGCGCGCGCCGCAGCCAGTCTGATCTGGCTGAACGTCGGGACAGCCTGATCCTGCATAAATTCGAAGCGATTTTCTCATGGGTTGAAAGCCTCAACATGAATCGAAGGGTCGAGGATGACGACGAGGACACCGCCAAACGCGCTGCTGACGATCAGGATGAACTGGCGTTGGGGCAAGTGTCAAAGAAGACCGCCACACGGCTGAAGTTTCATCTTGACCTCTCGCCGGAAGATGCCGACCGTGAAAAGCTGTCGGGCGAACATCTTTACCCCGAATGGGATCACCGCAAATCTGCCTACATTCCCGATCACTGCCGCGTGTTGTCCAGCACAGCTGAGCAATCTGAAGATCTGCCCGGTTTTGACAAGGATCCAGCGGCGCGGCGGCGGATCCGGGCAGTCAAACGTCAGTTCGAGGCGCTGCGTCCGGCGCGGGTCATCCTGCCGCGTCAACTGGATGGCGACGAACTGGATATTGAGGCGGCAATTGCCGCGCAGGTGGAACTGCGCGCCACTGGTGAGGCGCACGACCGGGTTTATCGCGCCCAACGGCGGCAGGAACGCGATCTGGCGGTTTCAGTACTCATGGACACCTCGCGTTCCACCGAAAGTGCGATTGGCGACAGGCTGGTGATCGATGTCGAGAAGGAGGCGCTGACTGCGTTGGCCTGGGGGCTGGATGCATGCGGTGACGATTTCGCCATTCACACCTTTTCGTCCCTGAAACGCGACCGGGTCTTTATGCTGGGATGCAAGGATTTTGACGAAAAGATGGGTAGCACAATCGAGGCGCGCATCGCTGGGCTGGTGCCATCTTTCTACACCCGCCTTGGCGCCGCGATTCGCCACAGCTCTGCCGAATTGGCCGAAAGGCCGTACCGGCGCCGGTTGCTTTTGGTCATCACCGACGGCAAGCCCAACGATCTGGACCATTACGAGGGTCGCCACGGCATTGAGGACAGCCGCATGGCCGTGCGTGAGGCGCGAAGGCGGGGTCAGGCGGTGCATGGCGTTGTGGTTGATGCCAAAGGGCAGGCCTGGTTTTCGCGCATTTTCGGTCCAGATGGCTTTTCGATGGTCCCGGATCCGGCAAAGCTGACAGCTGCCTTGCCCGAAATTTATCGTCAGATCACGGGCGGGACATGAGCAACCAGGAGACAACTGTTCTGGACGAATTGCCGGGCGAGTTGATGATCTGGGTGCTGATCGTCAGCGAATTGCTGGTCTTTGGTGCCGGGCTTCTGGCGTTTCTCGGCGTGCGGGCCACGGACCCTGCTGGGTTTGCAGCAGACCAGGACAGCCTGAACCGGGTTGCAGGCGCAATAAACACCATTGTTCTGGTCAGTAGCGGTTACTTTGCGGCACGCGCGGCGCAGGCCGCAGACGGGCCAGCGGGGACAACGCGTGGTTGGCTTGGGGCCGCAGCGGCTTTGGGATTGGTTTTTCTCGCCGTGAAGTGGATTGAATATGCAGAAAAGGCCAGCAAAGACATCGGGATTGAGAGCAGCGACTTTTTCACCTTTTATTATTTGCTGACCGGGTTTCACGCGATGCATGTGGTGGCCGGGCTGGTGATTTTTGCTGGGTTGGCCATACGCCCCAGCCGCAACGCCTTGCGGGCCGGCGTGGCTTTCTGGCATATGGTTGATCTGGTTTGGGTGCTTTTGTTCCCGGTCATCTATCTTGTCCGGTGACAGAACAAATGACACCTCTTCTTCGGGCATTACTGGCACTTTGGGTATTAAGTCTGGCAACCACGCTGCTGACCCGCCTTGTTCATGTGTTCGGGCCGGTCATTGTCGCGACGCTGCTAGCCCTTGCCGGGTTGAAGGCGCGTCTGATCCTTAATCACTATCTGGAACTTCGCACATCCCGGTTCTGGCGCCAGGGCTTCAACGGTCTGGTCGCCGTTTTTCTGGTGCTGGCTTTCGGGATCTACCTTGTGCCGCTTTTGAGCTAGGATATTCCCCGGCCACCGGTTGAATGGTTCCTCGCGAGTCCAAAAGGCATCAGCAGCTCGCCTGCCCAAACCGGTCGTTTTCCTCGCCCGAGACGAACGATTTGAGCGCTGCAATATCCTTCACCGCCACGCTTTGGCGTGATACCGTGACACCCTGGCTCCGAAGGTTTGCGAAGTTCCTGGACAGGCTTTCGGGCTTCATTCCCAGCTGATTGGCAATCAGCACCTTGTCATAGGGCAAAACCAGCGTGCAGGCACCTTCTTCCAGCGGTGTCAGCGAAATCAGAAATGTCGCCAGCCGCTGCACGCCGGACATAGCCTTCAGGCTTTCGATCTCCACCACCAGTTCGTGCAGGTGGTTGAACGTCGCGCCCAGCATGGCCACCGCAAGGTTGGGGTTTTCGCGCAGCGCTTCCAGCACCACCCGCGCATCGATCTGAATCAGGGTGCTGTCCTGCACGGCCTCCACCGTCACCGGATAAAGGCCGCGCTTCAGCGCGGCTGCCTCACCAAAGGAATTGCCGGCGGAATAAACCGCCACAACAATTTCGTCACCACCTTGTGTAAGACGCACGAGTTTCATGCAACCGGTCAGAATCACGTACATATGCGATGCGTGATCCCCTTGCAGAAAAAGGGTTTCTCCGCGGTGGATAGTACGCTTGTGCTTGCCAGACAGTTGCCGGGCAAGCAGCAAGGATGGCACGCTCTTAAACAGAACCGAGCTTTCGGCAATTTCCATCTCTGCTTTTGTCAACACGGCGGGTCGTTCCAATCGTGTCCTAACGGTCCAGGCCGACCGGTTGAAGACTGGTTTCAATGGATATGCAAACTAGCAGAAATTGATCGCCGCGCATTTGACTAAGATCAAACCGGCCCGGTGCAGTGTCCCCTATGTTTGCAACAGAATAATGAAGGAGAAACAAAGATGCGCAAGGTAGCGGTACTCACGGCTCTGGTCATCCCCCAGGCGGGGCGTGTTTGGGCGCATCACGACAAGACCCCGCTGCGCGAAGCCGTGCTTGAAGGGCATTCTCACGACGTGGGTGGAGCTACAATCTGGCTGGCTGTCGCAGCCGTGGCGATGATTGTGGCGCTGGTAGCGGTCCAGAAATCGGTATTCCGCAAGAAGTGAATTCGCAATCCGGACATGAAAAGGCAGACAGGCGCTGGCCGATATGGATGATCGCGACAGTGATCTATCCGCTTGCGGCTGGAGCTGCGGCAGTGAATATCTTTTTCGCGTCGTTGTTGCTACAGGCGCTAAATTTGTCAGCGCTGTCGCCGATATCGGCTGTTCTAGCGGGTGCCGTAGCCGGGATTCCATTTGCCTTCGTGGCGGCGCGATGGTTGCGAGGGCTGATCGATAGGGCCGAGGACGAGGCCGGGTGAGTGCGATATCAGGCGTAAGTCGCAAACCCTGAAT
>JAAEUI010000382.1 GCA_024227475.1 Paracoccaceae bacterium | reverse complement strand
TTGCTGCACCACATCGACATCGAACGACTGCACGCCGCCTATCTGTCGCTTAACCCAAAGGCGGCGGCCGGAGTCGACGGAGTGACGTGGCAGGAGTATGGCGAGGGCCTAGATGAACGCCTCATCACGCTCCATGATCAAATTCATAGCGGACGGTATCGGGCTAGAGCTAGCAAAAGGACCTGGATACCCAAATCCGACGGGCGACAGCGCCCCATCGGCATAGCCGCTTTGGAAGACAAGATTGTCCAACAAGCATTGGTTGATGTCCTCTTGTCAATTTACGAAGAGGACTTTCTTGGCTTCAGCTCCGGATCAAGACCTGGCCGGAGCCAACATAATGCCCTGGATGCGATCTATGTTGCGATCACGCAGCGAAAGGTAAGCTGGGTTCTGGACGCGGACATCCGTGGTTTCTACGACAGCCTTGATCATGAGTGGCTGATGAAGTTCGTGGAACACCGTGTCGCCGACAAACGAGTCCTCCGACTGATTCGCAAATTTTTGCGTGCCGGAGTCTCGGAAGACGGAAAGTGGTCCAAGACCGTGGTGGGGACGCCACAAGGTGCCGTGATATCGCCTTTACTGGCGAATATTTATCTGCACTATGCCTTGGACCTCTGGGTGAATTGGTGGCGCAACCACCATGCGCGTGGCGAAGTGTACATCGTGCGTTATGCCGATGACTTTGTCTTGGGGTTCCAATACCAGTCGGATGCCGGGCGTTTCCAGGCAGAACTGCAGAAGCGGATGGGCAAATTCGGCTTGGAACTTCACGACGATAAAACTCGGCTGATTGAATTCGGCCGCTTTGCCGCCGAAAACCGAAAGAACCGCGGAGAGGGGAAGCCGGAAACCTTCGACTTTCTTGGATTTACCCACATCTGTGCAACGCGCCGAAAGGATGGCAAATTCAAACTTCTACGCAAGACCATCGGCAAACGACTTCGAAGTAAAATTAAAGAGGTCCGCCAGACCCTTCAACGTCACCGGCATAAGCCGGTACCAGAACAGGGAAGATGGCTGCGGTCAGTGGTCCAGGGACATTTTAACTATTACGCAGTTCCCGGCAACCGAGAAGCCTTGGATACCTTCCGAACACAAATCGGCCATGCCTGGCTGCGCGCCTTGCGCAGACGGAGCCAGAAAGGTAGAAACCTAACCTGGCAACGTATGCAAAGACAGATGATGAAGTGGATCCCCACTGCGCGCGTACTACACCCTTACCCGAATCAACGTTTCTGCGTCTGACCTGAGGCAGGAGCCCAGTGCGGTAGTTCCGCATGCTTGGGATCTGT
>JAAEUI010000381.1 GCA_024227475.1 Paracoccaceae bacterium | reverse complement strand
GGCGTATATCGCTGATGGCTTCGTTGTCCAATTCTGTACGGAACAGGCCCCGATAGGTTGCCTGCCTTGTCTTGTCATCTTTGCCCAGCGCAAGGTAGAGCGGATGCGGTAAAAGACACGGATTGGCCTGCCCCAAGGCGTTGTGGCGATAACTGGTCCAGCGGTAATGCGCCGGATCGTCAACCATGGCAGCGCGCACGGGGTTGAGTTCAATGTAATTCTGGCATCTGAGCAGATAAGTGTCGGCATGGATGAGGGATGATTTGTAGCGGCTGTCCCACAGAGTACCGGTGCGGCGGTAGGTCTTGTTGATGTATTGCACGTAGCGTCGCCCGAGGGCGATGATGATCCGGGGTATGGATGCCGCACGTTTGGGAGAAACCAGCAGGTGGACATGGTTGGTCATGAGGGCGTAGGCGTGAAGCGCGCATCGCTCTTTCTGTAGCGCTTCACCTAACCAGTAAAGGTAAGCGTGGTAGTCTTCCTCGCCAAAAAACAGGGTTCACGGTTGTGTCCGCGCTGTACGATGTGCAGGGGTACGCCATCAAGGTGAATACGGGGTCGACGGGGCATGTGCGGACTATAGCAGAAATATTCGAGCCTGAACTGGATGACGCCGAGTTACGCGCGGATCTCGCATCCTCTATGGCGTCGGTTAAGTTGGCACGGGCAGAGGTAAAGCATTGTTAAAAGGGGCCAGGCTCGATTTATTGTTGGCAGACGGATTCAGATCGGTAATGCTCCCTGCCCCGCGTCCTGCGCTGGCGATTCGTCTCGCTGCTTTCTGGGCCTTCCGCGCGGTTTCGGCTCCCGCCGCTGGCCGGTCATGGCTTCGACTTTGGCGTAGAAAAGTGAATTGCCCAGCGGCTGGTTCTGGTTGAGCGCTAGGCGTATATCGCTGATGGCTTCGTTGTCCAATTCTGTACGGAACAGGCCCCGATAGGTTGCCTGCCTTGTCTTGTCATCTTTGCCCAGCGCAAGGTAGAGCGGATGCGGTAAAAGACACGGATTGGCCTGCCCCAAGGCGT
>JAAEUI010000380.1 GCA_024227475.1 Paracoccaceae bacterium | reverse complement strand
TATCGTCAAGACCGCACTGGATGCCTTTGGCACGGTGGACATCGTTATCAATAACGCCGGCATCCTGCGCGATGTCAGCTTTGCCAAGATGACCCAGGCGGACTGGGATCTGATTCTGAAAGTGCATCTGACCGGCTCCATGAGCGTCAGCCATGCGGCCTGGCCGATTATGCGCGAGAAAGGCTATGGCCGCATCATCATGACCACCTCGGCCGCCGGCATTTACGGCAACTTTGGTCAGGCTAACTACTGCGCCGCCAAGCTGGGTATTGCCGGTTTGGCCAATTGTCTTGCCGAGGAAGGTCGTGGCAAGAATATTTTTGTCAACACTATCGCCCCGATTGCCGCCTCGCGCCTCACCGAAACGGTGATGCCGCCGGAGCTGCTCAAGCACCTGAACCCGGAAGCGGTAAGCCCGCTGGTGGCCTGGTTGAGCCATGAAAGCTGTCAGGAAACCAAGGGCTTGTTTGAGGTTGGCGCTGGCTATATTTCCAAGCTGCGCTGGGAGCGGGCACAAGGCAACGTGTTTGCGTTGGGCAAGAAGTTCAGCATCGATGATGTTGCCTCGCGCTGGTCGAAAATCACCGATTTTACTGATGCCGAACACCCGACCAGCATCAACGAATCCTTTATGCCGATCCTCAACAACATCAATAACCCGAGCCTGGGCGGCAACGAGTTTATTGATCTGGATGTGGCCAGCAAGGCCAAGCTGGAGCTGGAATCTTCTTACGATGAGAACGATCTGGCCCTGTATGCCCTGAGCGTCGGTACCGCCCGTGACCCGATGGACAAGGACGAGCTCAAGTTTGTTTACGAGCTGGGTAGTGATTTCCAGGCGCTGCCGACTTTTGGTGTGATGCCGCAGATCGGTGCCATGCTGAAAGCGGCAAAAGAGGGCAAGTTTGCGCTGCCGGGGATGAACTTCGGCTTTGACCGTCTGCTGCATGGCGAGCAACTCACCGAGATTCGCCGGCCGCTGCCACGCAATGCCAAGCTGAAGCATATCTTCAAATTCAAGGAGGCATTCGACAAGGACCCGAATGCAGTAGTGACCTTTGCTATTTCCACCATTGACGAGAACGGTGACGAGATTGCCTACAACGAGATGACTTCGTTCGTGAAAGGCGCTGGTGGCTGGGGTGGCGACCGTGGTCCGAGTGCCGACATCAACGTGCCGCCGGACCGTGAACCGGATGCGGTCATTGAAGAAAAAACCGATGCCAACCAGACCCTGCTGTATCGCCTCTGTGGCGACTGGAATCCGTTGCATGCGGATCCGGCCTTTGCCAAGGCGTTCGGCTATGACCGACCGATCCTGCATGGCCTGTGCACCTACGGCTATGCGGGTCGTCATGTAATCAAGGCGTTCTGCAATAACGATGGCCGCCTGATGAAAAGCATCAAGGTGCGCTTCGCCAAGAGCGTATTCCCCGGTGAAACGCTGGTCACAAAGATGTGGAAGGAATCCGACGACCGTATCATCCTCGAAACCCGGGTCAAGGAGCGCGATGAAGTCGTGCTGAAAAACGCTGCGGTAGAGTTGTATCGGGAAGTGCCGAAGGTGCAAGCCAAGCCGAAGGCCGCTGCGCCGGCCGAAGCGGCAGCTGCTGCCGATACCTCGGTCACACTGGAAGATGTGTTTTCGGCAATTGCCAGCTATGTGGCAGCAACGCCGGAACTGGTGGACAAGACCAGGACCTCGTTCCAGTTCAACTTTAGCAACCCGGAGCAGAGCTTCTTTATTGATCTGAAATCGGCCCCGGGCAGTGCCGGCGCCGGCACAGTCGATAAACCGGATGTGACGCTGGAGCTGGATACCAAACATGTACAGACCCTGTTCGGTGGTGATCTCGCGGCCGTGCAGAAGCTGTACTTCGGTGGCGAGCTGAAAATCGGTGGCAACGTGATGGCCTCGAACAAGCTGGCCGTGCTGCAGGGCATGGATCCGAAGCTGGTGGAAGAGGCCCGCGCCAAAAGGGTCGCTGCGGGTGGTGCCGGTGCGGCCGCGTCAGCAGCGGCGCCAGCGGCGTCGCAGGAGCCGACGCTGGATGATGTGTTCTCCGGTATTTCCGCGTACATCGCCGCCAAACCCGAGTTGGTCGGCAAGACCAGCACTGTGTTCCAGTTTGTGTTCCATAATCCGGAGCAGAGCTTCTTTATTGATCTGAAGAACGATAAAGGTGCTGCGGGTTCGGGTATGGCGGATAAGCCGGATGTCACGCTGGAGCTGGATACTGCGCTGGTGAATACTCTGTTCGGCGGCGATATTGCTGAAGTGCAGAAGCTCTACTTCGGAGGCCAGTTGAAAGTGCATGGCAATATCATGGCCTCGAACAAGCTGTCGGTACTGCAAGGCATGGACCCGAAACTGGTTGAGCAAGCTCGCGACAAGCGTCTCGCTTCCGGTGCACCCAAGGCCGCTGCTCCTGCAAAAAAGGCGGCACCGAAGCAAGCTCGCGCGGCGGAATCCATGGCGGCACTGGAACAGAAGCTGGCGAAGGCGACCGGTCTGAATGGTGCGGTACACTTCCGGGTGCGCGATCCGGACGGTGATTGGGTGATGGACTTCAGCGCCACCCCGCCGAAGCTGTCTACTGGAAAAGCAGATCAGGTGGCCGCCACGGTAACTGTCGGCGATAGCCAGCTGGCCGACTGGGTCGATGGCAAGCGTGGTTTGCGCGAGTTGTACCAGAAAGGCGATCTGCGCGTAGACGGTAATGTCACGCTGGTTCGTCAAATTGAAGATGCACTGTAAAGTGCTGACACAGACAACAGGAGAACGAAGATGAAACGTCGAGTGAATGTAATCGGTGTCGGCATGACCAAGTTCGCCAAACCGGGTGCCAGTGACGATTACCATGTGATGGCTGCGGAAGCAGGCAAGAAAGCACTGGCTGATGCCGGTATCAACTACAACGAAGTTGAGCAGGCGTTCTGCGGCTATGTTTATGGTGACTCCACCTGCGGCCAGCGCGCGGTGTATGAGCTGGGTCTGACCGGCATTCCAGTGGTCAACGTCAATAACAACTGCTCAACCGGCTCGTCGGCACTGTTTCTTGCCCGTCAGGCCATTGAAGGTGGTCTGGCCGAGTGCGTGATTGCTGTGGGCTTCGAGAAGATGGAGCGCGGTGCACTCGGTGCGAAGTTCAACGACCGGGAAAACCCGATGAGCCAGCACGCGCAGATGATGATTGCCGAGCAGGGCTTTACCCAAGCGCCGCCCGCCGCGCAGATGTTTGGTGGTGCCGGCCGCGAGTATCGCTGGCAGCATGGCACCAAACGCGAAACTTTTGGCAAGATCGCCGAGAAGGCGCGTAAACATGCCAGTAACAATCCCTACGCGCTGTTCAATCAGGTGCTGTCGCTGGAAGAGATCATGGCGTCAGAAGAAGTATTCGACCCGCTGACCCGTTTCCAGTGCTGCCCGCCGACCTGTGGCGCCGGCGCTGCAATTCTCTGTTCAGATGAGTTCGCGAAAAAGCACGGCATCAGTAACCCGGTATATATCGCCGCCCAGGCCATGACCACCGACTTCCCCAGTAGTTTCGAAGAGAAATCGATGATCAAGATGATCGGCTATGACATGACCAAGATGGCAGCGAAAAAGGTTTACGAGGAAGCTGGCATCGGTGCAGAAGATGTCGATGTAGTGGAATTGCATGACTGCTTTACCGCCAACGAGCTGCTCACCTATGAAGGCCTTGGTCTGTGCCCGGAAGGCGGCGCCGAGAAATTTATCTGGGATGCCGATAACACTTACGGCGGCAAGGTGGTCACCAATCCGTCCGGCGGCCTGCTGTCGAAGGGACACCCACTGGGTGCTACCGGACTGGCTCAGTGCACCGAGCTGGTCTGGCAGTTGCGTGGCCAGGCAGAAAAGCGTCAGGTCGAGAACGCCCGGGTTGCGCTGCAACATAATCTGGGTCTTGGCGGTGCCTGCGTGGTAACCATGTATCGCCGTGACTGATCCGCTGCGATGATGTTCAGGCAATACCGGCTCCGGTATTGCCTGATGCCATGCCGATAACAGCGCCTGTAACAAAAAAGTCGGGGACATCATGAAAATATTCAGGAACAAGACTGCAGTAGTCACCGGTGCAGCCTCCGGCATGGGCCGGGCGCTGACTCTGAAACTGTTGTCATTCGGGGCTCATGTGGTTGCCACTGACGTCAATGCGGAAGGCCTCAAGGCGTTGGTTGCCGAACATGGCGGCGCCGGCAAGCTGACCACGCAGCCACTGGATGTGACCAACCGGGCCGCCTTTGCTGCGTTGATTCAGGATGTAGCAGCCAAAGGATCGCTGGATTACCTGTTTAATAATGCTGGTATTGCCATCACAGGCGAGCTGAAAGACAACGTCGAATCCGACTGGCAGAGAACCATCGATATCAACCAGATGGGCGTGCTGTACGGCACCCTCGCAGCTTATGAAGTGATGCGTGCCCAGGGTAGTGGCCATATCGTCAATACTGCCTCGGTTGCCGGCCTGATGCCGGCGCCGATGCTGACCATTTATGCCATGACCAAGCATGCGGTGGTTGGCCTCAGTCTGTCACTGCGCGAGGAAGCTAAAGTCTATGGCGTGCGCGTTAGTGCGGTCTGCCCCGGCATTGTCGAAACCAATATCGTCGGCGCCGATCAGATGCAGAAGCTGAAACTCGGCAACCGCAGCCCGTTTGATTTTGTCCGTAGTAAAACTCCGATCAGACCCATTTCACCGGAACAGGCAGCGCAGGCTATTCTCGCCGGTGTGGCAAAAAACCTGCCGGAAATCATTTTCCCGCTGCACGGCAAACTGGCGGTATCGACGTTTCACCATGCCCGGCGAGCCTGGGAACTGGCAGTGGGGCCAGTCTTGAAAGTCATGCGCGGGCAGTAACTATGAGTTCGTCAGATCAGCCCTGGTGGCTGACCCTGCCGGTGGACTATCACCGCCTGCCTGTGGACACCCCGCTTGATCGCGAGCACCGTTTCAAGGTCGGTGTTTCGGCGGCAATGGACCATGTGCTGAAAAATGGTCTTGCCACCGGGGTGCTCGCGGCCATGGTCAACAATCTGCGCAAGCATCCGCTGGCAGAACAGATCGGTGAAATGGATTTTTACCGCGATCTGGCTGATCGCGGTGATCCGTCACTGGTATTTATGCCACCGACCGATCAGGTGGCGATGCGCATCAGTCGGCCGAAAAAGCCGGCGCCAGGCATCGACAGCCGCACGTTACGTTTTGACAGCACCTTTGAAGCGCTCAACCCGGCGTTGCGCGACCGTTGCGCCAGCCATCGCCGAAACCAGGTGGCTGAAGCGCGTCACTGGACCCATCCCGGCGGTCCGAGGCCGACGCTGGTTTTTCTGCATGGTTATTCGCTGGATGCTTACTGGATTAACAGCGCCATGTTTTCGCTGCGCTGGTTCTACGACCAGGGCTGGGATGTGCTGCTCTATACCTTGCCGTTCCACGGTAGCCGTCGTGAACGGTTCGACCCGTTTAGCGGCTTCGGTTTTTTCAGCCACGGTTTTGCCGAAACCAACGAAACCATGCTGCAGGCGATTCACGAAGTGCGCACCTTCATGCGCTACCTGCGTGAACTCGGTGTGCCGAGCATCGGTATCAGCGGCCTCAGTCTGGGCGGCTATCTGTCGGCATTGATGGCATCGGTAGAAAAGGATCTGGCGTTCGTGATGCCGAATGCCGCCGTGGTATCGCCTGCCGACATGCTGATGGAATGGGCGCCACTGCGCGAAGCTTTCCAGCGCGTGCTGCCCAAGGCCGGGCTTGACCTCACCGATATCCGCCATGCCACGGCAATTCATTGCCCACTGACCTGGCAACCGCAGGTGCCAGCGGATCGCCTGCTAATTATCGCCGGTGCCGGCGACCGCTTTACCTCGCCACGCTATCAGCGCCTGCTGCACGAGCACTGGTCCGGCAGTCAGCTGCACTGGTTTCCGGGCAACCATGTTATGCACCTGCAGCAAAGAGACTATCTGCGGCTGATGCGTACACTGATGCGCAAATCCGTGACCATTTAGCTGTTGCCGCTGTTCCTTTTGCGGCTGGGGCGCTGGTAATGATCATCGCAGGAGCCGCTGACCAGCCGCGAAATCTTTCGCTGGCGATCGACAGCTCCTGCGAACCGGAGCGATCAATCACCACTTTCCCAAAACCGACGCAAGTAGCGCGCCGTCAACCCCGGCGCCTCGACCATCGGCAAATGGCCGATGCCCCGCAGTCGCTTTTCCTTGGCATGCGGGATCAATTGCTTGAAGGTATCGGCACAGGACACATCCAGCACCTTGTCTTTCTCGCCCCAGAGAATAAACGTCGGCGCGGTGATCGTGGTAAAGCCCGGCATATCCTCCTGCGGCATATGGCTGAGCAGCTCGCGGAACATATGCCGGTTTACATGTCGGCGAGAAATCATCTCACCAAACATCACCGGCGCCAGCGCACTGGCAATCAGATAACGGTTGCGATGGGTGGCGGAAGTAAACAGCCGCATCACATCGGCAAATCGTCGTGTCACCAGCGTATTGCGGCCTTCGAGCAAATCTTTTTCAAACGGACTCATGCGGCTGCCACGGGCGCCGGCTGCATTCATCAGCGTCAGCGAGCGGGTGTGCTCGGGCAAGCGCGCGACGATAAAGCCGGCCAGTGCGCCGCCCATTGAGCTGCCGACAATATGAGCAGGGCCATTGACGTAATGTTCGATCCAGTGGGCCAGACGAGAGGATTGATGATCCATGCCGTATGGCAGATTGGGGCTGAAATGGCTTTCACCCCAGCCGGGCAGATCCGGCACATAGAGATGATAATGACGGCTCAGCAGCGGTAGCAGCGGCAGCCAGTTTTCCTTGCTGGCGGCAAAGCCGTGCAATAAAACCACCGCAGGGCCATTGGTATTACCGCCTTCAAGCCAGACCAGCTTGTAGCCGTCCACTGGCGCTTCACGTTTTTTCAGACCGCTGACCTTGCCTTGCACTACCCGCATCAGTGGCCAGGTCACTCCACTGGGACGCCAGCTCCTAACCGCATCCGGGTGGGGAGGGCGGGATTTCTCCAGAAAGGCATTGCCGACTTCATTGATAAATGCCTGCTCGGCGGCGGCCAAATGCTGACTCATTACGGGTCTCCTGTGCGGCCCTTGGTGGGCGGATACGCTACTATGCAGGCATCAGAATATTCGGGTAGATCACGCTGTGCCATTAAAAGGTTCGATCGAGGCGCGTATAGGACGTATAAAGCACCTTTTCACCCTTCGGATGAAGTAGCATACCCGAAATTGCTGCTCATTTTTATTGCCTAAGCCCCGGAATTTAGCTTCACAGCGCCCAAAGAAGGTCGTATTTTGGTCGATTCGACCGAAAAGTGCCTGGCGGATGGATCTTTAGCCGACAGTTGCCCCACCGGCCTGCCGCAAAGGCTGACAGTGCATGGATTGAGAGCTTAGGAGCGTCAATTAAATAAACGAGTCTGCGATGGGCCGAACAGGCTGGGAGTCAGTGGCGGGGCTCGCTCTGGCGGCTGGGTGTGATGGTTAGTATCGGCTTTGGCCGCCTTCTGTTTGAGATGTTTAAGAATCTGCTCGATTATGTCCGGATCCTCAATGCTGGCAATCACTTTGACATGCCCTCCACAGTGCTCGCAAACCTCAATATCAATATTGAAGACTCGCTTAAGTCGCTGCATCCATGTCATGGCGTGGTGCCGCTCTTCAGGGGTCTTATCGAGCCAGTCAGTATCGGCTGCTTCTGGTTTGTCAGGCTTTTTTCCGCGTTTAGCCGGTGTGACCTGAACACGGTGCTTGCTGTTTGGGGCGAAGACACCGTGGAATCGGGTAAGATTGGCGCGAGGCTTGGGTACCAGCGCGGCGAGCTTTGCGATAAAGTCCAAGGGCTCAAAGATGACGTGGGTCGTACCATCACGGTATGCTGTTTTGAGCTGGTAACGTATTTTGCCGTTGGTCGTCAGCGCCAGTCGTTTTTCCGACACCGCAGGGCGAGAGATGTAACGACACAGCTTTTCAAGCTTGTCGCGTTGATGAGCTTCGGCTGACACACCGGCATGCAGAGAAAACCCTGCTTCTTTGGCGACCCTCTCCAAGCCTGAATTCTGGCTCTTTGATGGCTGAGTTTGCAGAGTCATCACCTTTCGACCTAGTTGTGACCCTATTGCGACGCGATACGTTATAGAGTGGCCATGTAGTGGCGCCATAACATCTTCATCCGACTGCTCAAGCAACAGGTAACTATTCTCAGCATCGCGCTCCAGTAACCCTTTTCGCTCTAAGAACCTTGCGATCCGCTGGCTGAGCGTATGGGCCAGGCTACTTAGCTCCCCAATAGTCGGTGCGCTCACTCGATGAAAGCGCATTTTGCCATACGCATCTTCTGCGTAAACACCATCGAGGAAAAGCATGTGAAAGTGGATATTCAGATTCAACGCTGAGCCAAAACGTTGAATCAGTGTGACGGCTCCGGTTTGTGCGGCGGTCTTGGTAAAACCGGCTTTCTTAATCAGGTGAGTGGACAGCGTTCGATAGACAATGCCGAGTACCTGACCCATTAGTTCAGGGTAACTGGCAAACAGAAAACGTAATTGAAAGGGAAAACTCAGCACCCATTGGCGCATCGGCTCTTGCGGTAAGACTTCGTCGACCAGTAAAGCTGCACTCTCAGCCATCCGCCGAGCCCCAAAACTGGGGCAGAAACCTCGGCGCTTACAGCTGAAAGCAACAAGCCGCTCATACTTGCAGTCTTCGCAGCGAACCCGCATGAAACCGAACTCAAGCCGGCCACAGGTAAGAAAATCCTCAAACTCTCGTTGCACATAGCGAGGTAACGTCCGGCCATTGGCCTCAAGACTTGCTTGAAACTCTGGGTAATATTCTTCAATAATCTGATAAAGAAGGGTTTGTTCTGGTTGATGACGTTGATAGTCAGGCGCAGCACCCTTTCCGGCATTCCTTGCCAAGAGCATGTCGCAATCCTTTGCGTACTGTATTTATATGGCTCTGTTGGTCTTCACTGTTGATATCCTACCACCGCCATTCTGAGCCAATTTTCAGGTGTCACAATCGATGTCTCAAACAGCCTGCGCCATGCCAGGTAGCTTGGCAGATATTCACCGTGAAATCGTTGAATCCAGCCCTTTAGGCGACTGATATATCCGTTCACATTCTGAATGTGGTATTCCTTTCCAATCACGCGTTGATGATCCAGAGTAATGAGCCGGTGATGGGCGATCCCTTGCCCCGCGGCGAAAGTCTTGTACCAACTGGCGCCAAAACTCCACAGACGCACTCTCTGAAAAGGTTGCCTGCGTTGATTATTCTGTTGCGAAAGGCGGCAAAATGACGGCTTATCAATGGGACGGTGAAGACCGCATTATTCAGCAACATTTTACGTGGGTCTAGTTCACCTCAAGTTTCACTATATATTTTGTTACAATCGGTTTAGGATATATTAAGACTCTGCCGCTAAACTACTGATGGAGTTATGATTATGGCTAATTTGGAAAATAAAAAAGCAGGTTCAAAAGAGCATTGGCAAAAAGTGACTGATAAAGCTCAGGCACGTGAAGCCAGAACAGATGCTCTTTATCAACTTGAAAAAGTTGGTTTTACTTATTTGCAAGCATCTGAGCTGTTAAGCCCAGAGGTTGATCCAGATTCAGTTATAAACATGGTCAAAGAAGGCGGTACGAAAGAACAAATAGAAGCCGCCTTAAAAAAAATGGGGGAATAGGGTATCCCCCTCCGTAAATACGGGGTGTGAATTGATCCTGAGCGCATGGGGCATTTAGCTGAATTCATTATACTTTATCGATTGTATAACATTAGTAAGGAAAATTAGTTTGACGAAAGTCAGTAGGAGAGTGAAGAGATGAGCAAGCTGCGTTTTGATGGTCGTGTTGCGATCGTGACCGGGGCCGGTGGTGGTCTGGGTCGTTCCCATGCCCTGCTGCTCGGCAGTCTCGGTGCAAAGGTAGTAGTGAATGATCTCGGTGGTACTGCTACCGGGGGCGGCAAGTCCTCGGCGGCTGCCGACAAGGTGGTGGAAGAGATCAAGGCACTCGGCGGTGAAGCAGTCGCCAATTATGACTCGGTTGAACATGGCGAGAGTATCGTCAAGACCGCACTGGATGCCTTTGGCACGGTGGACATCGTTATCAATAACGCCGGCATCCTGCGCGATGTCAGCTTTGCCAAGATGACCCAGGCGGACTGGGATCTGATTCTGAAAGTGCATCTGACCGGCTCCAT
>JAAEUI010000379.1 GCA_024227475.1 Paracoccaceae bacterium | reverse complement strand
AGAGAAGATGCTGAAAGGCATTGAAAATAACGACCTGGAAGTCGCCCTGCGTGTTTTTGAGCGGGTTATGGAAAATTCCGTCAACCTCAAAAATTCCTGAACCCGAGACATTTTTCAGGCGCGAGCGACAAGATTAGAACGGGAGCGTTCCGCACATTCCACCGGGACAGGACAGTTCCATCACGGCTAGCGGTCAATCATTAATTGTGTTACGTTTAGTTTATACTGAACAGATTGAACAATTTGTGTGGGCAGCCGTCTCATCATTTCTGGCCGGCGACCAAAAGTCGCCGTAGCGGAAGGTATGTCAGCATCCTGGAGCAAGTTCTTTTGCATCCGGTTCAACCCAGCTTTGGCAGAGGAACCTTCAGTGAAATCTGGATGTTGCAGAAAGCGTTATCGGAATTGGTGCTCAGGTCTGTTGCTGGGTTCTCTTGTGACATCAGCTTCCGCTGAAGGCCTGCTGTCCCTGAAAGTGGAAAACGATGCGTTTTCCGCCGGCGGCGATGGTCAATACACCAACGGCGCAGAGGTGATCTGGGCCTTTGAGCCCCCTGATCGACATTGGACCCGCCGTCTTGCGGACGTCATTCCGGGCTGGTCTGGCAGTAGTCTTGCCGGCGCAACGTACCGGCTGGGGCAACAGATGTATACGCCGGAAGATATAGAGGTTGAAGCGCTTATTAAAGATGACCGTCCCTATGCCGGCCTTTTGTTTGGCGGGGTTTCGCTACTGAGCGAAAGGGAGCACGGTGGCTTGCGTTTGGCAGACAGCCTGCATATCGACGTGGGCATCGTAGGACCGGCTTCTGGTGCTGAAGTAGTCCAACGAAATTTCCATGAACTGATTGCGGCAGACAAGCCGAGGGGTTGGGATAACCAGCTTGATAACGAGCCAATCATCAATTTCGGTTATGAACGTGCCTGGCTTATGAAGCAAAACTTTTCTGGGCTGACCATTGAATATGGGCCGTCTGCCGGGTTTGCGCTCGGCAACCTGTATACCTACGCTTCCGGCGGCCTTGGGTTTCGTTTGGGGGAGGGGCTTGATCGTAGTTTCGGCATTCCGTCAGTCGCTCCTGCACAAGGCGGGCAATCCTCTTTTCGGCGGGATCAGGGCTTTAGCTGGTACGTCTTCGCTGCCGTTGAAGGGCGCTATATGGCGCACAACCTGCTGCTCGACGGCAACAGTTTCGAGGGCAGCCACTCGGTTGATAGCCGCGAATGGGTTGGCGACGCCCAGGTGGGTGCGGCATTGACCTGGGATCGCTGGCAGATCGCCTACACCTACCTATGGCGTAGCGAAGAATTCGAGGAAAAGGACGGCGTCGATCAGTTTGGATCGATCGTTCTGTCTACCTGGTTATAAATAAAGGCATGGATCGAGCGGTTTTTGAGTCTTTGGCCCATTCAGAGGTTAGCTATATGGAAACAGAGAAGAGTTTGATGGCGCGTCTATTCGGGGTCCGCATGTTGCCAATGTGGATGGCGGCTTTGTTGCTGGCTGGTTGCGACAATTCCCCCGGTCAGGCAAAGGCTGAGAAGTCTGCACCGCCGCCTCCGGAAGTAGGAGTTGTTGAGATGCAGTCGCAGCGTGTGAATCTTTCAATGGAACTGCCGGGCAGAACCGCCGCTTACCGTATCTCGGAGGTGAGGCCGCAAGTCACGGGCATTTTGCAGGAGCGCTTGTTTGAACAAGGCGCCCAGGTCAAAGCAGGTGAGGTCCTCTACCAGATCGACCCCAACCGATACCGTGCTGCCCATCAACGGGCCCAAGCAGAACTGGAGCGCGCACAGGCCGAATTGCGACAGGCGCAGCGGGAGTGGGCACGTACGTCAGACTTGTTTGAGAAGAACGCGGTCAGCAAGCGTCAACGTGATGAAGCGTTATCGGCCTTGGAGACAGCCCGGGCGAATGTCTCCCGATCCCAGGCTATGGTCGAAACTGCTGGTATCGAACTGGAGTATACCGAGGTCAAGGCTCCCATCGCAGGGCGCATTGGCCCGACACTGTACACGGAGGGTGCGCTGGTGACCGCCAATCAACCCCAGATCCTGGCGCGCGT
>JAAEUI010000378.1 GCA_024227475.1 Paracoccaceae bacterium | reverse complement strand
TAAATATCCATGCTGTCGCTTGCACTCATCTGACACCCGTTCGCCGAAACACTCTGTAAAAACAGCGTTTTAACTCCGGTTTCCGGGCCTTCCGGGCAGGGGCCAAAGTAAACTGTCAGATGGTCATCCTGAATCCGGGCACGGTCATAGTAAAACAGCCTGGACACGATGCCTTTTACTTCCTGCCTGTCTGGAAAACCCGCCGCAGACAGCAGTGCCTCGGACGCGTCCTGGGACATCCGGCAATCATGGCCGGCAAGCACGTCAATAAATTCGTCAACCCGCTCCGGCTCAACCGGGATTACCGATTGCGCCACAGCAGGTATCGCGGCGAAAACAAGAGGGAGAAGCAGGCGTCCCAGCATCAGGCGCAGCTCCCCGTTTTTAACACCATGAATTCACCCTGACGAACGCCGTCACCAGTCGCCAGAATATCCTTTGCAATCGCCCGCACTTCGTCGCGGGTAAACCCGTTTGCCTCGATCCCCTTCAGAATCCCATCCACCGGCTGAAAATTATTCATCCGGCAGTCGTTTTCCTCAAGAATTGAGATGAACAGCGCCCGGCGCTCCGGGTCAAATTCTGCGGCCATCGCCGGGACGCCATGGACGACACCAAGCAGCACAAAAAATACCATAACTCTCTGGAAACTGCCCGAAATGCCGGACAGCGCCCTGATAGTAAAGTCCATTCTGTTATGGTTCGGGCGGTACAGCATTCAGGCACAGGCCCCCGTTTTAAGGGTCAGCATTTCATCAGTACCGGTTACGATTGCTTCACCCCGGCCAATCATTTCCATGACCGCATCCTCGACCGCGCGCCATTCAAACCCTTCGGCAATCATCGCCGGTTTGGCCACATCATGGGGCAGCGCACAACCGCGTTCAGCAAAAAAAGCGATCACCTGCTCGCGAACCGAGGCATCCGGTGATGTGCTTTCCTGGGTTACCACAACGTCGATCCGCTGATCGCCGATCGGCACGCCGATTTCTTCACACTGTTTCAGTGGAATGTAGATGACCTTGTCATTGTCTTTCAGTGATACCATTCCGGCCGCAACCATCAGCGGCAGCACCGCTTTCAGCTCTCCGGGGTGAATGTCCCAGTCCTTCAGCGCCTGGCGGGATTCCTCTGCGAGCAGTTCACAACCATACGCGGCCAGCAGTTCCTGAATCACCAGGGTGAAATCGGGGCTCGGCGCATATTCGCAGGGCGCGCCAAAAACCTGCAACTGCCCCTCTTGAATGCGTGCACGCCCGTCAAACAGAAGCTGTGCAAATATCCCCCGCGCCTCTGTCTGGTCGTCAAACCCGGCCGCTGTGCTCGCCTGTTCCGCCGCATCCTGCGTCATTCGGCAGCCGTTGGAAGCGATGACCTGCCAGAAGGCATCCACCCGATCAGAACTGACCGGTGTAACCTCCTGCGCCGCAAGCGGATTTGCCAGCAGAGCCAGGATCAAAACAACACCTCGGAACATCAGGCACACCCCCCGAAGCTGGATCGAGAAATCGTTTTGTCAACGGTATCAGGTATCAGCGCCCCTTCGTCGAACAGAAATTTGAGCGCCGCCATCACCCGGCGCTGGCGCATGAACTTCAACACGCCGATATCGCCTTGGTGCATTTCATCTTGGGTTGGAATGATCCCGTCAGCCCGCATCCGTGCGTCAAAATCGGCAAAGCTCATCCGGCAGTTATTCTCAGAAAAAACCCTGTCCACATAGGTACGCGCCACCGCCGCATCCTCGATCCGCACCGAGGCGGCCATTGCGACACTGGACAGCAGCAATGTACCTAACAACGTCAGGGCGACGGTGGTCACCGGTCAATCTCCCCGAACACCACATCAAGCGTGCCGATAATCGCTGCCACATCCGCCAGCTGGTGGCCATGGGCAAGGTGATCCATGGCCTGCAGGTGCGGGTATCCCGGCGCCCTGATCTTAGCCCGATAGGGTTTGTTCGACCCATCGCTCACCAGATAGACGCCAAACTCGCCTTTGGGGGCTTCAATCGCGGCGTAAACCTCGCCCTGGGGCACGTGGAACCCTTCGGTGTAAAGCTTGAAGTGATGGATCAGCGCTTCCATCGAGGTTTTCATATCACCCCGTTTCGGCGGTGTGATCTTGCCCCGAGCCAGCACATCGCCCGGCCCCTCGGCATTCAGCTTGTCAATCGCCTGATGGATGATTTTCAGGCTCTCGCGCATCTCCTGCATCCGGCACAGGTAGCGGTCATAACAATCACCATTCTTGCCGACCGGGATGCCGAATTCGAACTCGTCGTAACACTCATACGGCTGGGCGCGGCGCAGATCCCAGGCCATGCCGGAACCACGCACCATCACACCGGAAAAGCCCCAGTCGAGCGCTTCCTGCTCGGAAACCACGCAGATATCGGCGTTACGCTGCTTGAAAATCCGGTTTTCGGTCAGCAACCCGTCGAGATCGGCGATCACCTTTGGGTATTCATCGGCCCAGGTTTTGATGTCGTCCAGCAGATCCTGCGGCAGGTCCTGATGCACCCCGCCGGGGCGGAAATAGTTGGCGTGCAGCCGCGCGCCACAGGCGCGTTCGTAAAACACCATCAGCTTTTCGCGTTCCTCAAACCCCCACAGCGGCGGCGTCAGCGCGCCGACGTCCAAGGCCTGAGTGGTGATATTGAGGATGTGGTTTAGAATCCGGCCGATCTCGGAATAAAGCACCCGGATCAGCGAGGCACGGCGCGGCACTTGCGTGCCGGTCAGCTTTTCAATCGCCAGGCACCAGGCGTGTTCCTGATTCATCGGCGCAACGTAATCGAGCCGATCGAAATAGGGCAAGCTTTGCAGGTAAGTGCGGCTTTCCATCAGCTTCTCGGTGCCACGATGCAGCAGGCCGATATGCGGATCGCACCGCTCCACCAACTCGCCATCAAGCTCCAGCACCAGCCGCAGCACGCCGTGCGCCGCCGGGTGCTGTGGCCCGAAGTTGATGTTGAAATTCCGGATACGTTGCTCGCCGGTCTGGGCGTCTTTGAAGGAACCGTCCATCAGCCTTCCTCCAACTTGCGCAGATTAGCGGCCATCATCCACAGCAAAATGACGGTCCCCAGTGGAACAACACAAACCGCCGCCCAGCCCGAGTGAATGCTGAAGTGCGGCAACAACTGAACCATCGGAATAACGGTTAAAACAAAAAAGAGAATCCAGAACGTGTACTCCATCACTTCGCCTCCTCCGCATTCTCGTCAGCCGGCAGGATGTACTCCGCCCCCTCCCAGGGAGACATGAAATCGAACTGTCGGTATTCCTGCACCAGTGACACCGGCTCATAAACCACCCGCTTGGCCACCTCGTCATAGCGCAGTTCGGTATATCCGGTGGTCGGGAAATCCTTGCGTAAGGGGTGACCGCGAAAGCCGTAGTCGGTCAGGATACGGCGCAAATCCGGATGGCCGGAAAACATGATGCCGTACATGTCAAACACTTCGCGTTCATACCAGTTGGCCGAGGGGTGAATGTCGGTGATCGAAGGCACCACCTCGTCCTCGCGCACGCAGGCCTTCACCCGGACGCGCAAATTCGTGTACATCGACAGGAAATGATAGACCACTTCAAAGCGCTTCTCGCGCTCAGGATAATCTACTGCGGTGATATCCACCAGCGTTGAAAACTTGCCTTCCCGCGCCGTTTTAAGGTGCTCGACAAACCCCGGCAGGGCCGAAGTCGAAACCACGACAGTCAGTTCACTCACATCTGAATGGGTGATCCCCAGGATCGCTTCGGATTTGCTTGCTTCCAGCGCCTCGGCCAGTTCCCGCAGTGCTTCGCTCATATGACTTACCTTACAATAGTGCCGGTGCGGCGGATTTTACGTTGCAACTGTAACAACCCGTAAAGCAACGCCTCTGCCGTTGGCGGGCAACCGGGAACGTAAACGTCCACCGGCACAACCCGGTCACAGCCCCGCACCACCGAATAGGAATAATGATAGTAACCCCCACCATTTGCGCAGGACCCCATCGAGAGCACATAGCGCGGCTCCGGCATCTGGTCATAAACCTTGCGCAATGCGGGGGCCATCTTGTTGGTCAGCGTGCCCGCAACAATCATCAGGTCCGACTGGCGCGGAGATGCCCGCGGGGCTGTGCCAAACCGTTCCATGTCATAACGCGGCATGGCGGTGTGCATCATCTCCACCGCACAGCAGGCCAGCCCGAAGGTCATCCAATGCAACGAGCCGGTTCGTGCCCAATTCACCACGTCTTCCACCGAGGTAACCAGAAACCCTTTGTCCGCCAATTCGTTGTTGAGTGCGCGAATGGAGACGTCTTTGTCCTCGCCAGCGGTATTAAGTGCGGTCGTCATTCCCATTCCAGCGCCCCCTTCTTCCATTCATAGGCGAACCCGATGGTCAGAACCGCCAGGAACACCATCATCGACCAGAAACCAAGCGCGCCCAGCTCCTTGAAACTCACCGCCCAGGGAAACAGAAACGCAACCTCTAGGTCAAAAATGATGAACAGGATCGAAACCAGATAAAACCGGACATCAAACTTCATCCGGGCATCGTCAAAGGCGTTGAAACCACATTCATAAGCCGAGGTTTTTTCCGCATCCGGGTTGCGCACGGCGATTATTACGGCCGCCAGGATCAGAACCAGCCCCAGGCCCACTGCGATTGCAAGGAAAACCAGGATCGGCAAATACTCCAGTAAAAGTGCGTTCAACGGTCTCTCCTCTGACATTCTTTCGCGATCCCGGGCATGCCGGGTTGCTCGCCAGACGTTATCCTTGTGGCAAGGGAGGGTCAACCGCTGCTGCTGCTGCAATTGCCGCACTGCAGCTTGTTTTTTAGGAATATGATAGACCTGAGCGGGACAGGCCCGAATACACCTTGCTGGCAGCACAGCTTCCGCATATTTTTCGCATGTTTTTATCGCCTACAGAAACGGCTACGACCTGTGATGCAATCCAAGCTGACCTCCCTTAAAAACCGAACCTTTCTGCTGGGTGTCGGAGCGCAGAAAGCCGGAACCACCTGGCTGCACTATTACCTGAGCAGCCACCCCCAGGTTTTCATGTCCCCAATCAAAGAGCTGCATTTTTTCGGCAACCGCGGGACAGAAGGGAAATGGCCGATCCCGATGTTTCAAAAGAAGCTGCGCGAGCGCCACGAAAAGGACCAAGCAAATGTGCCGCCCAAACCCCACACTGCCCTGCGCGAACGCATCCGCATGGGCAGCGACACAAAGGCCTACCGCCGGTTCTTTCGCAAGAGGGTGACAGATGAGCGGGTTTTCGGCGAAATTACCCCCGCCTACAGCAAGCTCGACATTGCGGAGCTTGAGTTTGTTCGCAAGCATTTCCCTCAAACCAAGGCTATCTTCCTGATGCGAAACCCGGTCGACAGGCTGTGGTCGCAAATGCGTTTTTCGGAGGATTTTGGAACGCTGGAGGAATTGGAAGCTTTGATTCCTGTTGCTCTAAACAAACCCAACTTTAGCAAACGGGGGGACTACTCAAGGACGCTGTCAAACCTGAACGCAGTCTTCGCGCCCGAGCAGATGCATTTTGAATTTTACGATATTCTGTTCAGCGAAGCAGCAATAACCCGGCTGTGTAAGTTTCTGGAGGTTGACCCGTTCCCAGCTGATTTCAGTTCGCAACGGAATGTTTCAGGTAAGTTTCCACTCTCGCCTTCCCTGCGGGCAGAGATGGTCGCGAAGCTGAGGCCACAGTATGACGCTGTGATTGCACAGTTTGGGGATCGGGTTCCACAAGCGTGGCGGGATGATCTGGACCTGTTAGGCAAGAGCTAACTGTAGAGCACTCTGATCCAAAAAAGGGTTCCTTTTTAGGCTATTGTTAATAAACAATAAAAATTCCGAATGCAGGGCATTTTTCTGACTCCGGTTTACTGGTGGGCCGGGCTTCAGCCCGGTCTAGGATGCTCGCGTTCCGGCGCCTTTACCGCACCCAATCCGCTTTGCGTTTTTCAAAAAACGCCGCGATCCCTTCCCCAGCTTCACTCCCTTCCCAGACTTCAACCAAAGCCGCGATCGATGCCTCGATCTGAGCTTCAGAAACCGCACCGCCCTGCTCCCGGATCAACTTCTTGGTCCGTGCCACAGCACCTGGCGCCGCGCTCAGATAGGGCTTCACCTCCGCCGCAACCGCCGCATCAATTTCACCGGCGGTAACCACCCGTGCCAACAGGCCTAGGCGTTGCGCCTCGGCACTGTCAAACAACCGCGCCGACATCATCACCCGCCGCGCCCTAGCCGGACCCATCCGCGCAACCACATAAGGTGAAATTGTTGCCGGGACCAGGCCAAGCCGGGTTTCGGTCAACCCAAATCTCGCGCCCTCAACGCCAACCGCCACATCACAAACCGACATTATCCCGATGCCACCGCCAAAGGCCTGCCCCTGAACCCGCCCGATCAGCGGTTTGGGCAAGGTGTCCAGCGCGTTCAGCATCATCGCCAGTTTCCGTGCCCCGGCTGCCCGCTGCGCGGAATCCGCCGCAACCTGTTCTTTCATCCAGCCCAGATCACCGCCAGCACAAAAGCTCGTACCTGCACCGGTCAATACGACAACCCGAATGGCATCGTCCGCCGTTATCTGTGCCGCAGCCTCGGTCAATTCGTCAATCATCCGCGCGTTCATCGAATTATGTTTCTCAGCCCGGTTCAGCAACAGGGTCGCAACCCCACGCGGATCAACACTCAGATCAATGGTCTCAAACATTCTGCGTCCTCAAGGTTTTTGCAAACTTCGCGGCCTTGGCCAGTGCCGCATGGTCCAGCCCGGTTTTATACCCTTCGGCAGCCAACAGATCAGCCACCGCGCCGCTGGCAACGTTGCCCGCCGCACCTGGCGCGTAGGGGCAACCTCCCAGACCGCCAACAGAAGCATCAAACACCCGCAATCCGAATTCCAGCGACACGCGAATATTGTCGAGCGCGCGCCCGGCAGTGTCGTGATAATGCCCTGCCAGACGATCAGCACTGGACACATCCAGCACTGCCTTTAGCATCGCGCTGATCGACTCAGGCGTTGCTTGACCGATGGTATCACCCAGGCTCAACTCATAGCAGCCCAATGCTGCGAGGCTCTCTGCAACAAAAGCTACCTGTGCCGGGTCAGTTGGTCCGTCAAACGGGCAGTCTGAGACACAGGAGATGTAACCGCGCATCGAAACGCCGTCTGCCTGTGCGGCCTTGGCCACAGGTTTGAACCGTTCAATGCTCTCCGCCACGGAGCAATTGATGTTGGCCTTGCTGAACCCCTCCGACGCGGAGGCAAAAATCGCGATTTCGTCAGCCTGCGCCGCCTTTGCCCCTTCATACCCGCGCAGGTTTGGCGTCAATGCTGCGTAGCGGCAATCGCTGCGGCGCAGTATTTGCGCCAGCACATCCGCACCATCCGCCATTTGCGGCACCCATTTCGATGAAACAAAACTCGCCACTTCGATCCGCCGGAACCCGCAGTCTGAGAGCAGATTGACAAGCGCTACTTTGTCGCCGGTCGCAATCATCGCCTTTTCATTCTGCAAACCGTCGCGCGGGCCGACTTCGAAGATTTCGGCCCGCGGCTTCATTCCTCCGCCTCTTCCAGCCGGATCAGCAGGCTGCCGTCCTCTACCTGATCGCCAGCCGAGACCATCACTTCGGCAACTTTTGTGTCAAACGAGGCGGTCAGCTTGTGTTCCATTTTCATGGCTTCAAGAACCGCCAGCGTATCACCTTTGCTGACCGCCTGCCCTGCGGTCACATCCATTGCCTTTACCAACCCCGGCATAGGCGCGCGAATAAGACTGTCACCACCCTCTTCGGCGGCGTTTTGGGCCAGCAGATCAACCGGGGCAAAGTGAAAAGCCTGGGGGGCGAAAATGCTGACCCCTCTGGCGTGGTGCGCAATTCGAACGGCGCGTTTTTGCCCATCAACAATCCAGCCGCCGTTGTAGCTGGCAAGAGTCGTCACATCGTCGATCACGACTTCAAAGAGTCCTCCGTCCAGGCAGCGAACAATGGCACCGATCCGTTCGTCACCGTGATTCAACCAGATGGTGCGGCGCAATGGTGTCCAAAGCGAGAAACCTTCGAACTGGGTGTTCCCGACCCCAAGACCTGCCAGTGACAAAGCGGCAATCGCCTTTACGCTTGGCGGTGCCGCAGCCTCTGCACTCAGTTCTTCAATGTCACGGTCAATCAGGCCTGTATCCACCTCCCCCGCACTGAAACCGGCATGGTTGGCAAGCTTTGACAGAAACTGCAGGTTGGTGACCAGACCGGACACCTCGGTGTGATCGAGCGCGTGGCGCAGCCGTTGCAGGGCTTGCGCGCGGTCCGGGCCATGCACGATAAGCTTGGAAATCATCGGGTCATAATAAGGGGTTATGGTGTCGCCGGGTTCCACACCGGTATCCGCGCGGGCCTGTGCCGGGAATTTCAAATGGGTAAGTGTACCGGTCGCGGGGAGGAAGCCTTTGGGCACGTCTTCAGCGTACAGGCGGGCCTCGAAGGCCCAGCCGTTGATTGTCAGTTCGTCCTGTTTTTTAGGCAGTGGTTCACCAGAAGCGACCCGCAGTTGCCACTCGACCAGATCCTGTCCGGTGATGGCTTCGGTGACCGGGTGTTCCACCTGAAGGCGGGTGTTCATTTCCATGAACCAGAAACCGTCGGTTCTGAGCGGGCCGGAGCCGTCGACGATGAACTCGACGGTGCCAGCGCCGCTGTAAGCGATGGCTTTGGCTGCGGCGACGGCGGCGTTGCCCATGGCGGCGCGAACCTCGTCAGTCATTCCCGGCGCCGGAGCCTCTTCGATGACCTTCTGATGGCGGCGTTGCAGCGAGCAGTCGCGTTCGAACAGGTACACAGCATCGCCGTGGTTGTCTCCGAACACCTGAATTTCGATGTGGCGCGGATTGGTGACGAATTTCTCGACCAGCACGTCCGAGTTACCAAAGGCGGTCTTGGCCTCTGAGCGGGCCGAGGCCAGCGCGGCCATAAAATCGGCTGGGGTGTCCACCAGCCGCATGCCTTTGCCGCCGCCGCCGGCAACCGCTTTGATGAGGACCGGATAGCCGATGGCATCGGCGGCGCCAAAGAGGTGTTCGTCTTCCTGACTATCTCCGTGGTAGCCTGGCACCACTGGTACATTCGCCTTTTGCATCAATGCTTTGGCCGCATCTTTCAGGCCCATGGCGCGGATAGCGTCCGCTGACGGGCCGATGAAAATCAGGCCTGCAGCAGCCAGAGCATCGGCAAACTCCGGGTTCTCCGACAGGAAGCCATAGCCGGGGTGGACGGCCTGCGCCTCTGTGTCGAGAGCTGCCTGAATAATGCGGTCGGCCTGCAGGTAGCTGTCAGCCACCGGCGCGGGGCCGATGTGGATGGCTTCATCGGCCAGCTTGACGTGGCGGGCATGTGCGTCGGCGTCGGAATAGACGGCGACGGTGGCCACGCCGAGGCGACGGCAGGTTTCGATGACCCGGCAGGCGATTTCGCCGCGGTTGGCGATGAGGATTTTAGTTAGCATTTGGGTATATCTCCATCACCGCCCCGGCTCGGAGACCAAGACGGTTGAATTTCCCTCCACCGAGCCGCTTGCGGCTCGGATCGCGCCCAACCCCGCCCCCCAGGGCGGGCGCGATACGCCCACCCTCGGTGTCGGGCGCGATCCTGTTCGAATTCATCAACACCGTACCCATCACATCCTGAACACGCCAAAGCGTGTCTCCTCTATTGGCGCACTCAGGCAGGCCTCCAGAGACAACGCCAGCACATCGCGGGTTTTTCGTGGGTCGATAACGCCGTCGTCCCACAGCCGGGCCGAGGCATAGAGCGGATGGCCTTGCCGTTCGAACATCTCGATGGTCGGGCGTTTGAATTCGGCTTCTTCTTCCTCTGTCCACTTCCCGCCTCGGCGTTCAATACCTTCGCGTTTTACCGTGGCCAAAACGCTGGCGGCCTGTTCGCCACCCATCACCGACGTTCGCGAGTTGGGCCAGCTCCACATGAAACGCGGGCTGTAGGCGCGACCGGCCATACCGTAGTTGCCAGCCCCGAAAGAGCCTCCGAGCACCACGGTGATCTTGGGCACTTTGGTGGTGGCAACCGCGGTCACCAGCTTGGCCCCGTGGCGCGCGATGCCTTCGCTTTCGTATTTCTGCCCGACCATGAATCCGGTGATATTCTGCAGGAAAATCAAGGGTATCTTGCGCTGTGAGCACAGTTCCACGAAATGCGCGCCCTTCTGTGCGCTTTCGGAAAACAGGATGCCGTTGTTGGCGATGATACCACACGGCTTGCCGTCGATACGGGCAAACCCGCAGACCAGCGTGGTGCCGAAACGAACCTTGAATTCGTCGAAATCTGAGCCGTCGACGATCCGGGCGATGACTTCGCGGACATCATATGGGGTTTTGAGATCAGGCGGTACCACACCAAGCATCTCGGTGGGATCATATGCGGGGGTCTGCGGCGTGCGGCGGTCCACCTGGGCGCCTTCCGAGGCACCCAGATTGGCCACCGCCTGACGGGCCAGCGCCAGCGCGTGGGCGTCATCCTCGGCCAGATAATCGGCCACGCCGGACAGGCGGGTGTGAATATCGCCACCACCGAGGTCTTCGGCTGTTACTTCCTCGCCGGTTGCGGCTTTGACAAGCGGCGGACCAGCAAGGAAGATGGTGCCCTGTTCCCTGACGATGATCGAAACATCCGACATCGCCGGAACGTAAGCGCCACCAGCGGTGCAGGACCCCATGACCACGCCAATCTGCGGGATGCCCTTGGCCGACATGTTGGCCTGATTGTAGAAGATACGCCCGAAATGTTCGCGATCCGGGAACACTTCGTCCTGATTGGGCAGGTTGGCACCGCCACTATCCACCAGATAGACGCATGGCAGGCGGTTTTCCTCGGCAATTTCCTGCGCGCGCAGGTGTTTTTTCACCGTCATCGGAAAATAGGTGCCGCCTTTGACGGTGGCGTCGTTGCAGACCACCATGATCTGACGGCCATGCACCCGCCCGATGCCTGCAACCACCCCGGCTGACGGGGCAGCACCTTCGTACATGTTATGTGCGGCGGTCTGACCGACTTCAAGAAAGGGCGAGCCGGGGTCGAGCAGGTTGGCAACCCGCTGGCGCGGCAGCATCTTGCCACGCGCGATATGGCGCTCACGGGACCGCTCGCCTCCGCCGACGTGGGCAAGCTCGGCGGCCTCAGCGATTAAGGTGAGGGCCTCGGTGTTGGCCTGAGAGTAGCTGGCAAAGGTTTCTGATCCCGCAGCAACGGCAGATGTGAGAGTGGCCATCGTTACGCCCCTTGCAGCTTCATCAACTCGCGCCCGCAGAGCATCCGCCTGACCTCACTGGTCCCCGCCCCGATCTCCATCAGCTTGGCATCCCGCATGATGCGGCTGAGCGGCGAGTCGTTCAAAAACCCGGCCCCACCCATGGCCTGCACGCCCTGAATCGCAACCTGCATGCCTTGTTCGGCGCTGTACAGTACGCAGGCGGCAGCGTCCTGGCGGGTGACCTGGCCGCGGTCGCAGGCGCCAGCCACGGCATAGACATAGGCACGTGATGAGTTCATCGCGGCGTAGATGTCGGCGATTTTGCCCTGCATCAGCTGGAAATTACCGATGCTTTCGCCGAACTGCTTGCGCTCGACCATGTAGGGCATGATGTGGTCGAGCACTGAATGCATCAGGCCGACGCCGATGCCCGACAGCACAACGCGTTCGTAATCCAGACCGGACATCAGCACGGCAACGCCCTTGCCTTCTTCGCCGAGCACGTTTTCAAACGGCACTTCGACGTCTTCGAAAATCAGCTCAGCGGTATTGGAGCCGCGCATGCCCATTTTGTCGAAATGCGGGCTGGTAGAAAATCCAACCATTTCTTTTTCAATAATAAAAGCAGTCATGCCGCGCGGCCCGGCATCCGGGTCGGTCTTGGCGTAGACCACCAGCGTGTCTGCGTCCGGGCCGTTGGTGATCCAGTATTTGGTGCCGTTCAGCACATAGCGGTCGTTGCGTTTTTCGGCGCGCAGTTTCATTGACACAACGTCAGACCCGGCCCCCGCTTCTGACATCGCCAGCGCCCCGACGTGATCACCGGAAATCAGGCGTGGCAGGTACTTTGCTTTCTGTTCGTCGTTGCCATTCAGCTTGATCTGGTTGACGCAGAGGTTGGAATGGGCGCCGTAGCTGAGTGAAACTGAGGCGCTGGCCCTGGCGATTTCCTCAACCGCAATGGTATGGGCCAGATAGCCCATGTCAGCCCCGCCGTATTCTTCGGGCACGGTGATGCCGAGCAGACCCAACTCGCCCATCTCTTTCCACAGCTCGGCCGGGAATTCGTTCGATCGGTCAATCTCAGCCGCCATCGGCGCAACCCGATCCTGGGCCCAGCGATGCACCATATCGCGCAGGGCTTCGATTTCTTCGCCACAGGCGAAATTCATGGATGCGGTGAACATGGGCAGGCTCCGACATTAATTGAACACTTGTTCATTTATAGGATGCAGAAACGCGTTTGTCCACCATTTGATTGCAACGGGAATCGAAGTTTCTACTGACTTAAGACCGGACGCCCAATCGCTCCAGTTCATCCATCAACGGCATAAGGTAGGTCGCATAGGGCTTCCACCGCCCGACCGAACTTGTGTAAATCCCCTGATGCACCTGCCCCTGGCTGAGCGTTCGCACGGTGCGGTCAAGTTTGTGGAACTCCATGACCTGGGGCTGCCAGTCAAGCCCGAGCCAGGCCAGAAGTGCCCGCGCTTCCTGCTCCGGCGCTTCGATCAGGGTTTCATAGCGGATGGATTTTATTGCACCGCCGAAATGTTCTTTCCAAAACGTCATAACCTCAAGGTGGTGGGCATAATTTTGCGCCAGCGCCACCATGTCATAGCTATAGGCGTGGCCGGAGCTGCCGAACGAAGCCTTGAAGTTGGAAAAACACACATCGCCCGGGGAACGCTCCAGCGCGATGATCTGCGCATTCGGGAACAGATGCAAAATCAGGCCGATCCAGCGATAGTTGATTGGCATCTTGTCCGTAATAACCGGTCGGTCACTGCGATTGGCAAGGTCACTAAGATAGCGGTCACGGAAATTCTGCAGCTCAGCAGAGGCCGCCCGCTCCAACCTGCCTTCGAACCGGGCGGCAAACTGGTCGATCAGGTCAAGTTCTCCGGCTCCGTGGACATCGGAGTGACCGGCCAGAATCTGCTCGACCAGCGAGGTGCCGGAGCGATTCATGCCGACGATGAATATTGGGCGGGGTTGGGTGACACCGTTGCCGTCAATCCTAGCCAGTTTGTTGCCCGCGAACACTCGTTTGACGGCCTCGAACTGGCGCGTTTCCTTGACGTGATCATAGGGATTCATCTGATGACGCAATTGGTTGCCAGCGGCGTAATGCCTGAACGCAGACTCAACATCGCCCTGCCCGTCAAACATGTCCGCCAGCGCAAAATGGATGGCGGCGGCGTCCATCGGGTTCAGGATTTCACTGTTGAGAAACCCAGCCAGCCGGTCTGCTTTTTCGGGCGGCGCATCGCGGCCCAATAGGCGGACCAGTTCAACATGCGCACCGATCATGTCAGGTTCGCATTGCACCGCTTGTTCAAAGCTGTCAATCGCCTGTTGTTTTTGCCCACGGCTGTTCAGAATCTGCCCGAGACTCATCCAGGCCAGGGCAAAACCGGGGGTCAGTTCAGTGGCTTTCCGCGCCGCTTTCTCAGCTTCACTGCCGCTCCCCATTTGCATCAGGTTCTCGCTGTAAGCGACTAGAACAAAAGTATTTTCAGGGTTTGTCTTTAGCCCAGTCTCGCATGCTTCTATCGCTTCCTGATGAAGGCCCAGATCACCACAGGCGATGGCGAGGTTTATACGGGCGTCTACAAAGTCCGGGTCAAGTTCGAGCGCTCGCCTGAAGTGGGTCAAAGCCGTTTCAGGGTGCCCGGTACCAGCTTCGATCAGGCCGCTTTGAAGATGCAGAAAAGGCGCTTTGGGTGCGCGGGGCAGCAGTCTGGCAAGGCGGGTTTTGGCTGTGATAAAATCGCCACTGCTGACCAGGTTCTGCAGCTCCTGCAACTCGGGCACCGTGATCGGCCGCTTGGGGGCCGCCATCTGCTTTTTCAGCTTGCGCAGGGCTTTACCCGCTTCGGTGTGTTTGGGAGCCCGCGCCAGCACCTGCTCATAAAGCGCCGCCGCGCGGTCGAAATCGCCCGCTTTTGCCACCGCTTTGGCCTGCACCATTGCTTCTTTGGGAGTCATCGACGCCTCGGTCCAAATATACCTTGCGCGGGTATAGCAAACCCGCAGGTGCGAGCCAACAGCGCTCAGCCTTGCGGTGCCGGGTCACCCTGAAAAACCCGCTCGACCTCCTGACGGATGATTGTGGCGATCAGATCGCAATCCTCCAGGCTGAAGGTCAGGGGAAGGCGCAGGTCCAGCAGGCCCGACAAAATCCGGTCGGTTTGTGGCAGCTGTTGGCGCGGCACATAGCGCCAGCTGTCGTGGCGCGAGGTGAAACCAGTAGGTTGATCTGCGCCAAACCATTTCAGCTCGACACCGCGTTTTTCACAGGTGCCGACCACTTCAAGCACGGCATTCGGGGGAAAATCAGGCAGCAAGAACTGAAAAGACGACATCACATATGCCTCTTTTTCGGGCCGATTTATCAGCTTTAAACCTGAAACATTGCACAAACCCGACTCTATGCGCCGATATCGCGCATTCCAGGCCTCGCATTGCTCTCCAAGCCGCGCCAATTGCGGACGCAGGATCGCGGCGCGCAGATTGTCCATCCGACCAGAACAATTTGGCGTGTCGAGGCGAATGTCGGCGAAGGTCTCTGCCGGGGCTCCGGCAACGTGGCGGTCATATAGCATATAGGAGCCCGACAGCATGGTGGCGCGGGCCATCAGTTCGGCATCATCACTGATCAGCAACCCGCCCTCGCCTGAGTTCAGGTGTTTGAAGGTCTGGGTCGAATAACAGGCGGCAATGCCGTGTCGCCCGCTGGAGATACCGTTCCATTCCGCCCCCATGGTGTGGGCGCAATCCTCGATCACTTTGACCTCTGCCGCCTCACAGATCGCCATCAGTGCATCCATGTCGGCTATATGGCCGCGCATATGGCTGAGCATCAAGAAACGCGCCCCGCTGGCTTCGATTTTCAGTGCCAGATCATCAAAGTCCATCACCAGTTGTTCGGTCACTTCGACAAAAACCGGCTCACAACCAGCGTTGGCGATGGCACCGGGCACCGGCGCGAGGGTGAACGCGTTGGTCAGCACCTTTTCGTCTGGTTTGGCGCCTGCCGCCTTCAGCGCCGCGGTCAGCGCATAACCACCGGACGCCACCGCCAGACAGTATTTCGCTCCGGTAAAAGCGGCAAATTCCAGCTCCAGCGCGGCGGTTTCGGCAATTTCGCCATCAACCACGTTGTAACGATGCAGCCGACCGTGGCGCATAACCCGCACGGCCGCCTCAATCGCCTCTTCCGGCAGAGGTTGTTGCTGGGTGAAATTGCCGGTGAACTTTTCGTGCACGGATCAGGCCCTTCAGTTTAAAATTGAGCATACAAAAGGCAGGCACAGCGACAAATTGCAAGCACCGACGTGAATTGTCGCAAAACCGCAAGCGGCAGTTTGGAAATTCCAAAAGGCTGGCGGTAAAGGGGCAGCCCATGACCGTTGATCCAATCCGATTCTTGCAGGACACCCGTTGGGAGGATTTGCCAGGTCGCGTGCAAAACCAGGCAGAGCTTTGCGTGTTGGACCAGATTGGAACCGGAATTGCCGGGGCTACGACGCCGCTGTCTGCAATAATCCGCGATCACGTTGTGGCGCATTTCGGTGGGAAATCCCCGGTACCAATACTGTTTGACAACCGCAAAACCAGCGTTGCGGGGGCCGCGCTGGCAGGGGGCATGACCATTGATGCGGTGGATTGCCATGACGGCTATAATCCGGTGAAAGGGCATATTGGATGTGGATTGCTGCCAGCGGTTCTGGCGCTGTCAGACCAACAGGGTGGACTGGACGGTCAGGATTTTTTAACCGCAATCGCAATTGGTTACGAAATTGGTGGGCGTTTGGGACTGGCGCTTCACGCCTCGGTTCCGGATTACCACACGTCCGGTGCCTGGGTTGGGGTCGCGGCGTCTGGGGTTGGGGCGCGTATCCTGGGGCTGAGCGATGACCAGACCCGCCACGCCATGGGCATCGCCGAATACCACGGCCCGCGCAGCCAGATGATGCGCTGCATTGATCACCCGACCATGCTGAAGGACGGTTCCGGCTGGGGGTCGATGGCCGGAGTATCAGCGGCGTTGCTGGCGCGGGACGGATTTTCCGGCGCCCCGGCAATCACCCTGGAGGCCCCGGAAGTGGCCGGGTTCTGGGCCGATCTGGGCGAGCACTGGCTGATCATGGATCAATATTTCAAACCCTACCCGGTGTGCCGCTGGGCTCAAGGGCCGATTGAAGGGGTTCTGGCGCTGAAGCGGACACACAATCTGACAGCGGATCAGGTTGACCACATCGAGGTAACGACCTTCCACGAAAGCGTGCGGCTGGCAACCAAAGACCCAAAATCCACCGAAGAGGCGCAGTATTCTACGTCATATCCTTGTGCGGCAGCGTTGGTTCGGGGCACTGTGGGGCTGGCGGAAATCGACCCCAGTGCGTTTAATGACCCGGAAATCAAGCGTTTGTCGCGTTCGATGAAGATATCGGAAGATCGGTTTTGCAACGAAAATTTCCCCGAACAGCGCTATGCCAGAACGACATTGCACCTGCGCGATGGCGGGGTGGTTACTTCAGATTACCTGCAACCCCGTTGGACGGCAGAAGACCCGCCGAGCGAAGCGGAATTGCGCGGGAAATTCCATCTGCTTGCGGACGATATTGTGGGGAAAGATCGTGCTGGCAGGATAGAGGCGGCGCTCTCCGCACTTCGCACCGGCGGTGATCTTACGCCACTTCAGGCAGAAATCTGTGTCCCGGTCAGCTGATCATCCGGTCCATTAGGTCCGGCAAGTCATCGTAGTGATCCAGGAATGCCTCCGGCTTCAGCGCCTCAACCGCCCTTCCTGTTGGCCCGAAAGTGACCAGGACACTGGGCACATTAGCCGCGCGGGAGGCATCGCGGTCGTTGTTGGTATCACCAATGAGGACAGAACGTCGTGGATCGCCACCCAAAGCCTGAATGGTTTCAAGCAGATGCGCCGGGTCAGGCTTACGAACCGGCAGGGTGTCAGCCCCATAAAGCGCTCCAAACATCGACCGGATACCAAGCTTTTGCGTCAGGGTATCAGCCAGACCTTCCGGTTTGTTGGTACATATGCCCAGGGCATAGCCGCGACTTAGCAGTTCATTCAGAGCGATTTCAACACCCGGGTAAAGCGTTGAGTAAACATCAAGATGCGCACCGTAATAACCCAGCGCCAGAGGAAACTGAGTTTCGACATCCGCCTCGCTCCAATCCGACCCGATCCGTGAAAACCCCAACCGTAGCATGGCGCGGCCGCCATGAAACGCCGTTTCGGCATCAGCCACCGGATCCAGTATCGCACCAACACCCAACCCCTTAAAACATGCGTTTGCCGCAGCAATCAGGTCTTTGCTGGTGTCCGCCAGCGTTCCATCAAGATCAAAGATAACCGATTTCATCACATCCCCCTGCGCGAACCTCCCCTTTGCCACAGGCTGTAACCAAGTGAAAGCTTTGTTGAGGTCCCGCCCCCTTTTGAAAGCCACAAAACCCATGTAGAAAGCAGCGAACAACAAAAGAATACAGGACAATAGATGCCAATCGCAGTGGTCATTTTGGCAGCCGGTCAGGGCAGCCGCATGAATTCCGACACGCCAAAGGTTTTACACCAGGTCGCCGGGGCACCGCTTTTGGTGCATGCGATGCTGTCAGCACGCGGTCTGGAGGCGGAGCAGACTGTGGTGGTGACCGGGGTTGGCGGTGCGCAGGTTGAACAGGTCGCAAAAACCTTTGATCCCGATGCGATTGCGGTCAATCAGGCCGAACAACAAGGCACCGGACATGCGGTTAAACAGGCCGAGGCCGCTTTGACGGATTTTACAGGCGATGTCATCGTGCTCTATGGCGACACTCCTTTCGTGCGCCCTGAAACCCTGCAAGCTATGCTGAACAAACGCGCCGAGGGCAACGGCGTTGTGGTGCTGGGGTTTGAGGCAACTGATCCGGGGCACTATGGGCGGCTTTGGTCCACTACCGAAGACGGGCTGATGGCGATCATTGAGGCTAAGGATGCCACGCCAGAGCAGTTACAGATTTCGTTGTGCAACTCTGGTGTGATTTGTGCAGATCGAAAGGTTCTGTTTGACCTGCTTGGAAAAGTTGGAAATGACAATGCCAGCGGGGAGTATTATCTGACCGACATTGTCGCACTGGCGCGGGCGGAAGGCCTGCGCTGTGCGGCTATTTCTTGTGACGAGGCTGAGACTCAGGGTGTCAATTCACGGGCTGATCTGGCCGCAGCGGAGGCGTCCTTTCAGGCGCGGGCCCGCGGTGCGGCGATGGAAAACGGGACAACCCTGACAGCTCCAGACACGGTTTATTTCTCCTTTGACACGATCATTGGGCGCGACGTGATTGTGGAACCCAATGTAGTGTTCGGCCCGGATGTCACCGTTGAATCTGGTGCAATAATCCGCGCCTTCAGCCATCTGGAAGGCTGCCACGTCAGCCAGCATGCCATCATCGGCCCCTACGCGCGGCTGCGCCCGGGTGCGGAAATCGGCGATGGTGCACGGGTGGGCAATTTCGTTGAAGTCAAAGCCGCGCTGGTCGGCGAAGGGGCCAAGATCAACCACCTGTCTTATGTCGGTGATGCCGAGGTAGGAGACGCCGCTAACATCGGTGCAGGCACAATCATCTGCAACTATGACGGGGTGTTCAAACACAAGACGGTCATCGGTAAACGGGCCTTTATCGGATCGAACACCGCGCTGGTTGCACCCGTTCGGGTTGGGGACGATGCGATGACCGGGTCCGGTTCAGTCATCACCAGCGACGTGCCGGATGAAGCGATGGCCATTAGCCGTGCAAAACAAGCCAACAAGCCGGGGCTGGCCCTGCGGTTAATGAACAAGTTAAGAGCTGCTAAAGCAGCCAGATCAAAGGAATAATTCCATGTGCGGTATTGTCGGCATCCTTGGCAATCACGAAGCAGCCCCGATCCTCGTGGACGCGTTGAAACGGCTGGAATACCGCGGCTATGACAGCGCCGGGATTGCAACCGTGCAAGACGGCAAGCTGGAGCGCCGCCGGGCAGTTGGCAAGCTGGTCAACCTGTCAGACAAACTGGTGCATGAGCCACTCAGGGGCCGCGCCGGGATCGGCCACACCCGCTGGGCCACCCATGGTGCGCCAACCGTCGACAATGCCCACCCGCACCGGGCTGGGGATGTGGCGGTGGTGCACAACGGCATCATCGAGAATTATCGCGACCTGCGCAAAGAACTGAGTTCTGCCGGCGTTGGTTTTGAAACCGAAACCGATACCGAAACCGTCGTCAAACTCTGCATGACACATCTGAACACAGGATCGACACCGGAACAGGCGGCACGCCAAACCGTAGCCCGGCTTGAGGGCGCTTACGCGCTGTGTTTCCTGTTTGACGGGTGTGAGGATTTGTTGATCGCCACACGCAAAGGTTCACCACTGGCCATTGGCCACGGCGACGGCGAGATGTTTGTCGGCTCTGACGCGCTGGCATTGGCACCGATGACCGACCAGATCACATATCTGGAAGAAGGTGATTTTGCGGTTATCACCCGGCAGGGTGTTGAAATCCGGGATCAGGCCGGAAAACTAGCCAACCGCGAAAAGCGCGGTATTTCTAAAGAAGCCATGAGCGCCGACAAGGGCATTTACAAACACTATATGGCCAAGGAAATCGCCGAACAGCCGAGCGTTCTGGCCAGTGCCGTGCAATATTATACCGACGCCGATCACAGCCGGATTGTTCTGCCTGAACCGGAGCTCGATTTCAGCAACATCGACAAAATCACCATGGTCGCCTGCGGCACGGCCTATCTGGCCTGCAACGTGGCAAAATACTGGTTTGAACAAATCGCCCGGTTGCCGGTGGAGCTTGATGTGGCTTCGGAATTTCGCTATCGCGAACCGCCACTTTCCGCCAATTCAATCGCATTGTTTGTCAGTCAGTCGGGTGAAACCGCCGACACGCTGGCCGCGCTGCGTTACTGCTCTGAAAACGTCGCCAAAACCGTGGCCGTGGTAAATGTGGCCGAAAGCTCGATCTCGCGCGAAGCGGATATTTCACTGCCGATTTTGGCGGGCATGGAAATTGGCGTCGCTTCGACCAAGGCTTTCACCTGCCAGCTTGCGGTTCTGGCCGGGCTGGTGATCGCGGCGGCACGGCAACGCGGGCGTCTGGACGCGAAATCTGAGGCTGAAATCGTCACCGCACTCTACGGTCTGCCCGGCCTGCTCAATCAGGCGCTGGCGCAGGAAACCGCGATTAAGTCGACTTGCGCACAACTGTCCAAATCCAAGGACGCCCTGTTTCTGGGGCGCGGGCAGATGTTCCCGCTGGCCATGGAAGGCGCGCTAAAACTCAAGGAAATCAGCTATATCCATGCCGAAGGTTACGCCAGCGGCGAGCTGAAACACGGGCCTATTGCACTGGTAGATGAAAACATGCCGGTGATTGTCATGGCCCCCAAAGACGCGCTGTTCGACAAAACAGTTTCGAACATGCAAGAGGTGATGGCACGCGGCGGTCGGGTATTGTTGGTGACCGATTCCGAAGGCGCCGAGATTGCCAGTGAAGGTGTCTGGCGCACGATCATCATGCCAAAAGTGCATCCTATGCTGGCGCCGATCATATACGCCGTTCCAGCCCAGCTACTGGCCTATCACACTGCGGTTCACAAGGGCACGGACGTGGATCAGCCACGAAATCTGGCGAAATCGGTGACGGTGGAATGATCGCTCCAACGGCGGCGCTGGATGCGCTCAAAAGTTTCGGCGAGCCGCAAAAAGCCGCCCAGATGGCAACATATCACAAGGCGAAGCGCGCATACCTTGGCGTTTCCAACCCTCAGATTGATGCTTTATGCAAAGACTGGCGCAAGGCCTGTGATCTGGATCAGCGCCTTGGGCTCAGCCGCTATCTCTGGGACAGCGATTTCCACGAAGCCCGGGTTGCCGCCGCCAAGCTGTTAATTCAGGCGCGCATCCGCCCGGATGCATCTGTCTGGCGCGAAATCTGCCGATGGGTACCGGAATTTGACGCCTGGGCGATCGCCGATCACGCCTGTTCTGCCGGGTCGCGGCGGCTGGTGGCGGATCCGTCTCGGCTGGATGTGGTTGAGACCTGGACCCAAAACGACTCCATGTGGGTGCGACGGGCCGCATTGGTGATGACCCTGCCCTGGACCAAGCAAAACAACCCCAAACCCGAAGAGCTGACGGCACGGGAACGGATACTCGGCTGGGCTGCCGGTTACGTGTCGGACCGCGACTGGTTTATCCAGAAATCCGTAAGCTGGTGGCTGCGCAGCCTGTCAAAGCACGATCCCGAAAGGGTGCGTGCATTTCTGGCAGACCATGGAGAGGCGATGAAGCCATTTGCCCTCAGAGATGCAGGTAAATACCTGTAAATCAAGTTAAAACCTATCGAACCATGGCCTCCCGAGACTTGCATAACACGCGGCGTTTCATACCCGCCAGATTGTAGCGCTGTTTCCCGAAGGGCACGAAATCGCTGTTTTGCGGTGGGTATACTGACAAATGATGCCAAATTGTTTAAGAAGGCGCACGACTCATGACGGAGGAATGCCGATGAACGCTGTCAGGATTACAATACCGAGCTAAGGCACCGGTCCTGAAAGGCTGGTCGATTGCCAGCTGCGTTATCGCATCATTCCTCTATTTTTTGCCCTCGGGAGGGCGTCATGTTTCGCAAATTCGAAAACCTTATAGATCCTTTTGCCGTCCGCTCGGCAGCGACTCCGCCGGGCGAGCTTTGGGCCTATCTGATAACACAATTGTCGCCATTCAGGCGTTGGTTGCCATGGATGGCTCTCACCGGCCTGCTTGCGGCTATCGTTGAAAGTGGTCTGATTTTTTATTCAGGCCGGATTATCGACCTGATGTCAGCAACAGGGACTGTTTTGTTCTGGACGCAACATCACATTGAACTGACACTGGCGGTTGTGTTCATCCTCTTGCTGCGCCCGGTGTTTTTTGTACTCAACCATTTGTTTTTAGAGCAAATGCTCGCGTCGAACTTGCAGGAACAAGCAAGATGGCAAGCCCATAGACATCTGCTAGGCCAATCATCCAGCTTTTTTCAGAACGATTTTGCGGGACGTTTGTCGAACCGTGTCATGCAAATAGGCCCGGCGGTCGAAGACAGCATTTATATGGCATTTGAGGCGCTTTGGTTTGCTTGTGCTTACGCAGTCGGCGCAATTATTATCCTCACCCAGATTGATATCCGGTTGGCTCTGCCGCTCGCGATCTGGCTGGTTGGATATGTGGTCTATGTCCACCGGATTGCCGTTCGTGTGGCGTCTGCTTCTGAAAAATGGTCGGACGCGCGGTCACTGGTGACCGGACGGGTGGTCGATGCCTATTCCAACATCGAAACCGTGAAACTGTTTGCCCATGGAGAGAGCGAAGAGAAATACGCGCTTTCAGCCATGCGCAGGTTGCGGTTGCGGTTTCAGCGATTTGCCCGTTTGATGACCGAAATGTCGCTGGGTCTTAACGTGCTCAACGGGTTCTTGATCATTGGTGTTGTGGGGCCGGCTGTCTGGTTGTGGGCGCATGAGATGGTTTCGATAGGCGAAGTCGCCGCAGCATCTGCCCTGACAATCCGTCTGAATGGGATGAGTGGCTGGATTATGTGGGTAACTATTCAGCTTTTCGAAAACGCTGGGGTCATCAGGGAAGGCCTGCGGTCCATCGCCAAACCCCAGCGGGTTGTAGATACGGCCGATGCCAAAGTTCTGAACTTGCAAAATGCTGAGATCAGGTTTGAATCCGTCAGCCATCACTACGGAAAGGAAGATGGCGGTCTGGATGGCGTCAGCCTGGTCATCCCAAACGGCCAGCGTGTTGGCTTGATCGGGCGGTCAGGAGCTGGAAAATCCAGCCTGGTCAACTTGTTACTGCGATTTCAGGACGTTGAGAGAGGGCGCATCCTGATCGACGGGCAATCTGTGTCAGACGTCACGCAGGACAGTCTGCGCCGCCAGATCGGCATGGTAACACAGGACAGTTCGCTGCTGCACCGGTCGGTTAGAGCCAACATTCTTTATGGAAAACCAGATGCATCCGATGCCGAAATGATAGCCGCCGCCCGGCGGGCTGAAGCGCATGAGTTCATCATGGGGCTGGAAGATCCGCAAGGGCGCTGCGGATATAATGCCCAAGTCGGCGAGAGGGGTGTGAAGCTGTCAGGAGGGCAACGCCAGAGGATCGCCATTGCCCGGGTTATCCTGAAAGACGCACCATTGCTGATACTGGACGAAGCCACATCGGCTCTGGACAGCGAAGTTGAAGCGGCGATTCAAAAGACGCTGTATGGCCTGATGAAAGGCAAAACGGTGATCGCAATTGCGCACCGACTGTCAACCATAGCTCATATGGACAGAATCGTCGTTCTTGATTTGGGGCGGATAGTGGAAGACGGGACCCATGACGAATTGATCGCAAATGGCGGGCTTTACGCTGACCTCTGGTCGCGACAATCAGGGGGATTCCTGCGCACCGATGCCTGACGGTGCGCCGGGCCTGCTGTCTGTGTAAAATAGCCTGCAATGGGCGGGTCAGATCAGAAATCCTGACCACCACCCTGCCAGGGCTGGGCCAGATCGCTGAACTTGGTAAACCGGCCCTCAAACGCCAGGTCAACCGACCCAATCGGCCCGTGGCGCTGCTTGCCGATTATCACCTCGGCCTTGCCGTGCAGCTCCTCCATTTCCGCCTGCCAGGTCATCATTTTCTCGGCCTCATGATCGGCTGGTTTTTCGCGTTCCTTATAATACTCACCGCGATAAACAAACATCACCACATCCGCATCCTGCTCAATCGAGCCGGACTCGCGCAGGTCGCTCAGTTGGGGGCGTTTGTCGTCGCGGTTCTCGACCTGCCGTGACAGTTGGGAAAGCGCGACAACGGGGATGTCGAGTTCTTTGGCAATGGCTTTAAGCCCTTGAGTTATCTCGGAAACTTCGTTTACCCGGTTGTCCTTGGCGCTGGCCGGGCGCACCAGTTGCAGGTAGTCAACAATCAGAACGTCCAGACCGTGGGTGCGCTTCAGCCGCCGTGCCCGCGCCGCCAGTTGGCTGATTGGCAGGGCCGCGGTGTCGTCGATATAAAGCGGGCAGTTTTCGAGTTGTTTGGCCGCCTCAACAAAGCGGCGGAATTCCTCCTCGGTCAGATCTCCACGGCGGATCTGATCAGACGGAACCCGCGCCGCCTCTGACAGAATTCGCGCCGCCAGTTGCTCGGATGACATTTCAAGCGAGTAGAAGCCGACAACGCCACCATTCACCGTGCCTTCGCCGCCATCGGGCAAGGCACCCTTCTTATGGGCCTTGGCTATGTTGTAAGCGATGTTGGTGGCCAGCGAGGTTTTGCCCATGGACGGGCGGCCAGCAAGGATCAACAAATCCGAACGGTGCAGACCGCCCAGCTTCTTATCCATGTCTTTCAGCCCTGTGGATGTGCCCGCCAACCCACCGTCGCGTTGATAGGCGGCATTGGCCACGTTCACCGCGTCAGTCACTGCCTTCAAAAAGCTCTGGAACCCGCTGTCGACATTGCCCTGCTCTCCCAGCTGATACAGCCGCTGTTCTGCGGCTACGATCTGCTCCTTGGGGTCGTCATCCACGTCCATGGCGACAGCCTTGCTGCCGATCTCCTCGCCAATCGCAATCAGATCACGGCGGATAGCAAAATCATAGATCATCTGCGCGTAATCACGCGCCGCAAAAACGGATGTCGCCGCACCGGCGAGACGCACCAGATAAGCCGAACCACCAACCTCGGCCATGCCCGGGTCATCTTCCAGGAACGCTTTCATCGTGACCGGTGAGGCCAACGCGTTTTTCTGAATGCGGCGGGAAATCACCTCAAAAATCCGGCCGTGCAGGGGATCATAGAAGTGGGTTTCGTTCACCAGACTGGCGATACGATCATAGACATCGTTATTGACCAGCAGCGCTCCGAGCAAGGCCTGCTCGGCCTCAATAGAATGCGGCAGCCCCGGTTCCCCCGATGTGTCCGCCGCATTTTGCCCGCTCGAAAGCGCTGTGATCCCACTCATTACACGTCCCTGCCCGAAATATTCGTTGAGTTCTTGTGCTGCATTTCACCTCTGATTTCAATCTGGAAATCTCTGTGGGTAACCTGTGAGCAACCCGGGTTTCTGTCGTAGTCCGGCAGGTTTAGACGCCGAAGCGCAAGGAAACCCGGATTACATTTCTTTGCCAGTTTACTACTATATCATGTATGACGCTATTGAATTTCCACAATTCGTGCTAAATTTACCGGGCAAGGAAGCGAATCGGATGCGGGTGCGCCAGGGGCTCGAATTCTCGTCTCGGGGCTGTGAATTCCCCGATTTTCGGCTCAATCGGCTCCGCTTTCCGGGCAACCGGTCGATGCGTCGCCCTGCAACTGCCTCATGGCTGTTCGTCCCTCCAAGGTGAATGGCTGTAACATCAGGTAACACTGGCCCGGTCGCAGATGTGACCGGGTTTTTTTTTGAACGAGGCGGGGGCGCTATTCAACGCTCCAATAAATGTCCAGCCCCGGGTCAAATACGGTCACAGGTCCCTCTCCGGTTTCGATCCTCGCCGGGAATTTAATCGGATGGGTATGTTTCTTTAAAGTCAGCGTACCCACGTTCACCGGCAAACCATAGTAGGCAGGTCCGTGTAGAGAGGTGAAACCTTCCAACTGATCCAGCGCGCCCTCCTGTTCAAACACATGCGCCAGACAGGCCATTGTATTGGTCGCGGAAAACACCCCGGCACAGCCACAGGCGCTTTCCTTGTTGGGATCGGTGTGCGGGGCGCTGTCAGTGCCAAGGAAAAACCTGGAATCACCAGAGGTCGCAGCCACTCTGAGCGCTAACCGGTGTACCTCACGCTTGGCGACCGGCAGGCAATAGTAATGCGGTTTGATGCCGCCAACCAGAATATGGTTGCGATTAATCATCAGATGATGCGTGGTGATGGTTGCAGCCAGATTCCGGTTTGCCGATTTCACATAATCAACGCCGTTTTTAGTGGTGATATGCTCGGAAACCACCCTCAGCTCCGGTAGGCGCCGGCGCAGCGGGTCAAGCACGGTTTCGATGAACACCGCTTCGCGATCAAAAATATCTACCGTGTCGGTTGTCACTTCACCGTGTATACACAAGGGGCAGCCAATTTCTGCCATTTTTTCCAACACTTTCTGAATGTTATCCAGATCACGCACCCCAGAGGCAGAATTGGTTGTCGCGCCTGCAGGATAGAGTTTTACCGCCGTGATCAGCCCGTCAGCATGAGCCGCGGCCACATCCTGTGGATCAGTGGATTCAGTAAGATAGAGCGTCATAAGTGGTTGAAAGTCCATGCCTTCAGGCAGCGCCGCCAAAATCCGGTCCCGATAAGCGGCAGCTTCGGCCGCAGTCACAATCGGTGGCACCAGATTTGGCATGATGATGGCGCGGGCAAAGTCCCGCGCAGTCTCCGGCAGCACCCCTTTCAGCATCTCGCCATCGCGCAGGTGCAGATGCCAGTCATCGGGGCGGCGGATGGTCAGTGTATCGGTCATGAGTGGCTCCTTTGCGTGCGCCAAAGCATTACGTTTTGGCCCTGCTAAGAGCAAGCGGACAATTGCAATTCAGAGATGGTTGACCTACCCTGTTTTAGAACAATTCTAAATTGACGAGGGCAGTATGTTTTCCCGGTTCTTTGGCACTGGAAGGCGCCGGTTTAACGATCTGAGCGAACAGGAAATCCTCGGGCTAGCGATCTCGTCAGAAGAGGAGGACGGGCGGATATATGCGGCCTATTCCGAAGGGCTGCGCGAGGAGTATCCGGCATCAGCGGCAATATTTGACGAGATGGCAGCGGAAGAAAACACCCACCGCCAGCGCCTGATTGACCTGCACCAGGCCCGATTCGGCGACCGAATCCCACTGATCCGGCGCGAGCACGTGCGCGGGTTCTTTGAGCGCAAGCCGGATTGGCTGATACGCCCGCTTGGGCTGGAAAAAACCCGCAAGCGCGCGGCAGAAATGGAAGCCCAGGCGCACCGTTTCTATCTGGAGGCAGCGAGACGCACCGAAGACGCAGACCTGCGGCGCTTACTGGGTGATCTGGCGGTTGAGGAGGCAGAACACAAAGCCACTGCTCAGCAGCTAAGCCAAGAGATGGAAGGAAGTGGTGTAGCCGCCAATGAAATCAGCCAGGAGCGCAGGCAGTTCATCCTGACCTACGTACAGCCTGGCCTAGCCGGGCTGATGGATGGTTCGGTCAGCACGCTGGCCCCTATTTTCGCCGCTGCCTTTGCCACCGGAGACACATGGTCGACCTTTCTGATCGGCCTGTCCGCCTCGGTCGGGGCCGGAATTTCGATGGGATTTACCGAAGTCGCCAGCGACGACGGGGTGATCTCGGGGCGCGGCTCACCGATAAAACGTGGATTCGCAGCCGGAATCATGACAACAATCGGAGGGCTTGGCCATGCCCTACCCTATCTAATCTCCGATTTCTGGACCGCAACGACAATTGCGATCATCGTGGTTTTTGTCGAGCTTTGGGCGATCACTTGGATTCAGCACCGCTTTATGGAAACCCCTTGGATGCGGGCAGCATTTCAAGTGGTTCTGGGTGGTGCTCTGGTGTTTGCAGCTGGGGTGTTAATCGGGAATGCATGACTTGAAACTGCCGTTATAGAGGAATCAGGCACTTGATGACTCGAAGAAGTATTCTGGCCGGAGCCTCCGCATTTCTGGTTCCACAATCTGCAAAAGCGGATTCGAGGTTTTCTGTACCACCAGAGGATGCCCGGCATGAAAGAACTTTCATGCAATGGCCAGTCAGCCGGAAAGTCTATCGCGACAAAGTGTTTTTGCGCATGACCCAGCGATGCATTGCCAAAATAGCCAACACAATTTCCGACTTCGAACCGGTCGTGATGCTTGTAGATAAGGCGCACCACCCAGCCGCGCGCAGATTGCTGTCTGAGATCGTCGATCTGTGGGATATTCCCACCGAGGATTTATGGTGCCGCGACGCCGGACCACTGTTTGCCACCAATGGGCATGAACTTGCGGTTCATAACCTCAATTTCAATGGGTGGGGCCGGAAACAGGTGCATCGCGCTGATGGACGCATAGCAGAACGCGTGGCTGAACGTTTGGGGCTGAGACTTGTGGACAGCGGTGTGGTCGGCGAAGCAGGCGGGGTGGAATCCGACGGGCATGGAACCCTGATGGCACATGAAAGCTCCTGGGTGAACCCAAACCGAAACAGGCTAAGCCGGGATGTAATCGAAACCCGTCTGCTGGCAGCCTTTGGTGCCCAAGAGATGCTCTGGGCACCGGGGATTTGGGGTGAGGATATCACCGATTACCATATCGACAGCCTGGCGCGTTTTGTTGCTCCTGGCCACGTTCTGATCCAGTTGCCAAACAACCCGGACCCATCTGATATTTGGCAAACCGTTCCTTATGAAACCCATGACATTCTGGCCGCTACCAGAGGAGTAAACGGGAACCTAGTAAAACTGACCGTAATCCCCGACCCTCTCAAACGTCGGGTAAAGTCACCCGATTTTGTCGCATCCTATGCGAATTATTATGTCTGCAACGGAGCGGTAATAGCGGCGCAATTTGGCGATGCACGGGCCGATCGGTTCGCAGCCGATACTCTGGCCGACCTGCACCCAGGGCGAAGTGTTGTCACCCTCAACGTCGATCCTTTGGGGGAATTGGGCGGCGGTATTCACTGTGCAACACAGCAACAGCCCAAATTGGCGTGACATCCAGGTGTTTCAGCGACATAACCGCTGAAACACCTGCCAACGGAACTCCTGGTATGACCGCCGCATCCCTGACCATCGACCTTGACGCCATAGCCGCAAACTGGCTGGCCCTGAACGCCCGAACCGGCACGAAAGTGGAAACCGCTGCGGTAATCAAAGCCGATGCTTATGGGCTGGGCGTCGGCCCGGTGGCCCAGGAACTGGCCAATGCTGGGGTGCGCAGCTTTTTCGTCGCGGTCACCGAAGAAGGCGCAGCGCTGCGCAAAGCCATTGGCCCAAGGGCTGATATCTATGTTTTTTCAGGCTGTGACGGAACGGATGTCACGACGATCCGCGCGCATGAGCTGACGCCTTTGCTGAACTCGCCACAACAGGTACAACGGTTTTTCGCCGCTTCCGGCGACGCCCCTTTTGCCATCCAGCTGGACAGCGGAATGAACCGGTTGGGGATGGAACCAGCAGATTACGCGGCGCTGAGCAGGGCAATCAACGAGCGCGGCCCAAAACTCATCATTTCGCATCTGGCCTGTGCTGACGAGCCGGACCATCCGCAAAATCTGGCGCAACTGGAGTGTTTTCGTCAGATGACGGACGGAGTGACGGCCCGCCGTTCGCTCGCGGCAACCGGTGGGGTTCTGCTTGGGCCGGAGTATCATTTCGATCTTTGCCGCCCGGGTGTCGGACTTTACGGCGGCCTGCCGTTTGCGGATGCGCAGCCTGTCGTGACAGTTTCGGTCCCGGTCATCCAGACCCGCGAAGTTTCTGTTGGCGAGACCGTCGGCTATGCCGCCAGCTGGACCGCCAAACGACCAACCCGGCTGGCGACAACAGCGGCTGGGTATGCTGATGGTCTGATCCGGGCCATGGGCAACGGCGCTGTCAGATTGTGGAGTGGCGACACGCCCTGCCCGTTGGTGGGTCGGGTTTCAATGGATCTGATAACGGTGGACGTCACCGATCTGCCGCAGGTGCCGGACCATCTCGAAATTCTCAACAAACACCAGAGGGTGGACGATCTGGCCGACGCCGCAGGCACTATCGGTTATGAAATTCTGACCTCCCTTGGCGGACGCTACAATCGCCGCTACATTGGCGGAAAATAGCAGGCAGCCCCATGACCGCACTCCTTTGGATCGACCATTTTCTGGCCTCTATCGGCCGTTCTGTGCTGGCGCTGCTGGCGTCCATCGGACGGATTGCAGTCTTTGCAGCTTTGGCTGTCTCGCACCTTGCACGCCTGCCGTTTTATGCGCGCGAGTTTGGCCAGCAGTTGTTGCAGATCGGCTATTTCAGCCTGCCGGTTGTCGGCCTGACTGCTTTGTTCACCGGCGGGGCGCTGGCGTTGCAAATCTACTCAGGCGGAGCGCGGTTCAATGCCGAGGCGGTGGTGCCTTCAGTCGTAGCTATTGCCATGGTGCGCGAACTTGGGCCGGTGCTGGGCGGCTTGATGGTGGCCGGGCGGGTGTCTTCGTCGATTGCGGCTGAGCTTGGCACCATGCGGGTGACCGAACAGATCGACGCGCTGACAACGCTCAGCACCAACCCGATGAAATATCTGGTGGTGCCCCGGGTGCTGGCCGCCACACTGGCCATGCCCATTCTGGCGTTTATCGGCGACGTCATCGGTATCATGGGCGGGTTTCTGGTCGGCACTCAGCGTCTGCAATTCAACGCCGCAACTTACATCAACAACACCTGGGACTTTCTTGAGTTTGAGGATATTTTCTCGGGCCTGGTAAAGGCGGCTGTTTTTGGCTTCATCGTGGCGCTGATGGGGTGCTATCACGGATACCACTCAGGGCGCGGGGCGCAAGGTGTGGGCCGGGCAACGACCAATGCGGTTGTGTCGGCTTCCGTCCTCATTCTGGCCTCCAACTATCTGTTAACAGAACTGTTTTTCTCCTCATGACTGCAGCAATTGAACTCACCGACCTGCACAAGGCGTTCGGCAGCAACCGTGTTTTACGCGGCGTAGATCTGTCGATTGGCAAGGGCGAGAGCATGGTGATCATCGGCGGATCGGGCACCGGGAAATCGGTGGCGCTGAAGTGCATTCTGGGGCTGATCAAGCCAGACGCCGGCACCATTCTGGTCAACGGCAAGGACGCCACCGCGGGGGATCGCGACGCGTTTCTGGCGCAGTTTGGTATGTTGTTTCAGGGTGGTGCGCTGTTTGACTCGCTCAGCGTCTGGCAGAACGTCGCCTTCCGCCTGCTGCGCGGGGCTGATAAGCTGAGCAAATCGGACGCCCGCGATGTCGCCGTGGAAAAACTCCGCCGTGTTGGGCTGAAGGCCGAGGTTGCCGACCTGTTCCCGGCAGAACTTTCGGGCGGCATGCAAAAACGAGTCGGCCTCGCCCGCGCCATTGCCGCCGAACCGCAGATCATCTTCTTTGACGAACCGACGACAGGCCTCGACCCGATCATGTCCGGCGTGATCAACGAGCTGGTGCGTGAAATCGTGGTCGAGATGGGGGTTACGGCAATGACCATCACCCACGACATGTCGTCGGTGCGCGCGATTGCCGACAAAGTGGCGATGATCCACGAAGGCGTGGTGCAATGGACCGGGCCGGTTGGGCAGATGGACGACAGCGGGGACCCGTATCTGGATCAGTTCATCAACGCCCGGGCCGAGGGGCCGATTGAAGCGGTGCGGTAGGCACTAGTGAAACTACAATTGATTGTTAACCGATGTTCTTATAATGTTCTCCAATGACATCTTGCCAATACGACAGGGAACCTTCTAGATGTTGGATATGACGGGGACAGCAGCACAAGACCTGACGCGGTTTCTGGACGGAGGCCGGTTTGGCACTGTTCTGGCCGATCCGCCGTGGCGTTTCACCAACCGCACAGGCAAGGTTGCGCCCGAGCATAAGCGGTTGGCGCGCTATCCGACCCTGACGCTTGCGGAAATCTGCGCCCTTCCGGTGGCTGATCATCTGGAAGACCGGGCGCATTGTTACATGTGGGTGCCAAATGCGCTGTTGCCCGATGGGTTGCAGGTGCTGTCGGCCTGGGGGTTTGAATACAAATCCAACATCATCTGGCACAAGGTGCGCAAAGATGGTGGCTCGGATGGGCGCGGCGTGGGGTTCTATTTTCGCAACGTGACCGAAATCCTGCTGTTTGGCGTGCGCGGCAAGAACGCGCGGACGCTGGCGCCGGGGCGGCGGCAGGTCAATATGATGCAGACCCGCAAGCGCGAGCATTCGCGCAAACCCGATGAGCAATACAAGCTGATCGAGGACTGTTCCTGGGGCCCGTATCTGGAGTTGTTCGGGCGCGGTGTGCACGAAGGCTGGACGGTCTGGGGCAATCAGGCGGATGCGGATTACAAGCCGGATTGGGAAACTTACCGGTATAATTCAGGGGTGGCTGCGGAATAAAGCGTCGGATTACCTGAATGTTTTCAGAACATTGAAGCAGATTGGGGCAGCATGACCCCAGTGACGGCGCGTGCTGGAATGCCGATGAGCAGCAAGGGGCACGGGTTGCCCACCCCTCGCTTCACCCGATCCGTTAGCTTGGCCCAGTGCGTGGTAGCCTGCCCGTATTTGTCGGCGACAAAGGGGCGGGCGAAGGCCTCGGCAAAAGGAGTTCCACTGGCCACGGCGCGTTCTACCGCAGCCCGCTGGCGGGTCGTACGTTCCTTCATGCCCAAGGGGATCAGGCTGGCTTCGTCCTTGATATCCTCCTGCCTAATAAATTCAGCCACGAGATCGAACATCGCGGCTTGCAGGCTGGCGCCGCGGGTCAGGATGATGCCCAGACTGATCACCGATTGCGCATGCAGACGCTGGAAGGTTTCAAGATCGCGGTCAAAGAACGGATCCTTGTTGTTCCATTCGATCTCCATCGCCAGCACACCGTGTTCGGTCCGCCGCACATGGTCGATCTCGTGGCTCTGTGCCTGGCTCAGCCGCCCGTCGATGACGGTTTCCATGCGGAAGTTGTGCTTGCCCCAGCCCTGCCCGGTGAGATCACGACGCAGACGTTGGGTTGAGGGAGCTTCTCCGCCGCCACTTCCGATCAACTCGGTGACTGGCAGGGAGAAATCGAGAAGTGCGGATGTGAGTTCGCGCGCCTGTTCAGGAAAATCCACGCTCAGGATGGCCTCGGCATGGTTGGACACCATGATATCAAAGCCGGCATCCCTGAGTGTATCGAACAAACTCACTCCTCCTGCGGAATAACCCTCAACCCCAATTCCCTCAACTGCTCGTTCGTCGGCTCGCTTGGCCCTTCCAGCATCAGGTCCTCAGCGCGCTGGTTCATCGGGAACATGATGACCTCGCGGATTGAGGATTCGTCCGCCAACAGCATCACCAGGCGGTCGATCCCGGCAGCACAGCCGCCGTGGGGCGGGGCACCGTAGGTGAAGGCACGGACCATGCCACCGAAGCGTTTGGTGACTTCTTCGTTGGGGTATCCGGCGAGTTCAAAGGCCTTGTACATGATTTCGGGTTTGTGGTTCCGGATCGCGCCTGACACCAGTTCGTAACCGTTGCACGCCAGATCGTACTGATAACCGAGGATTTCCAGCGGATTGTCGTTTTCCAGCGCCTCCAACCCGCCCTGGGGCATGGAAAACGGGTTATGAGAAAAGTCAATTTTGCCACTTTCTTCGTCGGCTTCATACATCGGGAAGTCGACAATCCAGCAGAATTCGAACTTTTCCTTGTCTGTAAGGCCAAGCTCCTCGCCAATGGTCACCCGGGCGCGGCCAGCCACGGATTCAAACGCTGATGGCTTGCCACCGAGGAAGAATGCGGCGTCGCCAACTTCAAGACCAAGCTGCTGCCGGATGGCTTCGGTGCGCTCCGGGCCGATGTTCTTGGCCAGCGGTCCGGCGGCTTCCATGCCCTCGCCCTGATCCCGCCAGAAAATGTATCCCATCCCCGGCAGACCCTCACCTTGCGCAAATTTATTCATTCGGTCACAGAACTTCCGCGATCCACCTTTAGGGGCCGGAATGGCGCGCACTTCGGTGCCTTCATTCTCCAGCAGAGAGGCAAAAATCCTGAACCCCGATCCAGCGAAATGCTCGCTCACTACCTGCATCTTGATCGGGTTGCGCAGGTCTGGCTTGTCGGTGCCATACCACAGCGCCGCGTCTTTAAACGAAATCTGCGGCCAGTCCTGATTGGTTGGGCGCCCACTGCCGAATTCATCCATCACGCCTTTAATCACCGGTTCGATGGCGTCAAACACATCCTGCTGGTTCACAAAGCTCATTTCCATGTCGAGCTGGTAAAAATCAGTCGGCGAACGGTCTGCGCGCGGGTCCTCATCGCGGAAACACGGTGCAATTTGAAAGTATTTGTCGAACCCGGCAACCATGATCAGCTGTTTGAACTGCTGAGGTGCCTGCGGCAGGGCGTAGAACTTACCGGGATGCAAGCGCGAGGGCACCAGAAAATCACGCGCACCCTCGGGCGAAGACGCGGTGATGATCGGGGTCTGGAATTCGTTGAACCCAATCCCTTCCATCCGCTTGCGCATCGAGCTTACCACCTGAGATCGCAGCATAATATTGTCATGCAGGCTTTCACGCCGCAGATCAATGAAGCGGTATTTCAGCCGGGTTTCTTCCGGGTAGTCCTGATCGCCAAACACCGGCAGCGGCAGTTCTGCCGCCTCGCCCAGCACCTCCAAGTCGCGGACGAACACCTCAACCTCACCGGTCGGTAGTTTCGGGTTGATCAGGCTCTCGTCGCGCGCCATGACATTGCCGTCAATGCGGATTACCCATTCAGAGCGTACCTTTTCCACATCCTTGAACACCGGACTGTCCGGGTCGGCCAGCACTTGCGTCACACCATAATGATCGCGCAGGTCGATGAACAGAATGCCGCCATGATCGCGCACCCGGTGCACCCAGCCTGACAGGCGGACATTTTCGCCGACATCCGAAGCGTTCAGGTCGGCGCAAGTGTGGCTGCGATAGGCGTGCATGATGGGTCCCTTCAGGGGCGGTGATTGATCTCGCGCCGATACACTTGTTTGTAGGGATAATGTCAAGGGATATTGCCCGGTTTGCATCAGTTCGACGGCACCAAACCGGGCCGATACGGATGATCCCGCTGGACAGCTGCCCCGCTGCCTGACATTTTTGCGCAAAAGGGGAAGTGAATTTGGCGGAAACCAGAGACGGCAAGCAGCTTTTGGAGGGGGCCTATAATCTGTCCACGCCGGATGACAATATCGCCTATTACAAGGATTTTGCTGCCGTTTATGACACGGATTTTGTCACCGCTCTGGGGTATGTATTTCCAAAACTATTGGCCGAACACTATTTGCGCTTTAGTGAGGAAAGTGATCTGCCCGTCGCCGATATAGGATGCGGCACGGGCCTAGTGGCAGAGGCTCTGCAACTTCCCGCCAAATCAATTGACGGTATAGATATTTCTTCTGACATGCTGGAGGTATCAGCGGCAAAGAACATATACCGATCACTCTATCAGGCGGATTTGACTGCATCGGTATCGCATCTGCCTTGTGACTACGGTTCGGTGATATCTGCCGGAACATTCACCCACGGCCATCTTGGGCCCGAACCACTGAAACGGATTCTGAATCTGGTACGGCCTAACGGATTGTACTGTATCGGTGTGAATGCGGTGCATTTCGCCCAGGGTGGGTTTGGCGAAACCCTGAGAGACATGAAAGACCAGGGTCAGATAACCTCCCCGATAATCAGCGAGTTGGAAATGTATCAGGGAGAAGGCCATGCCCATTCGCAGGACAAGGCTCTCGTGATTCAATACCGAAAAACCTAAAGCGTTTCTACTTTAACCTGAGACCGGTTAATGTAGAAATCGCCGGTCTATGGTGCTGATAACGTGGAAGCTTCGGGTTTCATTTGTGGTTTAAACTAAACCACTACCGTCTGGCGACGGTAGGATTTGCGATGTGCTTCTCC
>JAAEUI010000377.1 GCA_024227475.1 Paracoccaceae bacterium | reverse complement strand
TTCCCGGCAAAGCCAGCAGTCGTTCGATCTGCTCATAAGGTATGCCCGGCGATCCCCATCCTCCGGCCCCTCCCGTCAGGAGAGGGGAGCCAGGGGAATGGAATTCGCGGCGCAAGGCGTCCGCCAATCCGATTGTGAAGGAGGGCTGCAGCATGGCGCATTCCTGCGCCCAGGGCAGCGCTTCGCCTGCCAAATATTCGATGTAGGCCTCCAGCGCGGCGTCGGTCAGGCGGATAGGTTCCCCGCGCCGCGTGACCTGTTCGGCGTCATCCGGCTCCAGCGCCTGTTCAGTTAAAAATCGTCTGATCGCCCTGAAGATTCCTTGCGGCGTGGCCGGATAAATGGGAATGGCATACTGGACCGGAATGGCTGAGGTTTCGTCCCAAAAGCGCGATTCCCGCACTTCCATCCAGGCGAGCATCGGCCAGCGCGCCAGTTTTTCCAGCAGGAAACGGTTGTGCCGGCGCAGAATCCGCTTGCCGTCAGTGAAGATCAGCACTAAATAGCCCTGGCGTTGATCCTCGAAATCCTCAAGCATAAGGGTTGCGCCGTCTTGGGTTTTGAAGTGCTCCGGGGAATCCGTAAACCGGCCAGACACCACTTTCACGCCCCGCTGGCTCATGCCTTCCGCCAGTTCGCCGGCAATTCTGTTCCAGGACAGAGATTCCGCCAGCCCGTCCTCTAAAATCAGCAGCGAACGAACCTGCTTGCGGGTAAAAAAGGTGGCCTCCGGTATTCCGCCGCTGCGGATTGTGGCCTTAATCGTTTCGATCACATTCAGGACTCTTCCGGTCTGTTGACTTTGAAAATAGCCCATCGAATCGGCCAGTTCATTCAGCATCTCATCATCGAAACGCGGCGCCGGCTCACCGCCGATGCTGCCCAGAGGGAAATGGCGCGGACTCTCTTCAGCCCTGTTCCAGTCAGCCGGTTCATCCGCCGGAATCCTGCGCCAGCGTCGGAGATAGATGCTATAGAACAACAGCAGCGCAAACCATCCTGTCGCCGCGACAGCCGCCGGTTTCCAATCCCCCGGCAGCGTGACCGGAACAACCTGTTCCACGTAAGGCAGATCCGCATACAAGCGCTTGCGTTCAATCTGAAGTCCTCGCAACTCAATCTTGTGGAGACCCAACTTCGTATTATCCACAATCTTCAAAACCGCTGTGTATTCAATTTTAGCGACAGGCTCAAATTCTACCGGAATGATCAATTCCTCCCCTGGCTCAAGCGTGGTTTGGGTGAATTCGGTTGTCAGCTTGAAATTGGTCGCATGACGGCCGCTGATTGTCAGGCTATCAATGATTAAGGGGCTGCGTCCGTTATTGATGACAAGCAGATCTGCGGCGCTGGTGGTTCCGCTGGTTTGAAGATTGAAATTGAGGAAAGCAGGTGCAATCCTGGCGACCGGCTCTTTGAGAAAGCCTGTTCCGCTGAGCGTAAGCCTGTAGGGGCTGCCTTCGACATTGCTTGCAATTTCCAGAACGGCCCCGCGGATGCCTTCAGCGGCTGCCTGAAATGAAACAGGAATCGTGAGCGTCTCTCCCGGCGGAATGGCTTTGTTGGCATACTCAGCGTAAAGCTTAAAATTATCCTCATCGATCCCGTTTATCTCAATATTTTCAATGGTGAGCGCAGCGGTTCCGCTGTTTTCTAGCGTGAAGTCGTTTGTGACCTGTTCTCCGATCGCCAATTCCCCAAAGTGCAGGAAGGCTGGTTGGATGCTGATTGCAGGGCGAGGTTTGGTAATGACAGCATAGCCCAGAATTATCGCAAACAGGACGCCAATAAATGTGGTGGCGGCTGCGATTTTTATGACGACGTGACGAGGTTTGAGAGGTGGCTGCTTTTTCTCTTCCTGTTCTTTCTGTTCTTCTTCCCGCTGCTTTTGTTCCCGTTTTATGTGGGCGAGTTGTTGCAATTCCGCCAACACTTTTTGGATGTCTATGGCAGGCAGGATTTTTTCTTCTTGCAGGTCGGCTTTGAAAAATTGCCGGAAACGCCGTTCAAAAATCTCCTGCTGCTCCACATCTTTTGCTAACAGCACCAGCAGCGTATCCCGTAGCCGGGGCAGCGTCCAGACCTCACCCGTGCGCAGCACCGCGGCGATGCGCTGGTAATCCCGCATGGTGATGCGGAAGCCGTCTGCCTTCAGCGACGTTAAAAACGCTTGTAACGGAAACATATTCATATAACGATAGCCCCGCCCTACGCGGCG
>JAAEUI010000376.1 GCA_024227475.1 Paracoccaceae bacterium | reverse complement strand
GCTCAGATGATGGCATTCGTAGAGCAGCAGAAGGTGGCCAATCAGGGCATAGCAATCTCAATGGCGGGCTTGTCGAATCTGATTGGCCAGTTCGGCATTGCGGTAGATAAGCTGGTTCGTGCATTGCCAGCCGTCAGCGTCCAGGGTGGCGGGGCTGGCATTTCGGGCGGTATTGACATAACTCCACAGGGGAGCGGACAATGATTGACGAAATAGCCTATTACGCGATCCATTTTCTACTGGTCGTGGTGGCATTTTTCGCGCTGGGATAGGGCATGGACGATGAGGATCGCGAATTCACGGTTGCCGTGGTCGTTATGTTCGCATTCTTTTGCGTGTTGCTATTCCTCTGGGTATACGGCTCTGGCTGTGTCGCCACCGAAAAACGCATTGTAAGCGATCCTGCGGGCACTTCTCCTCAAGAGGTCCGGCAGGCCGACCTGATGGCCGAACTCGACGCACAGGCAGCCCTAGCGGCTCAGATCGAGTCTGACGTGGCCAATCTGCGCGGCGATTACCACAAGAACGTCACGAACCACGCCGACCCCTGGCCGTTGCGGCTGGGGGTTGCTGGTGGGGTCGCCCTGGCTGTGCTGGCATGGTGGGCTAGATGGCAGGCTAAGGCTCATGGCTATGTGGAGGGTCGGAAGCGCCATGAGAATGGCGATTGAAGGCTTAATCCGGAATCGTCCGGTTGTCACAAAACCTGTCACTTCTCGCTCCAGATAGCCGATCTTCTCCAGATATTCGCCCGCCTCTTCAAGCGAGACCGATTGCATCGTGTCGATCCATCCGTCAATGTCCGTCCCGCCTGCACATCGGACGAACAGCGTGAACATGATTTCCTGTTCTTCGGTTAGTTGTAACATGGTTCTCCGCTATGACGCCACCGCCCTGGCGGGCATCTGAGATTTAGGGGATCAGAACCAGGGCGGCAGCGCCTTATTTTGCATCTTCTTTGAAACTGAACTGATACTGAATCGGGTCGTTGGGGTCAACATTCTCTTTGGCGCGTTCCAGGTACTCATCGACCAACCCTTCCGTTCTGGCCCGAATGGCAAGGAAGCGGGCAACAGAATGTGGTTCAAACATCCGGGTTGTTTTGGGGTCGCCAAGTTCCCCAAAGGAATTGAACCGTGGCTTGGTTGTCCATGAGTAGTGCGGTATTCGCCCAGCTTCCGCCTCTTTAAGCAGCCACCACGCGGGGAACTTAATCAACTGTCCAAGCTCACGACTGTTAACCAGCTTGATTTCGAGTTTCATTTTTGTTTCTCCTGCTCTTGGAACCACTCAATCAGCATGATTGCGTCAGAGGCATCACCGCCCTTGTCCGTTGCCGGGTCGTACTGCGGATACAGTTCAGCCGCTTTTTCCTGTCGGGCGATTTTCTTGCGACACTTTGCCGTCCAGGTGCAGGGCATGACACAGTTGAAAATATCACGGACGTATGTAGTGCTGTCATCAAACCACGCTTCTCGTAGTGCCCTCACCTGGACACCGGAGGCATAGATGTGTTGGGTCATGTTGGTGGGTCTGTCGCGAACTTCTCCAGCCTTGGTCGTGTACTTCCTTTTGGATTGGGTTTTGTTTGGGATTTCCACGACGACAACGCCAGGGAGGTACTTCCAAAAGATATATTGCAGGCGATCCGCAATATCCTCAGACCGTTCGTCATACCGCGTCTTGCTTGCCCTGCGTGCCTTGATGATGCCGTGGTTAATGAGTACGCCATCATCCTTGATTGCCCAGCCCGCCTTTTGCGAACCTGGGTCAACGCCCATGTATATCATTTCTGGTCGCCCTTCGCCTGAAACAAGTCGCCTTGCCCCTCATCCCTCTTACTTCTACTCGCCAACAGCAACACGATTCGAGCCACGTTTCTAAGGCTGCTATCTGCCGAACACAGTACCGACCGATGCGAACTGAAGATGGTCGGCCTGTCTGATTTTGGCTTCCACCGGACAGTGCATTTTCCGCCCGATATGTACCAGCACTCATTCCGCATGTAGCGGTCGGTTCTCTCGACAGAGTAAGGGCCGTGGTGACTGAGCATCTGTTCAAGTTCTTCAGGCTCAATCACGACAGAACCTCTCGTGTTTGCTCTCTCATGTCCTCGCCCCTGTGCCACAGGATGGTCCCGGCAGCGGCGCGACTCCCGACTGGGCCGCCGTATATCTCGGCAATCTCTTTGGGGTCTCGATTGCTAAGGAGTAACAGCGGTTTACCTTCGCGATGGTCAAGCACTGACTGAACCATCTGTCGTTCAGGCTCTTTTGCGCCTGGATCGGCGGCTAGTTCGTCCAGGACAAACAGCCTGCTTAGTTGCACCTCACCCCACATCTCAGCCTCAGTGACCTTGGCCGCAGAGAAATAGCTGTCGGTGTATAGCCGCCCCATTTTGGCATCGACTTGCCGTTGGCGAAGAGACGAAACGGTGTGGTATCGGCCACCAACAACATCGCATAAAAGAAGGCCCGCGCATGTTTTGCCAGCGCCTACAGGCCCGACAATCAGAAGTGGCCAGGGCTTTTCGGCATCCATACAAGCTCGTATCGCCTTTCGAATTTCGTCTGGAACACGAGAGGATTCCCGAAACTTGTCCGGTAGCTGTCTATACTGTTCCTCCAGTTCTCCGGGGAGGTATCGTTGTGGAAGGTGGATTTTACTCATTAAACGCTAGTCCGTCGTATTTCCCTGGCTTTGCGGCAATCCGTTTGGGAGATTTGTCTTCCAACGTCCCCGCCCCAAGCTGATCCCAGTGTTTGACCAATGCTTCCGGCGTGTGTGACTTCGCGCCCCACTGGCTGGACATGGCCAAAGCTCTCTTTTTTATCTCACTCTCGGTCGCGCCCAATGCAGTGAGGTCGGTTGCCAATCGCCCCAGTCTGGTTCGATGCGACCGGATTTTAGGCGATGGGTCCATGCCGAATTCCAGGCAGATCGCATCCCACACATCATCCTTGGGCGTCCGTTTCCGTGTTTTCTTCACCGTTCTTTCCCGCTTCATGGCTTCTCCTCCGTAGCAGACTTGTCACCAAGCCAAACGCTTTTGCCAACTCTCGCTCGACTGTTTCGATAGATTCTTCGTGCATCGCCCGCACGCCTCGCTCGGTGTCGGGGTGTGGGGTCCACGTTGTTGAACAGCGCGGGCATGACGACAAGATCCGTGTTGGGGAGATTGCGGACCTGCGGGAACACTTCGGGCATGTCATTACTACAATTCCCCGATCAATCATTCCCCGCAATCGTGGCCATACTTTATCATACGAAAGAAATTCAATCAGCCCAATGATTCGCTCCCGCTCTTTCTTCACCGCGTCCGCTATGCGCTGTTTTTCAGTCATCGGTATCCATCACAATCCACAAACCTAACAAGCACGCAAAACACCACTCCTCAACGGGGGTGGGGCATTCCTCATGGCAACACTCAAATTCACAGTCCGGATCGTCCCGTTGGCATCCTTCGTTGGTCAGTCTCTCGGTGATATGATTCAGTTGTTCTTCAGTCATCGCCACTCATTCTTTCAATGTCCCGCGCTACCATATCGACAACGCTATCGTCAACAATTACGTCCGGCTGATCGGCAATCGCCTTGCCGCGCAGGATTCTCCGTTGCCTTGCCGCAACCTCCGCAAAGTCCCACGGGCGCAGTCTTAGCCCACCTTCCACCGGCCACGAGTGCCGTCTGTTGTCATATAGCTCGTTTTGCATTGCGATGACTCAACCGCCCCGCCCGACGCCGTAACGCGAGCCACGAACCGGACGGGGCTTGCTGCGATACCTAGCCGATGAAAGCCGGTATCTGGTCGATGAAACAGTAAATCAATTCCAAAATGAAAATGAACACAGTACACCTCCTAAAGAAAGAACGTGGTATAGGTTGCCAATGCCCCTGTCATTAAAAGCAGTAGCCACGCAAAGCTTTCCACTTGCTGACACAGACGGTTGTTATCGCTCATCATTCATACTCCATCCCCCGGCCCAATTGCCGAAAGACCTAAAATCTACACACACGGCAAACCGAGCTATCGGCACCGTCCCGCTCCTTACTGCGTGTCGGCTTTTCGCCGTTCTCGAAACGTGTCCTTAATTGAACCAGCTTAGCTGGCCACGTATCTCGTGACGGGCTGCGAAATGTGTGTATCGTGTCGTTTTCGTGCTTGATTCCTCGCTGAAACTCGTTCGGGTGATCTTTCCACAAGTTCCACCACTCGATAAGTCGCTGATCGTAACACAAGGCGCAGTCCGTTCGTTTGGGTGGCGAGAATCCATGGTGTTTGCAATACGAAACCACGTCCTGGCGACTCCAGCCTAGTTCTCGTAGCGGGTAGCGATACGTGGCATAATCGCCGTACAGCCCTTGGCGCAGTTCCTCATCGTGTCGCAATCCAACACACAATGTCGTCCCTGGATTTCTTTTGAGAAACACAATACACGGCTCTATCTTCAGCATACGGGTACACCACCTCATTCGGTGGTTTGGCAATGCGCCAAACTTTGCTATGAGCGTGTGTAGCGTGTTACGAGTTTGTGGAAAGATCAACTCTGCGCCAACGTGTTCACATACAGACTCAATATGTTCGATAACACCGGGCAATTCGTTCCCGGTTTCGGTGAACAGGCAGTCGAACGATTCTCCCTTGTCGGCCATGGCTAACACCATGGCTGTCGAATCCGCGCCACCGGAAAAAGCCGCCACTAAATTAGGCTGTTCGTTCATGCTTCATACTCCATCCCCCGGCCCAATTGCCGGGGGTTGAGGAGGGGGAAATCAAAATGCGGGCCTCGCACCCGCCCGGCAGTCACAATCCGGTGTTCACTGCTAACTTCCACAGGCTCGGTTTCGGCACATTTCCTTGATCCGGAACAGCCCTTCGATTATCGCTGTCACACGTCAACCTCATGCTCTTTCGTTGCCTGCCTGGAATTAGGTTCATCGAATTGCCCATAGCAATTCAATTGCCGCCGCCGGGAATCGAACCCGGCCCCCCATATGCAAGTGGCCAGGGGTCGCCACAGGCGGCATTCGCGGCGCGCTCGATACCATCTACCGCGCCGCACGGGCTACGTTGCCCGCCATTCCGTTGTCATGTGTTTGCAAAACCTGGGGCACAGATATTTCTCCGTTCCATCGCCAAGTCTCACCCGTATCCCGGCAAATCGTCCATCCCGCCAGATACGCGCCACGCCTCGCTGGCCGACCGTAAGCGTAACCCGTGGCATGATACCGAGCGGCACGAGGTCATACGATACGCTGCCAAAACTAGCGCCCTTATGACTGAAACCCCCCTTGAAATTGGTCGCCTCCCGGCAGCGGTGGAGATGGCGGCGCTGTCGGGGCCTGCGCGTCAAACGCCGCTTGCTGTGGCGTTGCGGGAGGAGCAGGCGGAGCTTGTGGCTGCCCTGGCGGCCTTGCGCCTTTTAGGGACTGCCATCTGGCGTTCATCGCCATGGACTTCTCGACCGAAACGGGCCTGGGAGCGGCTTCTTGTTCCCATTCTGCCATAGTCCACTTTTCGACCGTCCTGCCCTCAAACGGCTCGTGCTGACAAACAAGATTCCACCAGCCGTCTTCCGGGGCGACAAACTCTGGTTTATCGAAGTCGCCGTTAAAGCGGAGGGCGTCCAGTTGCCGTTCTGCCAAGCCTGATGACCACATGCGATCAGACAAATAGATTTTGACATGGACCTCGAAAGGTTCGCAATTTACCCATCCACTTGAAGCCAATTGCTGCTTGACCAAAAACGTCACGGTCAGCGTCTCGGTTTTTGTGCGGGGGTGTTCGCTATGGATTGCCTCAACGATACTGTCCGAGACATACTCTCCTGGTTCGTGTTTCGCCATTTAAGCGACTCCTTCAAAATG